>NZ_CP015285.1:302500-602500 GCF_001639105.2 Azospirillum humicireducens
TGTCTCCAACACCAACTCAGCGAAATTGAACTCTCCGTGAAGATGCGGAGTTCCCGCGGTCAGACGGAAAGACCCCGTGCACCTTTACTACAGCTTTGCAGTGGTGCTAGGGACTTCATGTGTAGGATAGGTGGGAGGCTTGGAAGCATGGGCGCCAGCCCGTGTGGAGCCAACCTTGAAATACCACCCTTGAAGTCTCTGGCATCTAACCGTGGCCCGTTATCCGGGTCCGGGACCCTGCATGGCGGGTAGTTTGACTGGGGCGGTCGCCTCCCAAAGTGTAACGGAGGCGCGCGATGGTGGGCTCAGAGCGGTCGGAAATCGCTCGTCGAGTGCAATGGCATAAGCCCGCCTGACTGCAAGACTGACAAGTCGAGCAGAGACGAAAGTCGGCCATAGTGATCCGGTGGCTCCACGTGGACGGGCCATCGCTCAACGGATAAAAGGTACGCCGGGGATAACAGGCTGATGACTCCCAAGAGTCCATATCGACGGAGTCGTTTGGCACCTCGATGTCGGCTCATCACATCCTGGGGCTGGAGCAGGTCCCAAGGGTTCGGCTGTTCGCCGATTAAAGTGGTACGTGAGCTGGGTTTAGAACGTCGTGAGACAGTTCGGTCCCTATCTGCCGTGGGTGTCGGAGTTTTGCGAGGATCTGTCCCTAGTACGAGAGGACCGGGATGGACATACCTCTGGTGCACCGGTTGTCACGCCAGTGGCATGGCCGGGTAGCTAAGTATGGACGGGATAACCGCTGAAAGCATCTAAGCGGGAAACCCACCTCTAAACCAGAGCTCCCTTGAGAGCCGTGACAGACCATCACGTCGATAGGAGGCATGTGGACCGGCAGCAATGCCTGAAGCTAAGCCTTACTAATCGCTCGATCGGCTTGATCTCGACACCACAGACCGCGCCATGCGCAGCAGCAAGCCTGCTCAAAGGCCCTGCTTGACGCAAGCCCGCCAGTTCGATACATCCTCACATCACTTGCACGACAGCGAAAACGCTTTGGATAGCGTCGGTCTTGAGCCTGGGTGACCTGGTGGTCATGGCGAGGTGTCAAACACCCGATCCCATCCCGAACTCGGCCGTGAAAAGCCTCCGCGCCAATGGTACTGCGTCTTAAGACGTGGGAGAGTAGGTCGCCGCCAGGTCACTCAGCCTCAAGAGACGCTCATTCAAAGCATATTCGCTGGCATCGTCACGACACCCATCACCCCATATGACAGACATCCGCGGGGTGGAGCAGCCCGGTAGCTCGTCAGGCTCATAACCTGAAGGCCGCAGGTTCAAATCCTGCCCCCGCAACCAAATTAAGCCCGCCGAGCGTCAGCTCGACGGGCTTTTTGCTGTGTTCGGCCCGGACTCCGCGGCAGCAGCAAACGCGTTGCGTGGTTTCAAATGAAACGATATGGTTGGGTCAACCGATCAATGGCGGCCATATCCATCGACGCTTGATACAGGCCGCGCCTGGGGAGAAACGGGATGTCCAAGAACTTTGCCTCTCATGCCGATCTCGAGGAGAAGACAGTCAGCTTCGACAAGCTGTCCGACAATGCCTATGCCTATACGGCGGAAGGCGATCCCAACACCGGCGTGGTCATCGGCGACGATGCGGTGATGGTGATCGACACCCAGGCTACACCGGTGATGGCGCAGGACGTCATCCGCCGGATCCGCGAAGTCACCGACAAGCCGATCCGCCATGTCGTGCTGTCGCACTACCATGCGGTGCGCGTGCTGGGCGCGTCGGGCTATGCGCCGGAGCAGATCATCGCCAGCGAGGACACCCGCGACCTGATCGTCGAGCGCGGCGAAGCCGACATGGCGAGCGAGATCGGACGCTTCCCCCGCCTGTTCCGAGCGGTCGAATCGGTTCCCGGCCTCACCTGGCCGACCATCACCTTCCGCGGCACGATGACGATGTGGCTCGGCGCGCTGGAGGTGCAGTTGCTGCAACTCGGCCGTGGCCACAGCAAGGGCGACACCGTGGTGTGGCTGCCACAGCAGAAGATCCTGTTTTCCGGCGACCTCGTCGAGTACGGCGCTACCCCCTATTGCGGCGACGCCTATTTCACCCACTGGCCGGCGACGCTCGACGCGATTGCCGCGCTGAAGCCAGAGAAGCTGGTGCCCGGCCGCGGCGCCGCCCTGACCACGCCGGAACAGGTGGAGGAGGGGCTCCGCGGCACCCGTGCCTTCACCAGCGAATTGTTCGATCTGGTGAAGCAGGGGGTTGCCGCCGGCAAGGACCTGCGGACGATCTACCAGGACACCCACGCCGCGCTGAAGCCGAAGTTCGGCCATTGGGTGATCTTCGACCACTGCATGCCCTTCAACGTCACCCGCGCCTATGACGAGGCGACGCAGTACCCGGATCCCCGCATCTGGACCGCCGAGCGCGACCTGGAGATGTGGCGCCAGCTGGAGGGCTGACGCCACCGGCGCTCCATCAAGGCGTCAGGATCAGGCGGACATGGCGCTTGCGGCCCGCCGACAGGACGGCGGTGGTCGTGAGCACCGCCGCCTCGTCGGTCACCGGCTCGCCGTCCAGCCGGGCGCCGCCCTCGCGGATCAGGCGGCGCGCCGCGCCTTTCGAGGCGCACAGGCCGGCTGCAACCAGCGCATCGGCCAGCGGCACGCCATCGGCCCCCTCACGCTGCAGGGCGATTTCCGGCAGGCCGTCGCCGCCCGGTGCGAAGGGGGACCCGGCCGCCGCAGCCGCCTTTTCGGCCTCGGCCGCCCCGTGGCACAGGCGGGTGGCCTCTGTCGCCAGCACGATCTTCGCCTCGTTGATCTCGGCCCCCTGCAGCCGCTCCAGCCGGGCGATCTCGTCCAGCGGCAGTTCGGTGAACAGGCGCAGGAACCGGCCGACATCGGCATCCTCGGTGTTGCGCCAGAACTGCCAGAAGTCGAAGGGGCTGCGCGCATCGGCGTTCAGCCACACCGCACCGCCCGCCGTCTTGCCCATCTTTGTGCCCGAGGCGGTGGTCAGCAGCGGCGTGGTCAGGCCGAACAGCTCGCGCCGCTCCACCCGGCGGGCCAACTCGATGCCGTTGACGATGTTGCCCCACTGGTCCGACCCGCCCATCTGCAGCAGGCAGCCGTGCCGCCGCGACAGCTCCAGGAAATCATAGGCCTGGAGGATCATGTAGTTGAACTCCAGGAAGGTCAGCGGCTGCTCGCGCTCCATCCGTTGGCGCACCGACTCGAAGCTCAGCATGCGGTTGATGGTGAAATGGCGGCCGACATCGCGCAGGAAGGGCACGTAATCCAGCCCGTCCAGCCAATCGGCATTGTCCACCATCACCGCGTCGGTCGGCCCATCCCCGAAGGTCATATACTGGCCGAAGACGCGGCGCAGTCCGGCGGCGTTGGCGGCGATCTGCGCATCGTCCAGCATCGGCCGCGTGGTGTCGCGGAAGCTGGGGTCGCCGATCTTGGTGGTGCCGCCGCCGATCAGCACGATGGGGCGGTTGCCGGTACGCTGCAGCCAGCGCAAGGCCATGATCGACAGCAGATGCCCGACATGCAGGCTGGCCGCCGTGGCGTCGAAGCCGACATAGGCGGTCAGCACGCCGCCGGGTGCCGCGCCGGCCAGGCCCGACAGGTCGGCGGCCGGGTCGCTGCACTGATGGAGGAAGCCGCGCTCGCGCAGGATATGCAGGAACTCGGCGGCACTGGATTTGGAAGACATGGGACAGCTCTCTTGCGGATGGACCGTTGCCGTCCGGAGACTGTCTCTGTCGGGGAGAGAACCATGGCCGCCGGACTTGCGACGGCATGGTTTCGGGGATGACCGATCGACGCCGCGCTATGAGAGCGGCGGATAATACATCGGAGCGGTGAGGGCGATGCGATCAGTCATGATGTCTTCCCTACACCGGGTTGCCGGAAAGATCCACCCCCGGCAGGTCAATGCTGCCAACCGCTCAGCGCCTGCCGAGAAGCTGGCGGCGGGCGAGCGCGCGGTGAAGCTGCATGCGCTGGGATACGGTGCGGGGGCGGGCGCCGCGGATTCCGGGGGCGAACAGCCCGTCCAGATTCTGCCCGAACATCTCCCAGCTGCGCAGCGGGCCGGTGTCGATGTGCAGGAAATGCGAGCGCGGATACCAGCCGACCCCGCCGCGCTTGAGCTCCAGCGCGCTGCGATGCGCATCGGGCAGGCGGGAGGGCAGGGTGATGTCCAGCGCACGGCCCAGCAGATGCTGGCTGTGCTCCGCCACCCCCAGGCTGCGGGCGGCCAGCATGGCGTTGGTTTCCGGCGTGCGGAAGGCCGACAGGATGGTCGCCTTCGGCTCCCCCACCGCCTCCATGATGTCGGCCAGGAAATCGAGCGTGCCGACGTCGATCGGCCCCTCCTTGTTGGCGCGGTGGTCGCGCAGAAGTTTGGAAAGGTCGGCCATCGCGTCGGGCAGCGGACCGGAGGCGTCGCGGTAGGGCCCCTCGAACGTCTCGCCGGTGTGCTGGTTCCGGAGGCTGAGGCGGCGGGGTGCCGCGGGTGCGGCCAGCGCGCGGTCCGACATCAGGACGAGCGCTCCGCAGCCGATCAGCAGGCTTCGGCGCTTCAGGGAGAGGGGCGAGGAGGACATGGAGGGGCTTGGTCTTTCAGCAGGGCACCGTCACGTCAACAAAATGGAGAGCGATTCGCAAATGCAAAGTGGCGGAGCATGGCCCGGCTGCGCGGAAAGCAGGGGCCTCCGCCGCTCACAGCAGGCGCTGGGCCTTGAAGCTGGTGTGGCGCCCGCCCTTGCCGATCACCAGATGGTCGTGGACGATCAGGCCGACGGCATTGGCCGCGCGCACGATCTCCTTGGTCATCTCGATGTCGGCCCGGCTGGGGGTGGGATCGCCGGAGGGGTGGTTGTGGACCAGAATCACCGCACTGGCCGACAGCTCCAGCGCCCGCTTCACCACCTCGCGCGGGTAGACGGGGGTGTGGTCGACGGTGCCGCGCTGCTGCACCTCGTCGGCGATCAGGGTGTTCTTGCGGTCGAGGAACAGCAGGCGGAACTGTTCCGTCGGCTCATGGGCCATGGCGGCGGAGCAGTAGTCGATCAGCGCCTGCCAGGAGGCCAGAACCGGCCGGTCGATCACCCGCTGCTGCAGGGCGCGCAGGGCGGCGGCGCCGACGATGCGAACGATGGCGACGGCATTGTCGGTGCCGAGCGACACGCCCTCCGCCTTCAGCCCGCGCAACCGCTCCGGCGGCGCGTTGACCACGCCCCACAGGTCGCCGAAGGTCCGGATCAGCAGCTTGGCGAGCGGCTTCACGTCGCGCCGCAGGCTGACGGCGAACAGCACCATCTCCAGCAGCTCGTAATCCTCCAGCGCGTCCGGCCCACGGTCGAGGAAGCGGCGGCGAAGCCGCTCGCGATGATCGATGTAGTGAGGATCGTCGCCGCCGGCCTCGTCGCTGGTTTCGCCCGCGGTTCCGCAAGCGGTCCCGCCGGCCGCATCACCAGGGGAGAGGATGTCTCCGGCTTCCTCCCCCTCCACGCCCGCGGCGGCGGTCGAGGACAGCAGGTCGGGAAATGGCAGGAGGCCGGCGGTCAGGCCGGCATCGTCCAGTTCCGTTCCGCTCCGCGTGCTTCCCGCCTTCCGGCTGCGTCCCGTCGTCTTGCGTTCTGCCATCGATCGTCGCCATCCATATGTATGGCGATGACTATAGCCTCTCGATGCGCGAGCGCACAGGGGCGCTGCTCGCGCTTTTGGAGAGGTGGGCTCTGGTCAGTCGGCAAGGCCGGTTTCCCGGTCGGCCTGCCGGTCGGGCAGCATGCGGCCGAGCACGCCGTCGCGGCGGACGAGATGGTGCCACAGCGCGGCGGCCATATGCAGGGCGGCCAGGGCAAGGATCAGGTTGGCGGCAAGCTCGTGAATGTCCTTCACCGACCGGCCCAGCGTGCGGTCGGCCTCGACCGGGGATGGAATCGAGAAGAGGCTGAAGAAGGTCAGCGTGTCGCCGCGCAGCCAGGTCAGCACCACCCCGATCAGCGGGACCGCCAGCATCAGGGCGTAGAGACCGAGATGGACCAGATGGGACGCGCCGCGCTCGGCCGGCGCCATGGTGGACGGCAGCGCCGGGATGCCGCGGACTAGGCGCAGTCCCATCCGGGCAATGACCAGCCCGAGCAGAAGCAGGCCGAAGGAGATGTGCAGCCACCAGATGGTGGCGCGCATCGGGTGTCCGCGTTCGTAGAACTCCTCGCCGAAGGTCAGCAGGTAAAGGCCGACGATGAGCAGGGCGATCAGCCAGTGCAGGGATTTCTGGGCCGGGCTGTAGGCGGTGACGGTCATGGCGATGCTCCGGAAGGAGGGGAGGGTCGCCGTCCGGTCTAGACCGCCAAACTTACGTGCCGCTTACACGCCGCCGGCCGCGGCATTCTCGGCCGGTGGTGCGGCAGTCCGCCGCAGCTGGAGGGGAAAGCGCAGGGTGAAGGTGGTGCCGCCGCCCGGCGTGTCGGCGATGGCGACGCTGCCGCCATGCGCGGCCATGGTGCGCGCGACGATGGAAAGCCCGAGTCCCGCGCCGCCGGACTCCGTTGGCTCCGTGGTCCGGTCGCGGCCGCCCTGCCAGAAGCGTTCGAAGACGCGGGACCGAAGGGCCGGCGGAATGCCGGGACCGCGGTCGATCACCCGCAACAGCGGCTCGCCCGTGGCCGAGACCGCCACCTCGATGCTGACCGTGCTATCGGCGGGGGCATGGCAGACGGCATTCTCCACGAGGTTGCGCAGGGCGCGGAACAGCGGGTCGTGCGCGCCGCGCACCGGCAGGGCGTCCTGCCGTCCGATGACCTCGATCCCGCGGCGTCTGTCCAAGGCCAGCGGGGCGATGTGGGTCGCGACCTCCACCGCGAGCGCGGTCAGGTCTACGGTCTCGCCCGGCGCGATCCGCAAGGCGTCCAGCCGGGCGAGGTCGAGCAGCTGGTCCACCAGCCGGGTCATGCCGGCGACATCCGCCCGGATCGGGGCGCCGGGCGTGCCGATCAGCGCCAGATGCGCGTCCAGGACGGCCAGCGGCGTGCGCAGTTCGTGCGCGGCGTCGGCGATGAAGCTGCGCTGGGCCCGATAGCCCGCTTCCAGCCGGTCCAGCGCCTGGTTCACCGCGCGGACCAGCGGCAGGACCTCGCGCGGCATGCCCTCTTCCGGCAGGCGTTCCGACACGCTGTCCGGCCCGATCGCGGCGGCACCGGCCGACGCCCGGCGCAGGGGCCGCAGCCCGCGATGGATGATGACGAGGTTGACGAGGATCAGAACCAGGGCGAAGGGCAGCCATATCCAGCCGAAATGCTCGACGAACTCCTCCAGCAGCCACTCGATGTGCAGTTCCTCCTCGCCGGAGACCACCTGGATCCACAGGCGGCGGCCATCGACTTCGATGCGGCGGCTCAGCCCGTAGAGAGCCGGTTCGCCATCGCGCGCCGGCACCCGGAAGACGGCATGCGACCGGTCGGAGCCGGTCGGATCGAGCGGACCCGACACCCCGTCGGAGCCAAGCAGCAGCCGGCCGTCCCCGTCGACGATGGCGAAGGAGGCGGCATTCACCCGCAGCATCGCGCGGACGGAGTCGGGCAGGGCGGCGACGAGCCGGTCGTCCGGCCCCCGCACCGCCTTCTCGATCATGCGGGCGACGCCGGACAGCGTGCGTTGGCGCATCCGGTCGTGGGTGCCCTTGAATTCGACGTAGAGCAGCAGCGCCGTGGTCGCGACCGCCAGCAGCGTGACCAGAACGAGCCAGCGCGCGATGGCGGCCATCAGGGAGGGCGGCTGCCTGCCGGTCATCCGCCGCTTCCCACGCCGCTTCCCACGTCGCTGCCCGCACCGGCTCCGGGCGGGTCCTCGATCAGGATATAGCCGATGCCGCGCAGGGTCTGGACGCCGGCGCTGGCGCCCGCCGCCTGCAGCCGCTTGCGCAGCCGGTGGATCAGCACCTCCACCGCGTTGGAGCCGACCTCCTCGCCGAAACCGTAGAGGCCGTTCTCCAGCGCCGCCTTGGACACCACGCGGCCGGCACGGCGCAACAGAAGTTCCAGCGCGTCCAGCTCCCGCCGTGTGAGGTCCAGCGGCTGGCCGGCGACGGTCGCCAGCCGGTCGGCCGAATCGAGGGCGATGTTCCCGAGTTGCAGCACCATTCCCAGCGCCGCCCCCGGCCGCCGCAGCAGGGCGCGGATGCGCGCCACCAGCTCCTCCAACGCGAAGGGCTTCAGCAGATAGTCGTCGGCCCCCAGGTTGAGGCCGCGGACCCGGTCGTCCACCGCGTCGCGGGCGGTCAGGATCAGCACCGGGGTGGTGTCGGCCTTCGCCCGCAGGGCGGACAGCAGACTCAGCCCGTCGGCATCGGGCAGGCCGAGGTCGAGCAGCACGGCGTCGAAGCCGGCGACCGCCAGGGCGGCCGACGCCTCCTCCGCGCTGTGGACGGGGTCGACGGCGAAGCCGGCCTTGCGCAGCCCCTCCGCGGTCAGGGACGCGAGCCGGCGGTTGTCTTCGATCAGCAGCAGCCGCAAGGCGGTGGCCTTCCAGAACCGGTGGTGAGGCGGGGTGCCGTGCCGCGACTCTCCGCCTTTTGCCCCGTCGCCGCAAGCCGGGGCAAGAAAAGGGCCTTTCCCCGGCGGATGGGGAAAGGCCCGTTTCCCTCACGAGGCTGCGGTCAGACGATCGCGGTGTCCGGGATGGTGCCGGTCAGCACGGCGCGGACATTGTCGGCGATCATGTGGCCGGTGCGGACGCGCGCCTCGTCGGTGGTGGCGCCGATGTGCGGGGTCAGGATCAGGTTCGGCACGTCCTGGAACGGGTTGCCGGCCGGCAGCGGTTCCGTCGCGAAGACATCCAGCAGGGCGCCGCCGAGATGGCCGCTCTTCAGCGCCGCGGCCAGCGCCGCCTCGTCGACGATGCCGCCGCGGGCGACGTTGACCAGGATGGTGCCGGGCTTCAGCCGGGCGATCACCTCGGCGCTGACCAGATTGTGGGTCTCCGGCGTGTAGGGCAGGTGGAGCGACAGCGCGTCGGCACTGTCCCAGATGCGGTCGAACGAGACCTTCTCCACGCCCATGCGGGCCCAGACCGGATCGTCGGCCGGCACATGCGGGTCGGCGGCGATCACCGTCATGTCCAGCCCCTGGGCGCGGCGGGCGACATGGCGGCCGATGCGGCCGAAGCCGACGATTCCCAACGTCTTGCCCGAAACCTCGCGCCCGATCAGCCGGCCGCGCGGCCATTTGCCGGCGACCACGTCGGGCGTGGCGAAATAGGTGGTGCCGCGCACCAGCATCATCAGGCCGGCGATGGCCAGCTCGGCCACCGACACCTCGTTCGCGCCGGTGGCGGGCAGGACGGCGATGCCGCGTTCCCGGCAGGCCGGCACGTCGATGTTGTCCAGCCCGACGCCCAGCCGGCCGACCGCCTTCAGGTTGGGGAAGGCGTCGAAGAAGGCGCCGCGGATCTCCGTCTCGTTGCGGATGCAGATGGCGCGGGCGTCCTGGCCCATCGCATACAGCTCGTCCAGGCGCTTGTAGAGCGTCTCGTCGTAATGCACGTCGAAGTCGCGGCGCAGATCGTCCACGGCGCTCGGCTGCATGAATTCGGAAATGATGATGTCGGGCATGGCGGGGGCTTCCGTCGAAGGGGGGCGGATGCGGGGGACGGGTCAGAGCGTGATGCCGGCGGCGTCCAGATAGGGCTTCAGGTTCAGAAGCTCGATCGTCGTCTCGCCGGCTTCCAGCTTGTGGCGGTAGGCCTCTTCCGCGGCCTCGCGGGCGGCGGCCTTCTCCAGCGTGTCGGCGGCCAGATCGCGCGGCACCACCACCACCCCGTCGTCGTCGGCGACCACGATGTCGCCGGCCGACACCATCACGCCGCCGCAGACGATCGTCGTGTTGATGTCGCCCTTGGCGTCGGTCTTGTTGGTGCCCTTCATGTTGGTGCCGCGGCAGAAGACGGGGAAGCCCATGTCGCGGATGGCAACGGCGTCGCGCACGCAGCCGTCGATCACCAGCCCGCCCAGGCCGCGGGCGATGGCCGACGCGGTCAGCACGTCGCCCCAGGGGCCGGCGTCGGTCATGCCCTTGAAGTCGACGACCAGGATGTCGCCCGGCTTCGCCAGCGCCACCGCGATGTGGATCATCAGGTTGTCGGTCGGGCCGCAGGACACGGTCAGCGCCGGTCCGCACAGACGCATGCCGGGGAACAGCGGCTTGATCGGGTGGCCCATGGCGCCCTTCTTGCCCATCGCCTCGTGCAGGGTGGCGGGAGATTGGGCGCGCAGAGCCTCCAGCGTCGTTGCGTCGGGGCGGATGAAATCCTTGTGAACGGTCATGCCGGGAACAGCCTTTCGCGGATGAGCGGTTTACGAGCCGGCTGTATGCCGGATAATCCGCAGAGCGGGTGAACATATACTGATAAACAAGTATTAGAATATTTGAAGGTTGCTGAAAATATCGAAACGGCGGTTGATTGACAGAAAATCGCCTTTACGATGGAGCGGCCGCAAGAAGGCGCCGATCCGGCAACCTGCGGTAGATAAAAGCAATTGAAAGATGCCGCATCCACCTGGGCGGCGGTCCTGGGATGGTCCCGGCTGTTCAGCGGATGCGAACCGAAGGAGGCGATGTATGGATACGAACGCGCGTCCCGCCGTGCGGGGTGGATCGACAGGAACGGCCGCCGGTCCGGCCGCAACCGGGCGGTTCGATGCCCTTTCGCGCGGACTGCGGCGGCGTGCCGTCCGGCTGGCCGGTGCCGCCGGGATTGCGGTCTCCGCGCTGGCCGCGGCCTTCGGGCTGGCGGGGCCGGGCGCGGCCTGGGCGGCCTATCCGGAGAAGCCGATCACCCTGATCGTCGGCTATGCGGCCGGCGGCGGATCCGACTTCATCGTCCGTTCGCTCGCCCCCTTCATCGAGAAGGAACTGGGCGGCGGCACCCGCGTCATCGTGATGAACCGCCCCGGTGCCGGCGGGGAGATCGGCTTCGCCGCCATCGCCGACGCGGCTCCCGACGGCTACACCATCGGGCTGATCAACTCGCCCAACGTCGTGACGATCCCGATCGAACGCCAGGCGCGGTTTTCGCTGGACCGGCTCGACCCGCTCTACAATCTGGTCGACGACCCCGGCTCCTTCGTCGTCCACAAGGACAGCCCCTACCAGACGCTGGCCGACGTCGCCGCCTTCGCCAAGGCCAACCCCAACAGCGTGACGGTCGGCACCACCGGCATCGGGTCCGACGATCATCTCGCCATGCTGATGTTCCAGCGCCTGACCCAGACCCGGCTGACCCATGTGCCCTTTCCGGGCAGCGCCGACGCCCACCGCGCGCTTCTGGGCCGGCATATCCAGGTGACCTCGATGAACATCGGCGAATCGGCGCGGGCCCGCGAAGGCGACCCGATCCGCATCCTGGGCGTGATGACCGAGGAGCGGTCGGTCCAGGCCTCCGACGTGCCGACCTTCAAGGAGCTGGGGTTCGACGTGAAGATGGCGTCGCTGCGCGGTCTGGCCGCGCCGACGGGGCTGCCGCCGGACATCCGCGCCAAGCTGGTGGATGCCATCGGCAAGGCCGTGCTGCATCCGGAATTCCAGGACATCGCCCGCAAGGCCTATCAACCGCTGCGCCTGCTGCCCCCCGACCAGTATGCGGCGGAGCTGAAGACCCAGGAGGCGACCTTCCGCGCCATGTGGAAGGAGACGCCCTGGCTGAAGTGACGGCTCCTGCAGGCGCAGTCTGAAGGACAATGCAGACATGGAAATGGGCGCCGGCAGATCGCCGGCGCCCTTTCTTTTCGCATCGACCTTGCGGAGCTTTACTTCAGCCAGGGGTTCGTGGCCCACAGATCGCGCAGTTCCTTGGTCGACTCGGCCAGTTCGGCGGCATATTTCTCCGGCGGCAGCAGGCGGACCGGCTGATACAGCTCCTTCGCCTTGGCCTGGAAGCCCGGATCGTTGGCGGCCTTGTCCAGCGCGTCGACCAGCTTGGTGCGGACATCCGGCGGCAGCCCCTTCGGGGCGGCGATGCCGCGCAGCGACGACATCAGCGCGGCGAAGCCCTGCTCCTTGAAGGTTGCGACGCCGGGAGCCTGCTCCACCTTCTTGTCGGCCATCACGCCCAGGACGGTGATCGGGTCCTTCTGCTTGTACTGCATCGCCTCGCCGATGTTCACGGCGCTCAGCATGATCTTCTTGTTGGCCAGCGCCGCTTCGTTCGCGGCGGAACCCTGGAAGGGCACATGGGTGAAGGTCACGCCGGCCTGGCGCTGGAACACCAGCATCGCCAGATGGTCGTCGGACCCGATGCCGGTGGTGCCGACGGTGACGCCGTTGGGATTGGCCTTGGCGAAGGCCACAACGTCGGTCAGCGTCTTGAACTGCCCTTCGTTGTGGACCGCGAAGGAGCTGGGATCGTCGACCAGATTGTAGAGCGGGTCGAGCCGGTCCAGCGAATAGCGGGCCTGGCGTTCGATCGGGATGGCGTTGACGTTGGGCGAGTTGATCGCGCCGATGGTGTAGCCGTCGGGGGCCGAATCGGCGATGGCGGCGAAGCCGATCTCGCCGCCGGCGCCCGGCTTGTTCACCACCTCGACCCGGCTGCCGTCGCCCAGCTGCTTCTCAAGGAAGGGCGCCAGGGCGCGAATCAGCAGATCGGTGCCGCCGCCGGCGCCGAAGGCCACGATCATCGTGATCGGCTTCTCCGGATAGGCCGCCTCGGCGTTGGTGGCCGACATGAACATCGCACCGGCCGCAGCCGCCAGAGTCAGAGACTTCCAGAACTTCATGATCCCCCCTTCGATGATGCACTGCGCGGGGCGGGCCGGAGTCGGCATGCCATGCGCGGAACGGGGCGGAGTCCGGCCCGGTCCGGCACGAATCGGCGCCGCCCCGGCGGGATCGGCTGTAATCGTGCGCGGCGGCGGTCCGGATGCCGCTGAATATCTGAGGACGTTCCTACATCAGCAAGAACAGGCCTTCAACTCCGCAGCATACGATTTCGCGTCGTCGCGTCAATACACCGCAGAATATTGTGAAGGATTGATGAGTGTGATGGAAGTGTGCAAATAAATACTGTGTATTGGTTCGGGTGATTGGTGATTTTTGTTGGGATAGGCTTGCCTTTCCCAAGTCGAGAATCATGGGCTGACAGTCGTCTTCCGCTCGCCGCCCCTCATGGCCGTCTAACGCGAAGTTGTATATCTTCCATAGCTTCTGCCGGAGCGCCCACAAGGTTTCCCTTTATTGGAGAACATAAAGGAGTATGGCATCTCATAGGTATGCGCAGTGTTTTCCGCCTCCCGCGCCTGTCGGGCCGCTCCCGCGGGTCCGGTGCGAAAGACGGTCGGCGGCGGCCGGTGTTTCGGGGGCATTCCCGGACGTTGACAGTCGGTGGGCACCGCACTATGGTGCGCGCCTTCAATCGAGCCGCCGAGCGTTCAGGAACAGCATCATGAAAATCGTCAACTCCCTGAAGTCGATGAAGACGCGCCATAAGGCCTGCCGCGTGATCCGCCGCAAGGGCCGCGTCTACGTCATCAACAAGCAGAACCCCCGTTTCAAGGCCCGCCAGGGCTGACCGATCCGCAAGGGTCGATCGACTGCGAGGCCGGGCATCGCGCCCAGCCTCTCCGTCATCGGGTGTTTACGCAAGAGCCGCGCCTTCGGGTGCGGCTCTTGCGTTTTGGGGTGCCTGCATCCCCGTCGCCGCATCGCCTTGTATTGGGATCCCTGCGGATGGTACGTGTGGCGGACGAGTTCGCCGCAACGGGATGAGGACCGCCCGCCATGAAGATGCCGGTGCCGGACAGCGGGGTGATCGCCCGCCGCCGGGAGATCGTGGAGGCGCTGCGCGCCATCGTTCCCGGCGAAGGCGTGATCGTCGACGAGAACGAGCTGCGCGCCTACGAGTGCGACGGCCTGACCGCCTACCGCCAGCTGCCGATGGTCGCCGTTCTGCCCAGCACGGTGGAGCAGGTGTCCCAGGTCCTGAAGACCTGCAAGGCGATGGGGGTGAAGGTGGTGCCGCGCGGGGCCGGCACCTCGCTGTCGGGCGGCGCCCTGCCGCTGGCCGACGGCGTGCTGCTGGGCATGGGCAAGTTCAAGCGCATCCTCGACATCGACTATGCCAACCGCTGCGTCACCGTTCAGCCGGGCGTGACCAACCTCGGCATCTCCAACGCGGTCGCGCATGAGGGCTTCTATTACGCCCCCGACCCATCCAGCCAGATCGCCTGCACCATCGGCGGCAACATCGCCGAGAATTCCGGCGGCGTGCATTGCCTGAAATACGGGCTGACCACCAACAATGTGCTGGGGCTGGAGATGGTGCTGATCGACGGCACCGTCATCCGGCTGGGCGGCAAGCATCTGGACGCCGGCGGCTACGACCTGATGGGCATCGTCACCGGGTCGGAAGGGCTGCTCGGCGTCGTGACCGAGGTCACCGTCCGCATATTGAAGAAGCCGGCGACCGCCCGCGCGGTGCTGCTCGGCTTTCCCAGCAGCGAGCAGGGCGGCGACTGCGTGGCCGCCATCATCGCCGCCGGCATCATCCCCGGCGGCATGGAGATGATGGACCGTCCCGCCATCCATGCGGCCGAAGCCTTCGTCCATGCCGGCTATCCGCTGGATGTCGAGGCGCTGCTGATCGTCGAGCTGGACGGCCCGGCGGCGGAGGTCGACCATCTGATCGACCGGGTCGAGGCCATCGCCCGGACCAAGGGCGCCTGTTACGCCCGTGTGTCCAAAAGCGAGGAGGAGCGGCTGGCCTTCTGGGCCGGGCGCAAGGCGGCCTTTCCGGCGGTGGGGCGGATCAGCCCCGATTACTACTGCATGGACGGCACCATCCCGCGCAAGGCGCTGCCGCTGGTGCTGCAACGGATGCAGGAGATGTCCGACCGCTGCGGCCTGCGCGTCGCCAACGTCTTCCATGCCGGCGACGGCAACCTGCACCCGCTGATCCTCTATGACGCCAACAAGCCGGGCGAGCTGGAGGCGGCGGAGGAGTTCGGCAACGACATCCTGCGCCTGTGCGTCGAGGTCGGCGGTGTGCTGACCGGCGAGCATGGGGTGGGGGTGGAGAAGCGCGACCTGATGACCGACCAGTTCGACGAGGCCGATCTGCAGCAGCAGCAGCGGTTGAAATGCGCCTTCGATCCCGACGGTCTGCTGAACCCCGGCAAGGTCTTCCCCACGCTGCACCGCTGTGCCGAGCTTGGCCGGCTGCATGTCCACCAGGGGGAGCTGCGCTTCCCCGACATCCCGCGCTTCTGAAGGGCCGCCGCTCGCCATGACCATCACCACCTTGAAGCCGGAGACCCCCGCGCAGGCGGCCGACGCGGTGCGTTGGGCGCTGTCGGCCGATGAGCCGCTGGAGATAGTGGGCAGCGGCAGCCGCCGCGGGCTGGGGCGCCCGGTGCGGGCCGGCCACGCGCTCGACCTGTCGGGCCTGTCCGGCGTCATCGCCTATGAGCCGGAGGAGCTGGTGCTGACCGCGCTGGCCGGAACGCCGATGGACCTGATCCGCAGCATGCTGGCCGAGCGCGGGCAGCATCTGGCCTTCGAGCCGCCGGAGGGCGGCACGCTCGGCGGGCTGGTCGCCAGCGGGCTGGCCGGGCCGCGCCGCATCTCCGCCGGGTCCGCCCGCGACCACACGCTGGGGATATCCGGGATCAGCGGCCGGGCCGAGGCCTACAAGGGCGGTGGCAAGGTGGTGAAGAACGTCACCGGCTATGATTTGCCCAAGCTGATGGCGGGCTCCTTCGGCACGCTGACCGCGCTGACCGAGATCACGGTGAAGGTGCTGCCGGCGCCGGAGGACACCGCGACGCTGCTGCTGTTCGGGCTGGACGACAGGGCGGCGGTGGCGATGCTCGACCGGGCTCTGCGCAGCCCCTACGAGGTGTCGGGCGCTGCCCATCTGCCGGCGGGGATCGCCGCGCGGTCGCAGGTCGCCGCCGTGGCGGGGGCGGGCGGGGCGGCGACGCTGGTCCGGCTGGAGGGCTTCGGCCCGTCGGTCGCCGCGCGCGTCACCATGCTGCGCGAGGAATTGCGGGCCGATGCCGTGCTGGGGCGCGACGAGTCGCTGGCGCTCTGGCGCGAGGTTCGGGACGGGGCGGGGCTGGGGGAGGTGGTTGCTGATGGCCCCCTCCCCAACCCTCCCCCGCCTTTGGCGGGAGAGGGGGCCTTGCCGACGCCGGCCCAATCTCCCTCCACCGCGCAAGCGGGGGAGGGTCGGGGAGGGGGCAACCGTGGCGACACTCCCCACCTCTGGAAACTCTCGGTTCCCCCCTCGACCGGCCCGTCCACGGTGGACGCCATCCGCCGCACGCTCGACGTCGAGGCCTTCTACGACTGGGGCGGCGGGCTGGTCTGGCTGACCGCACCGCCCGACTCGGGCGCAACCATCCGCAGCGCGCTCTCCGCCGGGGGCCATGCGACGCTGGTGCGGGCGCCGGAGGCGGTGCGTGCGGCGACCGACGTGTTCCAGCCCTTGCCGGAGCCGCTGATGACGCTGAGCCGCCGGGTCAAGGAGAGCTTCGACCCCAAGGGCATCCTCAACCCCGGCCGCATGTATGCGGGGCTGTAACGGGAAGGCCGATCTCGATGCAAACCAACTTCTCGCTGGCCCAGCTGGCCGATGCCGCGATCCGCGACTCGGAACAGATCCTGCGCAAATGCGTGCATTGCGGCTTCTGCACCGCGACCTGCCCGACCTACACCATCCTGGGTGACGAGCTGGACAGCCCGCGCGGCCGCATCTACCAGATCAAGGACATGCTGGAGAAGGGCGGGCCGCCGCCCGAAACCACGGTCAAGCACATCGACCGTTGCCTGTCCTGCCTGTCCTGCATGACGACCTGCCCGTCGGGTGTCCATTACATGCATCTGGTCGATCACGCCCGCGCCCATATCGAGGCGACCCACCGCCGACCGCCGGCCGACCGGGCGGTGCGCGACCTGATCGCGCGGGTGCTGCCCAACCCGCGGCTGTTCCGGCTGGCCCTGCTGGGCGCTTCCCTGGGCCGGCCCTTCCGCGTCCTGCTGCCGAAGCGGCTGTCGGCCATGCTGGCGCTGACCCCGTCCAGCATCCCGGCGCCGAGCTACAGCGACCGGCCGGGCGTCCATCCGGCCGAGGGGCCGCGGAAGAAGCGGGTGGCCCTGCTGATCGGCTGCGCCCAGCAGGTGCTGGCGCCGCAGATCAACGAGGCGACCATCCGCCTGCTGACCCGGCACGGTGTCGAGGTCGTGGTGTCGAAGGGCGCCGACTGCTGCGGCGCCCTGACGCACCATATGGGCAAGGAGGATCTCGCCCACGCCGCCGCGAAGAAGACGATCGACGCCTGGACGAGGGAGATCGAGGGCGAGGGACTCGACGCCATCGTCATCAACGCGTCCGGCTGCGGCACCAGCGTGAAGGATTACGGCCACATGTTCCGCGAGGATCCGGCCTATGCCGCCAAGGCGGCGCGGGTGGCGGATCTCGCGAAGGACGTGACAGAGCTGATGGACGGGATCGGGCTGGCCCGCCCGGTGGTGGAGACGGGGCAGGCCATCGCCTACCACTCCGCCTGTTCGATGCAGCACGGCCAGCGCATCAAGGAGCCGCCGCGCGCCCTGCTGCGCGCCGCCGGATTCCTGGTGAAGGAGATCCCCGACGCGCATCTGTGCTGCGGGTCGGCCGGCACCTACAACATGCTGCAGCCGGACCTGGCGGGGGAGCTGCGGACCCGCAAGGTCGCGGCCATCGAAAGCACCCAGCCGCAGGCGGTGGCGGCCGGCAATCTCGGCTGCATCACCCAGATCGCATCCGGCACGGGGCTGCCGGTGGTCCACACGGTGGAGTTGCTGGACTGGGCGACCGGCGGCCCGATGCCCGACGCGCTGACCGGCCGGGCGGCCTTCCGGCAGGGCGGCGCGCGGGCGGCCTGAGAGGCGGGGCGCGGACGGCCGTGCCGGACGGCGTGGACGGAGCCGGGGGTTTCGGACCCCCACAATTCTGTGTTTATCTGCGTTCATCTGTGTCAGAAGATCCGCCCGCTCCACCGCCTTTCGTCCCAGCCCCATTCCGTTCAGGTCATCGCCTTGTCCTTGCCACCGTCCTCTTCGCCACCCACGGATAACATCGGCATGAGCGCCGGCTATGGAATCACCCATCGCCTGTCGGCCTGGGGCGTCCACATCTTCACGGCCAGCGGCGCCGTGCTGGGGCTGCTCGGCCTGCTGGCGGCGGCGGCGGGCGATGCCAAGCTGTGCCTGATGTGGCTGGGCATCGCGCTGGTCGTCGACGGCGTCGACGGCACGCTGGCCCGCCGCGTCTCGGTCAAGCAGGTGCTGCCGGGGATCGACGGCTCGGCTCTGGACCTCGTGATCGACTACCTGACCTATGTCGTGGTGCCGGCGGTGTTCATCCACCGCTTCGGCCTGCTGCCGGAGGGGCTGGTCAGCATCGCTCTCGCCGCCTGGATCCTGCTGACCGCGCTCTACTGCTTCGCCAATGTCGGGATGAAGAGCGGCGACAATTATTTCGTCGGATTCCCGGCGATCTGGAACGTCGTCGCCCTCTATTTCTGGTTGCTCGACCTCAATCCCTGGATCAACGCGGCGGTGGTGGTTGCGCTGGGTCTGCTGACCTTCACCACGGCCAAGTTCCTGCACCCTTTCCGTGTCAAGGCGCTGATGCCGCTGAACATCGCGGTGACCACGGTCTGGCTGCTCTGCTGCGTCGCGCTGGTGGTGCTGGAGCCGGCGCGTCCGGGCTGGCTGTTCGGCCTGTGGCTGGCGACCTCGGTCTATTACGCCGCCGTCTGCGCCTGGCGGACCCTGCGCGGCCCCTGACGGCCCGGCCTCCGGGGAGGAGGGAACAGCTCCGCGTGCCGGCCGTTGCCTGGAGGGCAAGTCCGGCGCAGCAGAGGAAACCCCGCCTTGGCCGCAGCGTACCCGATCCGGATCGGCACAGCCGGCTGGAGCATTCCCAAACCGTCGGCCCCGGCCTTTCCCGCCGACGGCACCCATCTTGAGCGCACCGCCCGCATCATGACGATGACGGAGGTGAACAGCAGCTTCTACCGCCCGCACAAGCCGGAAACCTGGGCGCGCTGGGCAGCCTCCACCCCGTCCGGCTTCCGCTTCGCGGTGAAGCTGCCCAAGGCGATCAGCCATCAAGCCCGGCTGGTGGGCGCCGACGCCGCGCTGGAGCGCTTCCTGGCCGAGGCCGGGATGCTGGGCGGCCGTTTCGGTCCGCTTCTGGTCCAACTGCCGCCCAGCCTGCGCTTCGACCGGTCGGTCGCGGAGGATTTCTTCGCGCTGCTGCGCGCCCGCTTCGACGGCGACGTGGTGTGCGAGCCGCGCCATGCCTCCTGGTTCGCCGAAGGAGCCGACGCCCTGCTCGTCGCCCACCGCGTCGCCCGCGTCGCCGCCGATCCGGCACCGGTGCCGGGAGCCGGCGAACCCGGCGGCTGGGACGGGGTCCGGTACTGGCGGCTGCACGGGTCGCCGGTGATCTACCGCTCGGCCTACGGACCGGCGGTGCTGGACGCGCTGGCCGACCGGCTCATGGCCGAGGCGGTGCTGCGGCCGGTCTGGTGCGTCTTCGACAACACCGCCGACTTCCACGCGGTGGACGACGCGCTGGCGACGATGGCGCGGCTGCGGGTCCGATCATAGGCGCAATTCTCTATCGGATGACCCCCCAGCACGACCGAGACAGTGCATTGTTGCAAGTCTATCCTGGCGCGAAATGCTCCCGATAGGAGGGGCAACGGCGTGCAGGCGGTGCGGTTATGGAGTTTGTCGTCCTACTGTTGATCTTCGGCTTCATCACCCACCGGCTCGACCGGCGGCTGAAGGCGCAGGAGGCGGAGATCGCCGCGCTGCGCGGCAGGCTGGACAAGGCGCTGACCGGCGCCGCTCCCCTGCAGGCGTCCCCGCCCGACGAGGCTGCGGCCGCGGCGATGGAGGACGCGCCGCAGACGGAGCCGCTCGCCGACCCGGCCCTTGCCGCCGAAGCGGCTCCCCCGCCGGAGGAGACCGCGCCGCCGGCCAGGCCGGAACCCGCCGCTGCACCGTCTCCCCGCCCGGCGCGGGCGGGCTGGCGCGAACTGGAGGAATCGCTGGCCTCGCGCTGGCTGATCTGGCTTGGCGGCGGCACCATGGCGCTGGCCGCCGCCTTCTTCATCAAGCTGTCGGTGGAGCATGGCTGGCTCGGGCCCGGCGTGCGGGTGGCGCTGGGGCTGCTCGCCGGTTTCGCGCTGATGGTGGGCGGCGAATGGCTGCGCCGCCGGCCGATGCAGCGCGCCGTCGCCGCCTTGCAGCCCGATTACGTGCCGCCGGCCCTGACCGCCGCCGGCCTGTTCACCGCTTTCATCAGCGTCTATGGCGGCTTCGCCCTGTTCGGCCTGTTCGCGCCGCTGGTCGCCTTCGCGCTGCTGGCCGGCCTGTCGATGGCCGGCATCGCCCTGTCGCTGCTGCAGGGGCCGCTGATCGCGGCGCTGGGGCTGCTGGCCGGCTATGTGTCTCCCCTTCTGGTGTCCACCGGCAACTCCGATGCCTGGAGCCTGTTCGCCTATCTGCTGGCGCTGAACGGGGCCGGCATGGCGGTGGTGCTGTACCGCCGCTGGCGCTGGCTCGGCTGGGGGGCGCTGGCCGGTGCGGCGCTCTGGCCGCTGCTGTGGATGATCGACCCGTGGAGCCGCGGCGACGCGCTGCCGACCGGCATCTACCTGCTGCTGACCTCGGCCCTGTTCCTGGTTCCGGCCATGCTGGGCGTGGTTGCGGGAACCGCGGAGGACCGGCTGGCGGAGCCGGCGCCCGCCACCGGCTGGCGCCGGGCGCTGCCCGACTGGATCCGGCGCAAGCAGCGCCATCCCGCCGACCGGCTGGCGATGATGGCGATGCGGCTGTTCGGCCTGCTGGTCGCCGCCGTCACCTGGCGCGCCGGGCATGACGCGGTGTCGCTGACCGTGCTGACCCTGTTCGCGCTTCTCGCCATGACCGCCGGCCGGCGGACCGAGCGGATCGCCGGAGTCGCCTGGATCACGGCGCTGACCGTGCTGCTGTCGCTGGCGCCCTGGAACCTGCCCTATGTGCCGTCCAGCCCGCCGCCGCTGACTGCGGAGGGCCAGCCGCTGATCGTCGCCGATCCGGCCGGCTACCCAGCGGCGGTGGTGCGCTTCCTGTGGGTGGCGGGCGGCTTCGCGGCGCTGTTCGGCATCGGCGGTTTCGCCGCGCTGTGGGGCGCCCGGCGGGCGGCGCTGTGGGCGTCGCTGTCGGCCCTGGTGCCGCTGGCCCTGCTGACGCTGGCCTACGCCCTGGTCGAGCCGCCGGAGACCGCCATCGGCTGGCCGGCTGCGGCCCTTGCGCTGGCCGCCCTGCTGGTCGCCGGCACCACGCCGCTGGCCCGCCACCGCCACCGGCCGGGCGCCGCGCTGGGCCTTGCCGCCTTCGCCGCCGGGGCGAGCGGCGCCATCGCGCTCGGCGCCACCATGACCCTGCAGGAGGCGTGGCTGACCGTGGCGCTGGCGATGCAGGTGCCGGTGCTGGCCTGGCTGGAGCGGCAGATGAGCCTGCGCGAGCTGCGCGGAGTCGCCCTGCTGGTGGCGGTCGCCGTGCTGGTGCGGCTGGCGATCAACCCCTATGTGCTGGATTACGAAGGCTATGCCTGGATCGGTTACGGCTATGGCCTGCCGGCGCTGGGCTTCCTGGTGGCGGCGCGCCTGATGCGGACGGCGCCCGATGCCCAGGGAAACATCGGACGCGGCGACGATCTGGTGGTGATGGTGCTGGAGGCCGGCGCGCTGATCTTCACCACCCTGATGCTGTCGCTGGGCATCCATCGCTGGATGGCCGGCAGCCTGGAGGCGGAGCCGTCCGGCCTGACCGAAGTGGCGCTGCACACCCTGTCCTGGCTGGGCCTCGCCCTCCTGCTGGCCGCCGACCGGCGGTGGAGCGCGCGGCCGGTGGCGGTTTGGGGCCGGCGCCTGCTGGTGCTGCTGGCCGCCGTGACCGCCTTCTTCCTGCATCTGTTCGCCCTGAACCCGCTGTGGAACTTCGAGTGGGTCGGAACCTGGCCGGTGGTCAACCGGCTGCTGCTGGCCTATGGCGCGCCGGCCGTCCTGCTGCTGCTCTACCTCTGGTACGACCCGCCGCCGTCGCGCGGCCTGCGCAGCGCCGCGCCGGTCCTGCCGATGCTGCTGATCGCCGCCAACCTCGCGCTGGAGATCCGCCGCGCCTTCCAGGGGCCGGTGCTGAACGGCTACGGGACGTCGGACGCCGAATGGTACGCCTATTCGGCCGGCTTCCTGCTGTTCGCGGTGGCGATGCTGGTGGCGGGGATCCGCTTCGGCTGGGGCTGGATGCGCCATGCCGGGCTGGTGCTGGTGCTGGCGGTGGTGGCCAAGGTGTTCCTCAGCGACATGTCGGACCTCGAGGGGATGTACCGCGTCGCCTCCTTCCTCGGCCTCGGCGTCTCGCTGGTCGGCATCGGCTGGCTGTACCAGCGCCTTCTGCGCCCGTCCGCCGCCGGCACCCCGCCGGAGCCGCCGCTCTCCCCGGCAGATGATCTGCCAACGGATGATCCGTTGAACCAACGGACTCATTGACAGGCCGGGCGGGGAACGCTCCCATACGGTGAAGGATGGGCCGGGACGGAACCTGGCCCCCGCCACCGGAGGAGCAGCGCCAGATGGACCGCGAGACGCACGGCAACGCCTATCCCATCCTTCCCGACGGCGAGGAGGGCTTCACCGTCGAGGCGGCGCGGATGAAGTTCGGCCCCGGCATGCTGGCGGAACTGGGCGGCGATGCGCTGTCGCTGGGCATGACGCGGGTGGCGCTGTTCACCGACCCGCGGGTTGCCGCAACCGCCCCCTTCGCCATGGCGCTCGACGGGTTGAAGCGGGCGGGCCTCGATCCGGTGGTCTATGACCGCTGCCGGGTGGAGCCGACCAGCGCCTCCTTCCTCGACGCCGCCGATTTCGCGCGGGACGGCGGCTTCGACGGCTATGTCTCCATCGGCGGCGGATCGGTGATCGACACCGCCAAGGCGGCGAACCTCTACGCGACCTATCCGGCCGACTTCCTCGCCTACGTCAACAAGCCGCTGGGCGAGGGCATCCCGGTGCCCGGCCCGGTCAAGCCGCACATCGCCTGCCCGACCACCTGCGGCACCGGCAGCGAGACCACCGGCGTCGCCATCTTCGACCATGTGGAAAAGCAGGTGAAGACCGGCATCTCGTCGCGTTACCTGCGGCCGAGCCTCGCCGTCGTCGATCCGCGCACCATCGACAGCCTGCCGCCCGGCGCCATCGCCGCCACCGGCTTCGACGTGCTGACCCATGCCATCGAGAGCCACACCGCGCGGCCCTTCCGCTCCCGCCCGCGCCCCGAGACGCCGACGGCGCGCCCGCCCTACCAGGGCGCCAACCCGTGGTCGGACATCGGCAGCCTGCAGGCGATCCGGCTCGGCGGGCAATGGCTGGAACGGGCGGTCAACGACCCCGACTGTGCGGAAGCGCGCGACGCCCTGATGTTCGCGGCGACGCTGGCCGGTCTCGCCTTCGGCAATGCCGGGGTGCACATCCCGCACGCCATGTCCTATTCGGTGGCCGGGATGAACCACAGCTTCACCGCGACCGGCTATGAGGCGGTGGAGCCGATGGTGCCGCACGGCATCTCGGTGGTGCTGAACGCCCCCGCCGCCTTCCGCTTCACCGGCCCGGCCGCTCCCGAGGCCCATCTGCGCGCCGCCGAGGCGCTGGGGGCGGACGTGCGGGGTGCCTCGCCGGAGGATGGCGGCGAGCTGCTGGCGACCCGGCTGATCGGCATGATGCGGGCGACCGGCCTGCCCAACGGGCTGTCGGCGCTCGGCTATGGCGAGGCCGACATTCCGGGTCTGGTCAGGGGCGCCGCCGCCCAGCAGCGCCTGCTGACCATCGCCCCCCGCCCGGTGTCGGAGGACGACCTGCGCGGGCTGTATGCGGACGCGATGCGTTATTGGTGAAGGTTGCCGCTACTCTGCCATCGTTTCGCCGGAACCGCCGAACTCGGCCGGGAAGTCCTTCAGCTTCGGCAGGCCGTCCCGCATCGGCAGCACGGTCTCGGCGTAGTTGACGTGGACGGCGGGGGCGAAGGGCAGGGTCGGCAGGGTCGCGGAGAAAACGTCCACGAGGCCGAGCGGCGGGTGATTGGTCATCAGATGCCCGCCGCACTTCGCGCAATATTGGCGCTGGCTGAGCGGCGTCTTCTGGAAGGTCGCGAGATGTTCGGCGCCCGCGGTCACGCGCACCGCGTCGGGCTTCCACAGGGTGAAGGCATTGACCGGGCCGCCGGACCAGGAGCGGCAGGACCGGCAATGGCAATAGCCCATGGCCTCCGGCGATCCGGTGACCTCCACCTCCACCGCGCCGCAGAAGCAGCTGCCCGTATGAGTCTCGGTCTGAGTCTCCGTGCTTGTCATGGCTTTCGACTTCATCTTTGTTGGTGATGCGAACAATAGGACGCTATCACCGATAACAAGTATGTTCAGTTGGCCATTAGGACCATACTCATTCGATAGGCGATAACAAAGCTCCCCGAAAAAGCAGGGCAATCGGGAGCCGGCGGAAGGATTGAGGGCGGGCGACGCGGGGAAAGTCCCTCTCCCACTGGGAGAAGGAAAGCTGCGCTGGCTTTGGCAGGATGCCATCTCGATGGCGAATGCCGTCCGGCCCGATTTTCGGCGGAACGTTGTCTGAAGCATCTGCTGGATATAGGATTAACATCCTGTTTTTCCGCGGAGTCCCCATGTCCCCCATTGCCCGGCTTTCCACCCCGTTCACTGTCCCACGCCGCCATCGCGCGGGCGGCGTTGAACAGTTGAACAGGGTCCGGAAAACCGTTTCACGGTGTTTCAAACGTCCCATCCACCCCCGCGAAACAGGGGTGCAAACCTCAGAACTGGTCCTCGCTCAGCGCCATCACCGTGTTGCGGGCGCTGGCGATGGTCGGCAGCAGCGCGGGGGCGGTCGCCAGAACCTGCTCGGCGTAGAAGCGCGCGACGATCAGCTTGGTCTCCAGGAAGGACGCGTTGGCGCCCGGCTGGCGCAGCCCCTCCATCGCCTTCATCGCCGAGCGGGCGAGCATCCAGCCGCCGGCAACCGTGCCCCACAGCTTCAGATACGCCACCGCACCGGCCGCGGCCCCCTGCAGGTCGCCCTCCGCCTGGGTGGCGACCATCCAGTCGATGGCCTTGTCCAGCGCGTCCAGCCCGGCCGACAGCTCGGCGCGGATCACCGCCAGATCGTCGCCGGGGGCGGAGCCCAGCTCCTCCACCGTCGCCCGCATGTCGGCGACGAAGGCTCTCGCCGCCGCACCCTTGTCGCGGCCGGTCTTGCGGAAGGTCAGGTCGTTGCCGTGGATGCCGTTGGTGCCCTCGTAGATCGGGGTGATGCGGGCGTCGCGGTAATGCTGGGCGGCCCCCGTCTCCTCGATGAAGCCCATGCCGCCATGGATCTGCACGCCGGTGGACGCCACCTCGCAGCCGATGTCGGTCGACCACGCCTTGACGATGGGGGTCAGCACATCGACCCGCGCCGTGGCCGCGGCGCGGACGCCCGCATCCTTGTGGTGGCGGGAGATGTCCAGCTGCGTGCCGGCATAGAGCGCCAGGGCGCGGGCGGCTTCGGTCTTGGCACGCATGTCCAGCAGCATGCGGCGCACGTCCGGATGCTTGATGATGGCGACGCCGGAGCCCTTGGGATCGGCCAGATCCTTGCTCTGCACCCGGCTCTTGGCATAGTCGCGGGCCTGCTGGTAGGCGCGCTCGGCGATCGCCACGCCCTGGATGCCGACACCGAGCCGGGCGTTGTTCATCATGGTGAACATGTATTCGATGCCGCGGTTCTCCTCGCCGACGAGGTAGCCGATGGCGCCCTCGTCGTCGCCATAGGCCATGACGGCGGTCGGGCTCGCCATGATGCCCAGCTTGTGCTCCAGGCTGGCGCAGCGCAGGTCGTTGCGCTGGCCCGGCGTGCCGTCGGCGTTGGGCAGGAATTTCGGCACGATGAACAGGCTGATGCCCTTGATGCCGGCCGGGGCGTCGGGCAGGCGGGCCAGCACCAGATGGACGATGTTCTCCGTCAGGTCATGCTCGCCATAGGTGATGAAGATCTTCTGGCCGGTGATGCGATAGCTGCCGTCCTCCGCCCGCACCGCCCTGGTCCGCACCGCGGCGAGGTCGCTGCCCGCCTGCGGTTCGGTCAGGTTCATCGTCCCGGTCCATTCGCCGGAGATCATCTTCGACAGGTAGACCGCCTTCTGCTCGGCACTCGCATGCTCGGTCAGCAGATCCACCGCGCCCTGGGTCAGCAGCGGGCACAGGCCGAAGGACAGGTTGGCGGCCTGCCACATCTCGTTGACCGCGAAGGCGACGGTCCAGGGCAGACCCTGCCCGCCATACTCCGGCTCGAAGGGCAGGCTGTTCCAGCCGGCTTCGGTGAACTGGCCATAGGCCTCCTTCCAGCCGGTGGCGGTGCGGACGACGCCGTTCTCCAGCTTGGCCCCTTCCTTGTCGCCCACCCGGTTCAGCGGGGCGAGCACGCCGGAGGCGAATTTGCCGGCTTCCTCCAGGATGGCGTCGACCAGATCGGGGGCGGCGCTGTCGCACTGGGGCAGGGCGGCGATGGCGTCGAGGCCCACCACCTCGTTCAGGACGAAGCGCAGATCGTCGACCGGAGCGGTGTAGGTCATGGCGGGGCGGTTCTCCCAAGGCAGATTTATAGGGGAAGGATTGTTTGGTTTACCTATACGTTAACATACAGCATCGGATGGCGCTTGGCGAGAGGGCGGGATGCCGCGTCTTGGCAAGGCTAGGCCCGCCGCAGGGCCGCATCAAGCCTCCAGCCGATTGGCATGGCGTCTGCATAGGAGTGTCCGCCTCCCACCGGGGCCTTCACACGGGGATCGACCCATGACCTACGCTTCCGCCCTCGGCAATCCCAGCGACACCGCCGCCCAGCAGGCCCGCGCCGCCCGCGGTCCGGCCAATGTGGAGGCCGCCGTCCGCAATGCCAGCGCCAGGACGGGGGTCGATTTTTCCTACCTCATGGAAAAAGCTGCCGTGGAGAGCGGCTATCGCACGGACATAAAGTCCTCCTCCTCGTCGGCGACCGGGCTCTACCAGTTCATCGACAGCACATGGCTGCAGACGATGAAGGAGCATGGCGCCGACCACGGCTATGGCAAATACGCCAACGCCATCCAGACCCGCAGCGACGGCCGCCCCTATGTCGCCGATCCGGAGATGAAGAAGGAGATCCTGGAGCTGCGCAAGGATCCGACCGCCTCGGCCCTGATGGCGGCGGAATACACCCGCGGCAACAAGGAGTATCTGGAGGAGACGGTTGGCGGCAAGATCGGCTCGACCGAGCTGTACATGGCCCATTTCCTGGGGGCCGGCGGCGCGTCGAAGTTCCTGAACGCGATGCAGGAGAATCCCGGCCGCACCGCCCGCGACGTCTTCCCCGAGGCGGCGGCGGCCAACAAGAACGTCTTCTACGACAAGGCCACCGGCAAGGCGAAGTCGCTGAAGGAGATCTACGACCGCTTCGCCGGCAAGTTCTCGGAGAACCCGCTCGCCAGCTTCGCCCCGGCCCAGGCGGCGACCGACGCCGTGCGCAAGCAGGACATGCCGGACGGCTTCACCACCCAGGTGCCGATGGCTCCGGCCAAGGCGCTGAACGGCACGCCGCTGTCGATCTATCAGGTGCTGGCGCTGAACGCTCTGGAGACGCCGGACGAGGTCGACAGCATCAGCGGCCGTCCGGCCCGCCTGCGCGACAAGGAGAACCGCCGCATGCGCGAGGAGCCGGTGCGGACCGAGCAGACGGCGGGCAACGGCGTCGCCATGGGCTTCGGGCTGGGGCTGGGCCGGATCGTCGGCTCCGAATCGGCGACCCCGGTCGCCTCCGCAACCGCGGGCGCCGCCGGCAAGGATGCCGTGACGAAGGCTGCTTGAGCGGGGCGGCCCGAGCGGGGCGCCATGAGGCGGAGAGGGGCAAAATGCCCTACGCTGGCGCTTTGACTTGAGGGCCGGATGGGTGCAAGGTCGCGCCGTTTTTTGGCGCTCACCCCTCAGGACCGATCATGAGCAACCAGCAGCCCGCCGTCACCTTCGAGGAAATCCGCGCGCTCGTGCGCAACCTGCCCGGCCCCGACCTGGAGGCCGGCACCGCGGCCCTCCAGCGCGAACGGCAGCTGACCAAGCCGGCGGGCTCGCTCGGCCGGCTGGAGGAGATCGCGCAGTGGATGGCGACCTGGCAGGGCGAGCACCCGGCCGAGGTCCGCCGCCCGCGCGTCGCCGTCTTCGCCGGCAACCATGGCGTGGCCGCCCGCGGCGTCTCGGCCTTCCCGGCCGAGGTGACGGTGCAGATGGTCGCCAACTTCCAGAACGGTGGTGCCGCGGTCAACCAGCTCTGCGAGGTGGCCGACGCCGACCTGCGCGTCTACGAACTGGACCTGGAGAACCCGACCGCCGACTTCACCCAGGGTCCGGCCATGGGTGAGGAGGAATGCTGCCGCACCATGGCCTACGGCATGATGGCGGTGGAGATGGGCGTCCAGCTGCTGGCGCTGGGCGAGATGGGCATCGCCAACTCGACCTCGGCGGCGGCGATGTGCCTCGCCCTGTTCGGCGGCGAGGCGGCCGACTGGACCGGCCGCGGCACCGGCATCGACGACGCCGGGCTCGCCCGCAAGATCGCCGCGGTGGAGGCCGGCGTCGCCGCCAACCCGCAGGCCAAGGACGACCCGTTCGAGGCGCTGCGCTGCCTCGGCGGCTACGAGTTCGCCGCCATCGCCGGCGCCATCCTGGCCGCCCGCGTCGCCCGCGTGCCGGTTCTGCTCGACGGCTTCGCCTGCACCGCCGCCGCCGCCGTGCTGTACAAGGCCGACCGCCGCGCGCTCGACCACTGCATGGTCGCCCACCGTTCGGTCGAGCCGGGCCACACCCGCCTGATGCAGGCCATTGGCAAGGAGCCGCTGCTGGATCTCGGCATGCGGCTGGGCGAGGGCTCGGGTGCGGCGCTGGCGATCAACATCGTGAAGTCGGCTGTCGCCTGCCACGCCGGCATGGCGACCTTTGCCGACGCGGGCGTTGCCACGCAGGGGTAAGTGAGGGGCGTGGGGGCCTGTCGCCCCCTCCCTAACCCTCCCCCGCGTTCCGCGGGAGAGGGGACTGCCGCCGCTCTTGCATTTACGTCACGCCGACAAGCGTCCTGCCCCCTCTCCCGCGAAGCGGGGGAGGGATGGGGAGGGGGCGACCGATGCTGAACTCCCTCACAGCATCCCGTCCGCCAGATCGCTGATCGCCGCCGACAGGAACAGGTCCAGCATCACCAGCGCCGCGGCGGCCAGCCCCGAAAGTGACAGGGCGGTGCGCAGGACGAACCATTGATAGGTCAGCATCGCCATCAGCACGCCGAAGACAAGGGCTTCGGATACTCCCGACGGCAGCAGGCCGCTGGCCGACAGAACGATGGCCGGCAGGTAGATCGCCATCTGCACCACCGCCGACCAGTTGTAGGCGGTCAGTGCTCCGGGATAGAGCTGCTCCTTGCCCAACAGCGACGCGATGCGGAACAGGGCGAGCGGGAAGGCGGTCCAGCTGACGATGTAGGCGATGCCCTCCACCGTCACCAGTTGCAGGACCGGCGTGCCGTCCAGCTGGTCCCACAGGCGGATCGCCAGCAGCAGGGCATAGGCAGGCAGCACCACCACGGCGGCGTAGAAGGAGTTCAGCGCCCCATCGGGCGTGCGGTCGAAGAACTCCATTCCGGTCCGGTCGAAACGGGCCAGCCGCCAGGCGCCGGTCAGGGCGGACAGGATGGCGGGGGTGGTCAGCGGCATCGTGGTGTCCCGGTCAGACCTCTCACCCGGCAAGGCGCGTGAACACGCCCTTCAGGATCGACTCGTAGATGGCGGTCAGCTTGCGCAGATCCTCCACCGAACAATATTCATCCACCTTGTGCATGGTCTGGCCGACCAGCCCGAACTCCACCACCGGGCAGACATTCTTGATGAAGCGGGCGTCCGACGTGCCTCCGGTGGTCGAGTATTCCGGACGGCGCCCGGTCACCCCCTCCACCGCCTCGGCCACCAGTTCGGTCAACGGACCGGGCGGGGTGACGAAGCTGTCGCCGGAGCAGTAGACCTCCAGCTCATAGGCGCCGCCGACGGCATCGAAGCTGCGGCGCAGCCACGCCTCGATGCCGGCCGGGGTGTGGGCGTCGTTGAAGCGGATGTTGAAGGTCGCCTTGCCCTGGGCCGGAATGACGTTGGTGGCTGTGTTGTCGACGTCGATGGTGGTCAGCGCCAGGGTGGATGGCTGGAAATGCGCCGTGCCCTCGTCCATCGGGTGCTCGGTGATGGCGGCCAGCATGCGGACCAGCCGCGGCAGCGGGTTGTCGGCCAGATGCGGGTAGGCGACGTGGCCTTGCGCGCCGAACACGGTCAGGAATCCGGTCAGGCTGCCGCGCCGGCCGATCTTGATCATGTCGCCCAGCGCCTTGGGGTTGGTCGGTTCCCCCACCACGCAGGCGTCGATGCGCTCGCCGCGTTCGGCCAGCCAATCCAGGACCTTGCGGGTGCCGTTGATCGCCACCCCTTCCTCGTCACCGGTGATCAGCAGGCTGATCGAACCGGCGGGCGGGCCGTCCTGCAAGCGCCGCGACACGGCGGCGACGAAGGCGGCGATGGCGCCCTTCATGTCCACCGCACCGCGGCCGAACAGGCGGCCGCCCATCACCTCGCCGGCGAAGGGATCGACCGTCCAGCCCTTGTCGCCCGGCGGCACCACATCGGTGTGGCCGGCGAAGCAGAAGTTGGGACCCTCGCTGCCGAGCCGGGCATAGAGGTTCTCCACCGGCTCCGTCCCGTCCTGCTGGAAGCGCAGGCGGTGGCAGGTGAAGCCCATCGGCGTCAGCGCCGCCTCCAGCACGCCCAGCGCGCCGTCGTCGCGCGGCGTGACGCTGGGGCAGCGGATCAGATCCTGGGCGAGGGCGACTGGGTCGATGGTCATGGAATGCCTGTTTTCAGACTGGACGGGATGCGGTCAGTTCGCTGCCGGTACGGGCGCTTGAACTTTCCGGCTTCGTCCTGTGGATTGCCAGGATCGCCAGATGTGCCTCCATCGCTGCGTTCGTGCGTTCGATCCGGTGCAGGATCTGCAGGACATGAACGACAGCCATGATGAAGGCGGCGGAAACCAGGGCGCCGAAAAAAGTTGTGGCCACGAGAAGAAGGTTGCCGGTCGCCAGCATGGCGAATGCAGCGAAAAATCCAATTGTCACACTTATAAATGCCAGGATCTTCAAAACTGCGGTGACGAAAGACAGCTTGAATATGTCCATTTCCGCCTCGTTCGGCGCTATGCCGTAACCTGAATACGATTGTCCGGCAAATTGACTGTTGTGCGGCAGTAAGCGCTCCCCGATGACTGTATCGGGGAGCGCAATGGATCAATCCCGCAGCAGGTCGTTGATCGCGGTCTTCGAGCGGGTCTTCTCGTCGACGCGCTTGATGATGACGCAGCAGTACAGGCTCGGGCCGGGCGTGCCGTCGGGCAGCGGCTTGCCGGGCAGCGAGCCGGGGACGACGACCGAATAGGCCGGGACGCGGCCCATGAAGACCTCGCCGGTGTGGCGGTCGATGATCTTGGTCGAGGCGCCGATGTAGCAGCCCATGGAGATGACGGCGCCTTCCTCGACGATCACGCCCTCGACGATCTCCGAACGGGCGCCGATGAAGCAGTTGTCCTCGATGATGACCGGATCGGCCTGCAGCGGCTCCAGCACGCCGCCGATGCCGACGCCGCCCGACAGGTGGACGTTCTTGCCGATCTGGGCGCAGGACCCGACGGTGACCCAGGTGTCGACCATGGTGCCGCTGTCGACATAGGCGCCGACATTGACGAAGCTCGGCATCAGGATGACGCCGGGAGCGACATAGGACGACTTGCGGGCGATGGCGCCGGGAAGGGCGCGGAAGCCGGCGTTCTGGAACTGGCCTTCGGTCCAGTTCTCGAACTTCGGCGGCACCTTGTCGTACCAGGAGGAGCCGCCGGGGCCGCCGGGGATCATCTCGTTGGCGTTCAGGCGGAAGGACAGCAGCACGGCCTTCTTCAGCCACTGGTTGACCGTCCAGCCGTCCGCGGTCTTCTCCGCGACGCGCAGGTCGCCGGCATCCAGCGCGTCCAGCGCCGCATTCACGGCGTCGCGGACGGGACCGGTGGTGGCGGTGGTGAGATCGGCGCGGCTTTCCCAAGCGGCGTCGATGGTGGCTTGCAGGCTGGCGTGGCTCATGGCGCGGTCGTTCTGCTGTCGATTGTCCAAGGGACGGCACCATGAAGCGGCATCGCGCCCGCTGTCAACCACACCCGCGGCCGACAATGGCCGGTTTGCGACAAAGCCCTACAGTCCCGCAACGGCGGCCAGCCAGGACGGCAGATCATCCACGGTGTGGTCGATGTGGACCCCGGCGCCGACGCCGGCCTTCTCGTACTCCTGCTCGCCGCGGACCCAGACCGTGGTCATGCCCAGCGCATGCGCGGGGGCGAGGTTGCGGGCGATGTCCTCCACCATGCAGGCGTCGGCGGGGTTGACGCCATGGCGCTCGACCAGGCTGGCGTAGGGGCGGGGGTCGGGTTTGGGCACATAGCCGGCCGCGGTGATGTCGAACACCGCCTCGAACCGGTCGATGATTCCCAGGCGGCCGGCGACATTCTCCGCATGGCGGACCGAGCCGTTGGTGTAGATGATCTTGCGGCCGGGAAGCCGGTCGAGCGCGTCGGCGAGCTGGGCGGAGGGCTGGACGCCGGTGACGTCGATGTCGTGGACATAGTCCATGTAGGCTACCGGATCGACGTCGTGCTCGCTCATCAGGCCGCGCAGCGTTGTGCCGTAATCGCGGAAGAACTGCTTCTGCCGCACCCTGGCCTCGTCCATGCCGATGTTGAAATGCGCGGCGATGAACTCGTTGATGCGGCGGTCGACCTGGGCGAACAGGTTGCAGGACGCCGGGTAGAGCGTGTTGTCGAGATCGAAGATCCACACCGCGCGGTCCCGCAGAGCGGTCGGAAGCTCGGTGGCGGTGGCGGTGGCGGTGGCGGGCGCCGGTGCGGCGGAAAAGGTCGGGGCGGTCATTCCAGAAGAATGGGGCCGACGCCGCCCGGCCGCAAGCCGCTTCACAAGGTCGCAGCCCGTCGCTGGTACCTTTTGCCGGGCGAGGCAATGGGGAGTCCTCCGCCCCGTTGGTTGATTGAAGATTAACCTCTAAGGAGGTAGCATGACAGAGAGTATGCAACGGTTTGCTGCCTAAGGTTTTTTGCCCCGCCCGCTTCGTGGATTGCCCATCTGGGATCGCCGTGGACCTCCTTCTGACCACCGGTACCTCCGCCTCTCCCTCCGCCGCCACCGGTGGCCAGACCAGCCCCGTGACGCTGGTCGCGCTGTATCCCGGCCCGGCTCTGCGGCTGGACCCGGCGCTGGCCATTGCCGAAGCCAATGCCGAGGCGGAGGACATGATGGACAGCGATCCGCGCTGGCTGCCCGATCTCCGCAGCTGGCTCTCGGCGTCGAGCGTGGCGCCGGGCCTGCGCTCGGTGCCGGTGGAATCGTTGCGCGGAATCATGATCGTCGAATGGGCCGGCGTGCCGCTGCCGGACGGCGGCTTCCTGCTTCTGGGGCGCGACGACACGCTGGAACGGCAGCTGCGCCACACGCTGACCGAGTCGCGCCGCCGCTACAAGGATCTGGTCGAGGTTTCCTCAGACTTCGCATGGGAGACCGGCCCTGACGGCACCTTCGTCTTCGTCAGCCACAAGGGCGCGTTGGGATATCCGGCCGACGCGCTGATCGGCCGCGATCCGCGCAGCCTCGCGCTGGAGGAGGCGGAAGACCTGCCGATGCCTTTCGACAGCCGCCGCCCGGTCGACCAGACGGAGCTTTGGCTGAAGGGCGCCGACGGGACACCGGCCTGCGTCGTCGCGTCAGCCCTGCCGCTGTTCGGGCAGCAGGGCGACTGGATCGGCGCCCGCGGTGTCTGCCGTGACGTGACGGAGCAGGTGCTGCGCTCCAACGAACTGGCGCGCATCCGGAACCGTGAGAGATTGCTGGGCCACATCGTCCATACCCTGCGCGACCGTCTGGATGCCGCGGAAGCGCTGGCCGTTGCCGCAACCGAGACGGCGCGCGCGCTCAGCGCCGATGGCTGCCGCATCTACCGGGCCGAAGAGGGGACCGGGGGGGGCGGCCAGGGTGGCGGCCGCGTCGCCCTGTCGCTGGTCGCGGAATTCGGGGCGGAGTTGCCGGATGTCGGCGCGGCGCTGCTCGACCGCATCGCCAATGGCGAGGGGCTGGTGGCCGACCGTTTGGGCGATATCCAACTGATCGGGGAGCGGACGGAATACCGGCAGGCGGTGAACGGCGCGTTGCTGGTCTGGCGCGCCGGCGATTCGGAGCCCTGGGACGACGACGACCGGCAGCTGATGTCGGGCGTGGCCGACCATATCGGCATCGCGCATGCCCATCTCGCCTATCAGGAGCGGCTGCGGCGCCTGTCGGAACGCGACGGGCTGACCGGCCTGTTCAATCGCCGCACCTTCTTCGAACGGCTGGAGGAGTCGATCTCGCGGCCCGACAGCGGTCCGTCGGCCCTGCTTTACGTCGACCTCGACAACTTCAAGGCGGTCAACGATCTGCACGGACACCAGCAGGGAGATACGGTGCTGAAGGCCATCGGCACGCTGCTGACCACCGGAGTACGCCCTGGCGACCTGCCGGGCCGGCTGGGCGGCGACGAGTTCGTCCTGTGGCTGGGCCGCACCGACGAGGCGAAGGCCCGCATCGTCGCCGAACGGCTGTTGAAGGGCATGCGCGAGCTTGCCCACCTGTCGGCCAGTCCGGAGAAGCCGCTGGGCCTGTCGATCGGCATCGCCGTCCACACTCCCGGCCGCGGCGAGAGTGTGCGGGAGTTGACCGACCGCGCCGATGCCGCCATGTACGATGCCAAGAAGAGCGGCAAGGGCCATTACGCCCTGGCCCCCGCCTATCAGGCGGTCCCCGAGATGTCTTCTTCCGACGTTTCCGCCGCGGAGCCCGCACCGTGACCCCGCCTGCCACCCAGCGCTCCGAAGCGCTCGACCCCGCCGATTACGAATCCGCCAAGCGGATGGTGCAAAGCGAGGATCCGGCCGTCCGCCGGAAGGTCGCCGAACATCCCAAGACCCGGCCGGAGCTGTTGTATTTCCTTGCCGCAGACGCAGCGGCTGAGGTGCGGCGCGCCATCGCCACCAATGCCGGCACCCCGCGTCAGGCCGATCTGCTGCTGGCCAAGGACCGTGAGGTCATGGTGCGGCAGGCGGTGGCGCGGAAGATCGCCCGCCTTTTGCCCGAATTGTCGGCCGATCAGGCGATCCAGATCGAGCGGCTGACGGTGGAATGCCTGGAAACTCTGGCCCGAGACCAGGCGACGGAGGTGCGCGGCATCCTGGCCGAAGCGCTGAAGGACCTGCCCAACGCCCCGCACGGCGTGATCAACCGACTGGCCCGCGACGTCGAGCTGTCGGTCTGCGGGCCGGTGCTGCAGCATTCGCCGATCCTCACCGAAGAGGATCTGACCGACATCATCATGAAGGGGCCGGTGCGGGGCGCGATGACCGCCATCGCCAGCCGGCAGAACGTCACGGCGTCGGTCGCCGACGCCATCGCGCGGTCGGACGACGAGGCGGCGGTGACGGCGCTGCTCGGCAACCCGTCGGCCCAGATCCGCGAGGAGACGCTCGACCGCATCCTCGATCAGGCGCCCCAGCACGAGCCCTGGCATTCACCGCTGGTCCGCCGTCCGCGGCTGCCGGCGCGCGCGGTGGCGCGGCTCGCCAGCTTCGTCGCCGACAATTTGCTGAAGGTCTTGCAGGACCGCGACGACCTCGACCCCGCCGCGACGCGCGGTCTGGTGGAGGCCGTGCGCCAGCGGGTTGGTCAGGCCGCGGCCGGTGCCGCGCCGGGCCTGCCGCTCGGCCCGGTCGATTTCGGCGAGGAGGCTGTCGGCGGTACTGCCGCTGCCGCCGGACCGGAAAAGCCGGTGGAACGCCCCAGCGACAAGGCGGCACGCCTGAACAAGGAAGGCAAGCTGACCGAGAGGCTGATCGAAGGATCGATGGTGGAGGGCGACCGCGCCTTCGTCATGGCGGCGCTGGCGGAGCTGTCGCAGATCGAGTTGGCGGTGGTCGACCGCATCGTCGCCACCCATGCGCCGCGCGCCGTCACGGCCCTGGTGTGGCGTGCCGGGCTGACCATGCGCTTCGCCAGGCAGGTCCAGTTGCGGCTTGCCCAGATTCCGCCAAAAACGGCGCTTAATGCTCGCGACGGCACGCACTATCCGATGACCGATGAAGAGATGCGCTGGCAGCTCGAATTCTTCGGTGTCGAGGCGAAGGCGTGACGTTCCATTCCCTATCCGGTTCTTCCTGGTATGCGTGTCGCTTTCCTCGCCTTCTTCGTCATCCTGATCGCCGCAGCCACCAGCTTCGCCGCCCCGCCGCGCGAGACGCCGGAGGAGCGGGCGGTCGCCGCGACCTTCGATGCCGCCCGGACCGCTTTGACAGAACAGCGCGGATCGGCGGTGATCCCGCTGCTCACCCGCAATTCGGTCAAGAGGCTGGAGTCGGTGCGCGACGCCGCTCGCCAGCCGGGTGACGCGCCGCTGCAGAGGCTGGAGCCGGCGGAGCGTTTCGCCGCCATGGGGCTGCGCCGCTATCTCGGCCCGTCGGACCTGCGCCGCATGTCGGTCGGCGACATCGCCAACCATGCGCTGAAGGCCGGCTGGCTCGGCCCCAACGTCATCTCCCGCAGTTCGCTGGGGCCGGTGCGGGTGAAGGGCGACCGGGCCTCGGGCCTGCTGATGGTCGACAACCGGCCGGCGCTGGTCCCCGCCGATTTCGTGCGCGAAGGCGGGGCGTGGCGCATCGACCTCGCCAGCGTCTTCACCTTTGGCAGCCAGATGCTGAAGGGCTTCGCCGCCATGTCCGGCAAGGACGAGACCGCCTACATCGACGATCTGCTCGACCGGTTGCCGGCCAAACCGGGTGCCACGACGCTCCGCTGAGGCGGAAAAGGGATACGACGTTCCGCCGCGTCCATACGCGTGATTGCGGGAGCCCCAGCTGTTGCGTAGACTCGCGCCCGCTTCCACCAAGTGTTGGCGCCGACGATGACCGCACCGGAAGAGACCAGTTCCTTGCCGCCCCCCAGCCGGACCATACCCTGCGGCGCCCGTTTCCGTGCCGCGGTTCTCGAGCTTGCCGCCGCGCGCGGGGTCGGAGTGCCGCTGCTGCTGGCTGCCGCTCTGCTGCTGGCACCGGAAGGGGCCACCGATCCCGGCCTACGCGACTCCGATGGGGAAGCGGTTCTCGACGTGGGAGCAAGCGACGCTTCCGACGCTGCGATCCGCAAGGCGCTGGCCGCGGCGCTGGCGCTGGCCGATCCGGGCGCCCGCATCCTGCCGGGAGCGGATGTCCGCCGGCTTGAAGCGGCGGTCGAGACGCTGGGCTACCGCAACAAGACTCTGGCCCATGCGCTGCAGCGCCTGTCCTTCCAGCCGCTGGACGGCCGCATCACCGAGGTGCGCGATGCTGCCCAGCTGTTCGGCTTCGTCAACGAATGGTGTTTCGATGAGGATCAGGTCCGGCGCCGCTTCCGCGAGCTGGCCCCGGTCTACCACCCGGACACCGGGATCGTCGCCTGCCGCGAGCGGATGGGCCAGTTGATCGATGCCCGCAACCTGCTGGTCCACCATGTCCGCAGCGTCTACGGTTCCGGTGACTGGATGGCGAAGCGCGGCGGGCCTTCGGCCTGAGCTGACCTCAGCCTTCCAGCCCGATCGCCTCCTCGACGATCGCCTGGTCCAGCGTGGCGCCGTCCAGGACCGCACCGGTGAGGTCGGCCCCGGTCAGGTCGGCTTCGCTCAGATCGGCCCCGGTGAGGTCGGCCCCAGCCAGGTTGGCTCCGGCGAGATTGGCCTTGCGCAGGTCGGCCCTGCACAGCAGCGCCATGCCCAGCCGGGCCCGCTGAAGATTGGCGCGCCAGATGTGGCCGCTCATGGTCTGGATATGGACGGGGCCGAGCTGGACGCCGGTCAGGTTGGCGCCGGTCAGGGTGGCCCGCTCGAAATTCACGCCGCGCAGGTCGGCGTTCGACAGGTCGGCCTTGCGCATGTCGGCCAGCGACAGGTCGGCGATCGCCATCGCCGCACCGGTCAGCGAGGCGCCGCGCAAGGCGATGCATTGCAGGATTGCCGCGGACAGGTTGATGCCGTCCAGCTTCCGGCCCGACAGGTCGAGAGCAGAGAGGTCGGCGCGCTTGCCGGCCTTGCCGCCACTGTCGATCCAGGACAGATGCTCCACCAGAATGTCGCGCAGGTCGTCGTCGGGATTCTCCAGCGTCTTCGCCAGAACCGCCGCCTGGATGTTGGGGGAGCGCAGCTGAGCCGCGTCCAGAATGGCGCCGATCAGCGTGGCGCCGCTGAAATTGGTGCGGTTGATGGCGCAACCGGTCATCACCGCTCCCGACAGCCGGGCCCCCGAGAGGTTGGCCTCCGTCAGGTCGGCATCGGTCAGGTCGCAGCCGGTCAGGTTTGAGCCGGTCAGGTTGGCGCGCATGAACTTCGTGCCGCGCAGAATGGCGTCGGTCATGTCGGTCTGCATGACGAAGGCGTTGGCGACCTTGGCCCGCGACAGGTCGGCGCCGCGGATGGTCGCCGCCGTCAGTTCCGACGTCAGGACGCTGTCCTCATACTGGTGGGAGAACATTTCGCCGCTGGAATCGTAATGCAGCAGGGTGCCGTCGCGCAGATCGACCTCGACCAGCGTGGCCTCGCTCAGCACCGCACCGCGCAGGCAGGCGCCGCGCAGGTCGGCCCGGCGCAGGTCGGCCTTCTCCAGGTTGGCCAGCCGCAGGTCCGCGGCATAGAGATTGGCATTGACAAGATTGGCGCCGGTCAGCCTTGCGCTGAACAGCTTGGCGCCCGAGAGGTCGGCATCCGACAGGTCGATGCCCGAGAGGTCGAGATGCGACAGGTCGCGCATCTTCAAGTTGGCGCGCACGCCGCCCGGCTGGCTCTTTCGGAAAGCCTGGTGCCGCAACAGGATCGCGTTGAGCTGGCTCTGGGTCAGCTTGGTTCGCGGGCTGTTGGAACCGAAGCCCTGGGCGGACGACATCGCCGGGATACCTTCTCTATTTGGTTAGCCATAATCAGAAAGAGTCGCCAAAATTTCGTTAAGGTGCGGAGATTTGTGACAAGCGTCGGACGGATAACCAGGAGACAGCAAGAATGACCTTCGGCTGAAGGCGCTGGGGCGCTTCTAGTGATTGACTCGGTCCGCCGGCTTCTCTATGGTCTGCCGACCTGTCTTCCGCAAAGCCGATAGACCGGGTACCCCGGCCCCATGCCGGGTATCTCCGCCAGTCCGCGAGGTTCGCGCACTGGCGCTTTCGTGCTTGTGCGGGTGGCGGTTCTGACGCTGGACCCGGAACTGGGGAACGAGTATCGCATGTTCGAAGGCCTGACCGGACGCCTGGGCGACATCTTCGACAAGCTGCGCCGCCGCGGCGCGCTGACCGAGGAGGACGTCTCCGCCGCGCTGCGCGAGGTTCGCGTGGCGTTGCTGGAGGCTGACGTCGCTCTGCCCGTCGTCAAGCAGTTCGTCACCCAGGTGAAGGAACGCGCCGTCGGGCAGGAGGTGCTGAAGTCGGTCACTCCCGGCCAGCAGGTCATCAAGATCGTCCACGACAACCTCGTGGAGATGCTGGGCGAAGGCTCCGAGATCAACCTGAACGCCGCCGCCCCGGTGCCGATCCTGATGGTCGGCCTGCAGGGCTCGGGCAAGACCACCAGCACCGCCAAGATCGCGCTGCGCCTGAAGACGAAGGACCGCAAGAAGGTCCTGATGGCCTCGCTGGACGTCCGCCGTCCGGCCGCCCAGGAACAGCTGAAGGTTTTGGGCGAGCAGACCGGCGTCGCCACGCTGCCGATCGTGCCGGGCCAGGATCCGGTCGCCATCGCCAGGCGCGCCATCGAGACCGGCCGTCTCGAAGGCTATGATGTCGTCATGCTCGACACCGCCGGCCGCCTCGCCATCGACGAGGAGCTGATGGCGGAGGTCGCGGCCGTCCGCGACGCGACCAGGCCGGCGGAAACCCTGCTGGTCGCTGACGCGATGACCGGCCAGGACGCCGTCACCGTCGCCACCAATTTCAACGACAAGGTCGGCATCACCGGCATCGTGCTGACCCGCATCGACGGCGACGCCCGTGGCGGTGCCGCCCTGTCGATGCGCCAGATCACCGGCAAGCCGATCAAGCTGCTGGGCGTCGGCGAGAAGATCGACGCGCTGGAGCCCTTCCACCCCGACCGCATCGCCGGCCGTATCCTCGGCATGGGCGACGTGGTGTCGCTGGTGGAGAAGGCCGTCGAGACCATCGACAAGGACGAGGCCGAAAAGCTCGCCCGCAAGATGGAGAAGGGCCAGGGCTTCGACCTCGACGACATGGCGATGCAGCTGAAGCAGCTCCGCAAGATGGGCGGCATGTCCGGCCTGATGGGAATGCTGCCGGGCATCGGCAAGATCAAGGACCAGCTGAAGGACGCCAACGTCGACGACGGGATGATCAAGCGCCAGGAGGCGATCATCTCCTCGATGACCAAGGCGGAACGTAAGAACCCCGACATCATCAAGGCATCGCGCCGCAAGCGCATCGCCGCCGGTTCCGGCACCTCGGTGCAGGAGGTCAACAAGCTGCTGAAGCAGTTCGAGACCATGCGCGGAATGATGAAGCAGGTGCAGAAGCTTGGGAAGAAGGGGATGCTGCGCGGCGGCCTCGGAAACCTGCTGCCGAAGGGACTCGGCGGCTTTGGCGGCAAGGGGCCTTTCGGCTGACCCGACCGCCTCTAGAAATCACCTGATACCTGTTTGACTTGAGAAGAGAAAGTTTCGACCAATGGCTCTGAAGATTCGTCTGGCTCGCGGTGGTGCGAAGAAGCGTCCGTTCTACTCGATCGTCATCGCGGACGCCCGCAGCCCGCGTGACGGCCGCTTCATCGAGAAGATCGGCACCTACAACCCGATGCTGCCGCGCGAGCATGAGCAGCGCATCATCCTGAACGCCGAGCGCGCCAAGCATTGGCTGTCGGTCGGCGCCCAGCCGACGGACCGCGTGGTTCACTTCCTGGCCAATGCCGGCCTGGTCGAGAAGCCCGCCGTCCGCGAGACCCCGAAGAAGTCGGCTCCGAAGGCCAAGGCGCAGGAGCGTCTGAAGGCCGAGGCCGCTGCCGCCGCTGCCGCCGCCGAGGGCTGAGCTTGAGGCCGCAGGGTTCGAGGTCGTGACGACGTGCCGGGTGTTCCTTCGATGACCGCCAAGATCTGTGTCGGCCAGTTCGCGGGATCGCACGGCGTGCGGGGGCTGGTGAAGCTGCGCAGCTTCACCGCCGAACCCGCCGACATCATGACCTACGGCCCGCTGTCGGATGAAGCCGGCACCCGCCGCTTCACGGTGACGCTCCAGGGCATGGTCAAGGACAACTTCCTGGCCAAGGTCGACGGGGTGACGAGCCGGGAGCAGGCCCAGGCTCTGGCAGGCATGCGGCTCTATGTGGACCGCGACGCCCTGCCGGCGACGGAGGACGAGGACGAGTTCTACCATGCCGACCTGATTGGCCTGCGTGCTGAACTCGCCGACGGAACCGCCTACGGCACGGTGAAGGCGATCTACGATTTCGGGGCCGGCGACGTGCTGGAGATCAGGACCGCAGGCGGGCCGCTGGAGATGCTTCCCTTCTCCAAGGCCTGCGTGCCGGTGGTGGATGTCCGGGGCGGCCGCATCGTCATCGATCTTCCGGCCGTTATCGAAGCCCGCGAAGGCTCCGAGGACGAGGCGGAAGACGGGGATGAAGGCGGACTCGGGAGCGAGGGGCCGTGAACCACGGCGCCGAAGGCCCGCGGGTCTGGACCGCCAAGGTTCTGACGCTGTTCCCTGAAATGTTTCCGGGGCCGCTTGGCCACTCGCTGGCCGGCAAGGCGTTGGAAAATGGAGTCTGGGCGCTGGAATCGGTGGACATTCGCTCGTTCGCGCGCGATAAACACCGCTCCGTCGACGACACCCCCTTCGGCGGAGGGGCCGGCATGGTCATGCGGCCCGATGTGCTGGACGCGGCTTTGACCGCGACGGCGGGACCTGTGGGGGCACCGGGACGCGGCCGGGCGATCTATCTGTCGCCTCGCGGACGGGTGCTGGACCAGGAGCTGGTCAAGGAGCTGGCCGCCACCCCGGTGGTGACGCTGCTCTGCGGCCGGTACGAAGGGGTGGACCAGCGGGTCCTCGATGCGCACGGCCTCGAAGAGGTCAGCCTCGGGGATTTCGTGCTGTCCGGCGGGGAACTCGCCGCGCTCAGCCTGATGGATGCCGTGGTGCGCTTGCTCCCCGGCGTCATGGGCAACGTGGAGACGGCGGGCGAAGAGAGTTTCGAACGGGGGTTGCTCGAATACCCCCACTACACCCGGCCGGCGGTCTGGACCGACGGGCAGGGTGTGGAGCGCGCGGTGCCGGAGGTTCTGCTCTCCGGTCACCACGGAAAGGTCAAGGCCTGGCGGCTGGCCGAGGCGGAGAAGATCACGGAGGCCCGACGGCCGGACCTGTGGTCGCTCTACCAGGCGGGACGTCCGGCAGAAACTGTTACGAACAAGGGTCGGCGGCAGGCTCGCCGGCGCGACCCGAAACCGGAGTGACGGTCCGCCGCGAGGCGCGCCGATAGAAAAGGGGTAGTGCTATGAACCTGTTGCAGCAGCTCGAGCAGGAGCAGATCGAGAAGGCCCTCGGTGGCAAGACGATCCCGGAGTTCTCCTCGGGCGATACCGTCCGCGTGAACGTCAAGGTCGTCGAAGGCACGCGCGAGCGTGTCCAGGCCTATGAGGGCGTCGTGATCGCCCGCAAGAACGCCGGGCTGAACAGCTCCTTCACCGTTCGCAAGATCAGCTACGGCGAGGGCGTGGAGCGCGTGTTCCCGCTGTACTCCCCGCGCATCGACTCGATCGAGCTGGTCCGCAAGGGCGCCGTCCGTCGCGCCAAGCTGTACTACCTGCGCGATCTGCGCGGCAAGGCCGCCCGCATCGCCGAGCGCACCACCGGCCGCGGCATGGTCAACGGCCGCCGGGCTGCCGAGTAAGGCACCTTCCGGTTCGGTCCAGGTTCATAGGTTCGGCGCCCGGCCACCCGGCCGGGCGTCTTCTTCCCGTCACCATCAGCAAAGCTTAAGGAGTAGGCGCCATGAAGCGCACGTTCCAGCCGTCCAAAATCGTGCGTAAGCGTCGTCATGGCTTCCGCGCCCGTATGGCCACCGTTGGCGGCCGCAAGGTGATCGCCCGCCGCCGCGCCCGCGGCCGCAAGGTTCTGAGCGCCTGATCCCCGCGATGGCGGCGCCGGACCGCAGGGTCGGGCGCCTGATGCGGCGGCCGGAATTTCTGGCCGTGGCCGGGACACGGCGCAAGCATGTGGCTCCCGGCCTGATCCTCCAGGTGCGCCGGCACGACGACAAACAGCGGCCCGCCGAAGGCGAGCCGCCGATCCGTCTCGGTCTGACGGCGAGCCGCAAGGTCGGCAACGCGGTGGTGCGCAATCGCGCCCGCCGCCGTTTGCGTGAGGCCGCGCGGCAGATACTGCCCATCCACGCCGCACCGGGCCACGACTTCGTCCTGGTCGCGCGTGGCGACACGGCCGAGCGGCCGTGGACCGACCTGCTCGGCGATCTGAAGGCCGGGCTGAAGCGCCTCGGCCTGTGGTGCGAGGCGGAAGGGTAGGGGGCCCGCGACGTCATGTTCCGCATCGCCGGCCTCAGCCCACTCGCGCATCTTCTCCGCGCGCTTGTCTATCTCTATCGCTGGACCTTGTCGCCCTTCGTGGGCTGGCATTGCCGTTTCCAGCCGACCTGCTCCTGCTACGCCATCGAATCGCTGGAAAAGCACGGTGCCATCCGGGGGGGATGGCTGACGGTGCGCCGGCTCGGGCGTTGCCATCCCTGGGGCGGGTCCGGCTGGGATCCCGTGCCCGACACATCGGCCCCTTCATCGTCGCGCGGCGGACTGCGCCGTCACCACTTTGATGCGGCGGATCGGGAAAAGGGCATGCGGCGGTTGCTCAGCCCGGCGAAAACCCGTAACAAGGCCGCGCACACGCCGCCCTTCTAGTAAAGGCCCCACGGCAACCGGGACGCCATGACCGACCAACGCAACCTCATCATCGCGATTGCCCTGTCGATCGCCATCCTTCTGGGCTTCCAGTATTTCTACGAGAAGCCGCGGGTGGAGCAGCAGAAGCAACTCGCCGCCCAGCAGGCCGCCCAGACGGAGCAGTCGGTGCCGGTGCCGGCCCCCGGCGTGCCAGCCCAGCAGCCCCCCGCCATGGCAGAGGTCGCGAAGGAGCGCCCCGTCCTGCTTGCCGAGCAGCTGGCGGCCGGCTCCCGCGTGAAGATCGACACGCCTGCCCTGCACGGCTCCGTCAACCTCGTCGGCGGCCGCATCGACGACCTGACGCTGGCCCAGTACCACGAGACCCCGGACCCCAAGAGCCCGGAGATCGTGCTGCTGGCGCCGGCCGGCACGCCCGCCGCCTATTACGCCGAGTTCGGCTGGGTCCCGCAGGGCGCCGGCATCGCCGCCCCGACCGCGACCACCCGCTGGACCGCCGACGGCACCGCGCTGACGCCTGAGAAGCCGCTGACCCTGACCTGGGACAATGGCCAGGGACTGGTGTTCGAACGCAAGATCGCCGTCGATCCGGACTTCATGTTCACGGTGACGCAGACGGTCCGCAACACCGGCGCCAACCCGGTCACCCTGCTGCCCTACAGCCTGGTGTCGCGCACCGGCACGCCGCAGACCTCGGGCTACTACATCCTGCATGAAGGCCCGCTGGGCGTCTTCAACGGCACGCTGACCGAGCGGTCCTACGACGACCTCCGCAAGAAGGGCGCCGAGCCGATCGAGACCACCGGCGGCTGGCTCGGCATCACCGACAAGTACTGGCTGGTGTCTGTCATCCCGGATCCGGCGCAGAAGGTCACCGCGCGCTTCGTCCACAGCACCGTCGCCAATGCCGACCGCTATCAGGCCGATTTCATGGGCGACGCGGTCACCGTGGCGCCCGGCGCCTCGGCCGAGACCACCGGCCGCCTGTTCGCCGGCGCCAAGCAGGTGAAGCTGCTGGACGCCTATTCCGAAAAGCTGAACATCAAGAACTTCGATCTGGCCATCGACTTCGGCTGGTTCTATTTCCTGACCAAGCCCTTCTTCTACGCACTCGACTTCTTCGGGCAGGTGCTGGGCAACTTCGGCCTCGCCATCCTGCTGCTGACCGTCTGCGTCAAGGCCGTCTTCTTCCCGCTCGCCAACAAGTCCTATCAGGCGATGAGCAAGATGAAGGCCCTGCAGCCGAAGATGCAGGAGCTGCGCGAGAAGTTCAGCGACGATCAGGCGCGCATGAACCAGGAACTGATGGCCATGTACAAGCGCGAGAAGGTCTCGCCTGTGTCGGGCTGTCTGCCGATCCTGATCCAGATCCCGGTGTTCTTCGCGCTCTACAAGGTCTTGTTCGTGACCATCGAGATGCGGCACGCGCCCTTCTTCGGCTGGATCCATGACCTGTCCTCGCCCGATCCGACGACCGTCTTCAACCTGTTCGGCCTGATCCCCTGGGATCCTCCCGCCATGCTGCATCTGGGCGCCTGGCCGCTGATCATGGGCGTCACCATGTGGCTGCAGCAGAAGATGAACCCGGCCCCGCCGGACCCGATCCAGCAGAAGGTGTTCCAGTTCCTGCCCATCGTCTTCACCTTCATGCTCGCCGGCTTCCCGGCCGGTCTGGTGATCTACTGGGCCTGGAACAACCTGCTGTCCGTTGCGCAGCAGTGGACCATTATGCGCCGCATGGGTGTGAAGGTCTGATCATCGGACTTTCGTTCTCCTTGACCCCGATGGATCCGCCCATCGTTTGAGACCTGCCGCCGGCAAAGACCCTTGACGGGACTTTGCCGGCGGTATGTTTTTTAGCCCGTACCAACGAAAGCGCCCGCCATGACCAGCCCCGACACGCCGACCCCCAATACCCCCAGCATCGTTTCCGGCTTCGACGAGGCCGCGCTGGAGGCCGGGCGGCTGCTGTTCGCCAAGGAGTGCGACTTCGTCTGGGGCGCCAACGCGCTGAACCAGTTGCCGGAGGCCGACCTGCCGGAGGTCGCCTTCGCCGGGCGGTCGAATGTCGGCAAGTCGAGCCTGGTGAACGCGCTGACCGGGCGCAAGACGCTGGCCCGCACATCCAACACGCCGGGCCGCACGCAGCAGCTGAACTTCTTCAACCTCGGCAACCGGCTGAAGCTGGTGGACATGCCCGGCTATGGCTATGCCAAGGAATCGAAGGAGAAGGTGGAGGCGTGGAACGACATGGTCCGCCGCTTCCTGCGCGGGCGGGTGACGTTGCGCCGGGCGCTGGTGCTGATCGATTCGCGCCATGGGCTGAAGCCCAACGACCACGAGATCATGGAGATGCTGGACCGCACCGCGGTGCCCTATGTCGTCGTGCTGACCAAGGCGGACAAGGTGAAGCCGACGGAGTTGGACAAGATCCGTCGCGACACCCAGGCGGGGCTGAAGAAGCACCCCGCCGCCTTCCCCGACATCCATGTCACCAGTTCCGAGAAGGGAACCGGCATCGCCGAACTGCGCGCCAGCCTCGCGGCGCTCGCCCTGGCCGCCGAATAGCACCGGGCGACCGCGATGGGTGGCCTTTCCCCCGCCTTGCTGTTCCTGATGCAGGCCCTGCTGCTGATCGCCGGGCCGTTCCTGCTGTGGCGGCTCGGCGGCGGGCGTCACATCGCCCCGATGGTGGTGATCCAGATCCTGTTCGGCGTCGCGCTGGGCCCTTCGTTGCTCGGCCGGATGGTGCCGGATCTGTGGGGCGTGCTGTTCGCGCCGGCAGCCTTGGCGCCGCTGTCCGGTCTCGCGCTGCTGGCCGTGGTCTTCTTCGCCTTTCTCACCGGCCTTCACCTCGACCCCGCAGATTTCCGAGGCCGGGGTGGTGCCTTCGCCACGGTGGCTCTGTCCAGCATGATCGTGCCGACGCTGCTGGGCGGGGCGCTTGGCTGGTGGCTGGCCGGTGCCTTTCCCGAGATGACCGGGACCCACGCCACGCCGGGCCTGTTCGCCGCCGGCTTCGGCATCTGCGTCGGCGTCACCGCCCTGCCGGTGCTTGGTGCCATCCTGCGCGAGATGGATTTGCTGGGCGATCGGGTCGGGCGGCTGGCTCTCGGCTATGCGGCGGTGAACGACGCGCTGCTGTGGCTGCTGATCACCGCCGTGCTGGCCTGGGCCTCGGCGGACGGCGCGTCGGATGGTGGGGGCGGCTGGGCGGTCGCCCGGGTCGGACTGCTGGGCTTCGCCTATGTCGGGGTGACGGTTCTGATCGTGCGTCCGCTGCTCGACCGCCTGCTGGAGCGGGTGGCGCCCGAGGGGCGGATGGGCGACACCGCGGTGGTGGTGACCTGCGCGGCGCTGCTGTCCTCGGCGGCCGTGACCGAACTGATCGGGCTGCATTACATCCTGGGCGCCTTCGTCGCCGGCACCGCCATGCCGCGCCGCTATGCCGCCGCGATCCTCGACCGGCTGGAGCATTTCTCCACCCTGATCCTGCTGCCCTTCTTCTTTACCCTTACGGGACTGAAGGTGACCCTGACTCTGGACGATCCGGCGCAATGGACGGTCTTCGCGCTCGCCACAGTGGCGACGCTCGCCGGCAAGATGGCCGGTACGTCGCTGCCCGCCCGCCTGACCGGGGAAAGCTGGCCGGACGCGCTGAGGCTTGGCACGCTGATGCCCTGCAAGGGGCTGATGGAGGTGATCGTTCTGACCGTCCTGCTGGAAGCGGGGGTGCTGTCCGGCGCCTGTTTCTCGGCGATGGTGCTGATGGCGGTGGCGGTCACCGCGCTGACCCAGCCCATGACCCGGCTGGCCGGATGGTGGCGCCCGGCCGGCGCCGCGTCGGCCGCAGCCGCGGGCGGACGGAACGGGGGCATGTGACCGTTAAATTGCCCTCTAGGCAACCGGCCGGCCTTTCCGTTAAAGAAACCCGACCGTTCACCCCGACAAAGGGCATCCTCCCGTGCAGACTCCCACCCGTGACGAGTGGCTCGCCAAGGCCCGTACCCTGTCCGAAGCGCTGCCCTACATGCGCCGCTATGCCGGGAGCACCTTCGTCATCAAGTACGGCGGCCACGCCATGGGCGACGCCAGCCTGGCGGAGCTTTTCGCGCGCGACATCGTCCTGCTGAAGCAGGTCGGCATCAATCCGGTGGTCGTCCATGGCGGCGGGCCGCAGATCGGCCAGATGCTGGAGCGGCTGAAGATCAAGTCCAGCTTCATCGACGGCCTGCGCGTCACCGACAAGGAGACGGTCGAGGTGGTCGAGATGGTGCTTGCCGGCTCCATCAACAAGCAGATCGTCGCCGCCATCAACAGCGCCGGCGGCCGGGCCGTCGGCCTGTCGGGCAAGGACAGCAACCTGATCACCGCCCGCCGGCTGGAGCGCGTGCAGCGCGATCCCGACAGCAACATCGAGAAGGTGCTGGACCTCGGCTTCGTCGGCGAGCCGTACAAGGTCAACCCGCAGATTCTGCATGCCCTGGCGCAGTCGGACATCATCCCGGTGATCGCGCCGGTCGGCTTCGACGTGAACGGCGACACCTACAACATCAATGCCGATACGGCGGCCGGCGCGGTCGCGGCGGCGGTGAAGGCGGCGCGCTTCTTCCTGCTGACCGACGTCGCCGGCGTTCTCGACAAGGACAAGACGCTGATCGAGAAGATGTCGCTGGAGGATGCCCACAGGGCCATCGCCGACGGCACCGCGTCCGGCGGCATGATCCCGAAGATCGAAACCTGCATCGGCGCGGTGGAGCAGGGTGTCGACGCCGCGGTTATCCTCGATGGCCGCGTGCCGCATGCACTGCTGCTCGAGATCTTCACCGAAGGCGGCGCCGGCACCCTGATCGGCAAGGCCTGACGCTGCAACGGGGGGCCGATGAGCGACCTGCGCAAGGACCTGCTCCGCCAGATGAAGGCCATCCGCGACCGGATGGACCCCAAGCTGGTGGAGCGCGCCAAGCTGGCGGCGTTGGGCAAGATCCCCTACGACAGCGACGCGGCGAAGGAGGCGGTCGGCCATTTCCTCGACGCCAAACGGGATGGCGGCGCCTTCCGCCGCAAGCTGGAACAGGCTTTGAAGGCGGAGGGGGCAACGCTGGACCTCGACACCGAGGGGAAAGCGCCTTCGCCGGTACAGCCGCCCCAGAAGCCCAGGCGTGGCGGGCGGATGACCTAGCCGCCTCAAGAGCCGCCGCCAACCTCGCAAGGAGCAGTGCCTTGCTGCATGTCTTCGTCAATGAGGGCGGTCTGCTGCGCTGGGCCAGGGAGGCCGCGGAGGGGGCGGATCCGCTGCCCGAGGCCTCCGTCTGGCTGGACCTGATCAACCCGACCGCCGAGGAGTTGGCGCGGGCGGAGACTCTGATCGGCGCCAGCCTGCCAACCCGCGAGCAGATGGCCGAGATCGAGGAATCGAGCCGGTTGCGCATCGCCGGGGGCGCCTTGACCATGACCGTCACCGCCCTGGTCTGGGCCGATACCGACGAGCCACGCATCGCCACGGTCAGCTTCGTGCTGGCCGGGCGCCGGCTGGTCACCATCCACGACATCGACCCCCAGGCCCTGCTGGCTTTCCGCCGCCGCGCCACCCATGGGCAGGTCCCCGCCTCCCGCGGGGAACTGGTTCTGGCGGCGCTGGTCGACGGGATGGTCGACCGGACGTCGGCTGTGCTGCGGCGGACCGGGGTCGAACTGGACGTGCTGAACCGCCGCTTCTTCCGTGGGCGCAAGCTGCGTTCGCGTGGCGAGACGTTGGACGACGCCCAGACGCTGAAGCGCATCGGCCATGCCGGCCACCTGATCGGCAAGGCCCGCATCAGCCTGGCCAGCCTGTCACGGATGGCCGATTTCCTGGCGCGCGGCGACGGCTGGAACTCCGGCAAGGCGACACGACGCTGGGCCAAGACGACGCTGCAGGATCTGCGCGGACTGGACCAGTACGCCCGCTTCCTGGCCGGCAAGGTCGCGTTGGCGCTGGACACCGCGCTGGGTCAGATCAACGTGGAGCAGAACGAGATCGTCAAGATCGTGTCGGTCCTGACCGTCCTGCTGTTCCCGCCAACCCTGGTCGCCAGCATCGGCGGCATGAATTTCAACGAGATGCCGGGGACCGACTCGCCCTTCGGCTATCCAAGCGCCTTGGGGCTGATGCTGTTGTCGGCGCTTCTGCCGATGATCTATGTTCGTCTGAAACGCTGGCTGTAGCACCGGATCTCCACAATGGGGTGAGCGGATCGTCCGCTGTTCTTTCCTTTTGACAGGGGGCGTCCGTCCCGGCAGGATGGGCGCATTCCAGGGGGGTCCCGACAGGGGGCTGAGATACCAACGGCCGGACGGCGCCAAGCGCTGCCGGCAGCGTGGTGACCCTTCGAACCTGATCCGGGTCATACCGGCGAAGGGAGGGACCTCGTGACGGGCCGATTCTCGCCCCGTCCGGCCGTATCAGCCCCGCCACGCCGGGGACTCATGCAGGGATACGGCCCGCACGAAGACACCGCACCTCCGTCCGCAGTCCCGGGTTTGTCCGCCCAACTCCGACGGAGAAACCCAATGCCCAAGGACTTCAACGACTCCGCCATCCGCATTTCGACCGGCCCACTGCCGTCGTCGCGCAAAATCCATGTGCCGGGCACGCGCTTTCCAGACCTGCGCGTCGCCATGCGCGAGATCGCCTTGTCGGGTGGCGAGCCTCCGCTGACCGTCTATGATTCATCCGGCCCCTACACCGACGGGTCGGTGAGCATCGACGTGCGCGCCGGGCTGGCCAAGCACCGCCGCGACTGGATCCTGGCCCGCGGCGACGTGGAGACCACCGACAGCGGCGTGCTGCGCGCCAAGGGCGGCGGGGCCGTCACGCAGATGGCCTATGCCCGCGCCGGCATCGTCACTGCGGAGATGGAGTATATCGCCGTCCGCGAGAATCTGGGCCGGGTCGCGGCAATCGGAGCCGCCCGCGACGGTGAGGATTTCGGGGCCGACATCCCCGACTTCATCACGCCGGAATTCGTGCGCGACGAGGTAGCGCGCGGGCGGGCAATCATTCCGTCCAACGTCAACCACCCCGAGTCGGAGCCGATGATCATCGGCCGGAACTTCCTGACCAAGATCAACGCCAACATCGGCAACTCCGCCGTGACCTCCTCGATCGAGGAGGAGGTGGAGAAGATGGTGTGGGCGATCCGTTGGGGCGCCGACACGGTGATGGACCTGTCCACCGGCGCCGACATCCACCGGACCCGCGAATGGATCCTGCGCAACTCCCCGGTTCCCATTGGCACCGTGCCGATCTATCAGGCTTTGGAAAAGGTGAAGGGCAGGGCCGAGGACCTGACCTGGGAGCTGTTCCGTGAGACGTTGATCGAGCAGGCGGAGCAGGGCGTCGATTACTTCACCATCCATGCCGGCCTGCGGCTGGCCCATATCCCGCTGACCGCCAAGCGGGTGACCGGCATCGTCTCGCGCGGCGGCTCGATCATCGCCAAATGGTGTCTGGCGCATCATCGCGAGAGCTTCCTCTACGACCATTTTGCCGACATCGTCGAGATCTGCCGCGCCTATGACGTCGCGCTGTCGATGGGAGACGGGTTGCGGCCGGGCAGCCAGGCCGACGCCAACGACGCCGCCCAGTTCGCCGAGCTGGAAACCCTGGGCGAGTTGACCAAGATCGCCTGGGCGCGCGACGTGCAGGTGATGATCGAAGGGCCGGGCCATGTGCCGATGCACAAGATCAAGCACAATGTCGAAAAGCAGTTGGCCCTGTGCGGCGAGGCGCCCTTCTACACGCTGGGGCCGCTGGTGACCGACATCGCTCCGGGATACGATCACATCACCAGCGCCATCGGTGCGGCGATGATCGGCTGGTTCGGCACGGCGATGCTCTGCTACGTCACGCCGAAGGAGCATCTGGGGCTGCCCGACCGCGATGACGTGAAGGCCGGCGTCATCGCCTACAAGATCGCTGCCCACGCCGCCGACCTTGCCAAGGGCCATCCGGCGGCCCGCCTGCGTGACGACGCCATGTCGCGCGCCCGCTTCTCCTTCCGTTGGCGCGACCAGTTCGCCCTGTCGCTCGATCCCGAGACGGCGATGGCCTATCACGACGAGACCCTGCCGGCCGAAGGGGCCAAGACCGCGCATTTCTGTTCGATGTGCGGGCCGAAATTCTGTTCGATGAAGATCACGCAGGAAATCCGCGACGCCGCGGAGTCCGGCATGGCCGAGATGTCGCAGAAGTTCCGCGAGTCGGGCGGGGAGATTTACCAGCCGGCGGCGGAGTGAGGTCTCGGCAGCGATGCCCCCTCCCTAACCCTCCCCCGCTAATGCGGGAGAGGGGACTGCCGCCGAACGCCGACAAAGGTCCAATTCCCTCCCCCGCCCAGCGGGGGAGGGTCAGGGTGGGGGCAGCAACGCCTCCACTCACCCCGCGTACCTGATCTCCAGCACCTCCACCTGTTCCATGCCCGCCGGCGTGCGCACATCGACCAGATCGCCCTCCCGCGCCTTCAGCAATGCGCGGGCGATGGGGGAGATCCAACTGACATGGCCGCGGTCGGGATCGACCTCGTCGGCGCCGACGATGGTGATGGTGTTCTCGGATCCGTCTTCGCGGGCATAGGTGACGATGGCGCCGAAAAAGACCTGTTCGCGGTTCTTCTGGTCCTGCGGGTTGACCACCACCGCCGACTCCAAGCGCTTGTTCAGGAAGCGGATGCGGCGGTCGATCTCGCGCAGGCGCTTCTTGCCATAAAGATAGTCGCCGTTCTCCGACCGGTCGCCGTTGCCGGCGGCCCAGGACACCACCTCCACCACCTTCGGCCGCTCCACCCGCAGCAGATGGCGCAGTTCCTCCTGCATGCGCTGGAAGCCGGGCGGCGTCATGTAATTCTTGAAGCCCTGCGGCAGCGGTGCCGGATCGTCGAGATCGTCGAGTTCGCTTTCGGGGGGCGTGTCGTTCTCGCGGGTGAAAGCCTTGCTCATGGTCCGACCTGTGCTGTGGCAGGGAAATAACGTCCGGGAAAAGGAAAAGGCGCCTTGCGGCGCCTTTTCCCGTTCCAGAAGTCCCAACGGGCCGTTCGGCTTACCGCTTCCACCAGCCGCGGCGCGGCTTGGCGGCAGCTTCGCCGGTGTCGTCGGCCGCCGCCGGAACCGCAGCGGGTTCCGGAGCGGTGGCAGGCGCCGTCGCAGCGACGACGGCGGGCGCGGCTTCGGCCGGAGCCTCGGCAGCGGCCTTGCGCTTGCGCGAGGCCTTCTTGGCCGGAGCCGCGTCGGTCGCGACTGCCGCCGGGGCTTCGGCTGCGGCTGCCTTGCGCTTCCGGCCCTTGGCCGGCGCTTCGGCGACGACAGGCGCGGCAGCGGGCGCGGCCTCGACCGGGGCTTCGGCAGCGGCCTTGCGCTTGCGCGAGGCCTTCTTGGCCGGAGCCTGCTCCGTCACCGGCTCGGGTGCCGCTTCCACCGGTGCTTCCACCGGAGCGGCAGCCTTGCGCTTGCGGCCCCTGGCCGGGGCCTGGTCGACGGCAGGCGCGGCGGCGGGCGCGGCTTCCACCGGGGCCTCGGCAGCGGCCTTGCGCTTGCGCGAGGCCTTCTTGGCCGGCGCCTTTTCGGCAACGGCTTCAGCCGGGGCCGGAGCGGTTACCGGCGGCTCGGCCGCGGGCACCGGAACCGGAGCCTCTTCCGGGACGGGTGCCGGAGCGCTTTCACCGGCCAGGATCCAGTCGAGGTCGGATGCCTCGGCCGGAGCCTGTACGGGAGCGGTTTCGGCCGGAGCGGCAGACGACTGATCGGCCGCAGTCTCCTCGCCTCCTTCCAACCCTTCCGCACCCTCGCGGCGGGACCTGCGGCGACCGCCGCGCTTGCCGCGGCGGCGCTTCTTGCGGCCCTCGCCGTTGCGATCGCCGGCGTCTGCGCCGGTCTCCTCGTCGCCCTCGCCCTCTTCCTCATCCTCTTCCGAGTCGTCGTCTTCGGCCGGCTCGGAGACGGCAGCGCCGGGAATCGTCTCGGCGGCAGCCGGCAGGCCGGTCTCCTCGTCGCCCGTCTCGTCGGACTCCTCGGCGTCCTCGCCCGCACCCGCGTCGCCTTCGATGCGGCCTTCCTCACGGTCACGGCCACGCCCACGGCGGCGGCGGCGGCGGCGGCGGCGGTCCTCGCCATTGCCATCGCCATTGGCGCCGTTGGTCTCGCCGCGCTCGCCGACATCCTCGGCCTGGGCGGCTTCGACGTCGGCCTCCTCCTCGACCGGCTCGGCGACCGGCTCCGCCGCCAGGGCACGATCGGTCTCAGCCATGACGCGGTCGGCGCTGACCAGCGGACCGTCCTCGTCCGGCAGGCGCGCCTTGTTGCGCTCCAGACGATGGTCCGGGGCGATCAGGCTGTCGTCGGCCTGGACCATGACGTGGAAGCTGTGACGCTCCTCGATCTTGGCCAGCTCACCGCGCTTCTGGTTGAGGATGTAGAGCGCGATCGAGGTTGGGACGTAGATGGTGATCTCGGCCGACCGCTTGCGGATGCCCTCCTCCTCGATGGCGCGCAGGACATGCAGCGAGGCGGACTCGACCGAACGGACGACGCCGGTGCCCGAGCAGTGCGGGCAGCGTTCGAAGTTGGTCTCCAGCAGCGAGGGGCGCAGACGCTGACGCGACAGCTCCAGCAGGCCGAAGGCGGAGATGCGGCCGAGCTGGATGCGCGCCCGGTCGTTCTTCATCGCCTCCTTCATGCGGCGCTCGACGGCGGCGTTGTTCCGCGGCTCCTCCATGTCGATGAAGTCGATGACGATCAGGCCGGCCAGATCGCGCAGACGCAGCTGGCGCGCCACCTCGTCGGCGGCCTCCAGGTTGGTCTTGTAGGCGGTTTCCTCGATGTTGCGCTCGCGGGTCGATTTGCCGGAGTTGACGTCGATGGAGACCAGCGCCTCGGTCGGGTTGATGACGATGTAGCCGCCGGAGCGCAGTTGCACCACCGGGCTGTGGATGGCGTCGATCTGGGTTTCCACCTGATAGCGGTGGAACAGCGGGATCTGGCTGTCGCGGTACAGCTGGACGCGCTGGGAATGACCCGGCATCAGCATGTCCATGAACTCGCGCGCCGTGCGGAAGCCGGCCTCGCCCTCGACCCAGATCTCGTCGATGTCGTTGGCGTAGAGATCGCGGATCGACCGCTTGATCAGGTTCGCTTCTTCATAGATCAGGCAGGGCGCCGACGACTTCAGCGTCTGTTCGCGGATGTCGTCCCACAGGCGCAGCAGATATTCCAGGTCGCGCTTGATCTCGGGCTTGGAGCGCTCCAGCCCGGCGGTGCGCAGGATGACCGCCATGCCGTCCGGAATGTCGAGATCCGACAGGATTTCCTTCAGGCGCTTGCGGTCGGCCGGGTTGGTGATCTTGCGGGAAATCCCGCCGCCACGGCCGGTGTTGGGCATCAGGACGCAGTAGCGGCCGGGAAGCGACAGGTAGGTGGTCAGAGCGGCGCCCTTGTTGCCGCGCTCCTCCTTCGTCACCTGCACCAGCATGACCTGCCGGCGCTTCACCACTTCCTGGATCTTGTAGGAGCGCAGCGGGCGCGAGCGGCGGCGCTGGGTCTCGACCTCTTCATCCTCGTCGCCGCCGACCATATCGGGGGCGTCGGCCGCCTGTGCCGTGTCCTGGGTGGCGGTTTCGGACGGAGCGGCCTGCCCCTCGGAACCGGTCTCGTTCTCACCCTCCTCGTCGCCGGCATCCTCGTCGGACGCCTCCGGCGTGATGGGGGAGGGCATCGGCGACCATTCCTCGACCACCTGCTCGGGGCGGATCGGCTCGCCCATCACGGCGCCGTCGGCGGCGGCCTCGGCGCGGGCTTCGGCCTGCTCTTCCAGCCGGCGCTCCTCGGCCAGCAGGGCCTCGCGGTCGGCGACGGGGATGCGGTAATAGTCGGGATGGATTTCGGAGAAGGCGAGGAAGCCGTGGCGGTTGCCGCCATACTCCACGAAGGCCGCCTGGAGCGAAGGTTCGACCCGCGTCACTTTCGCGAGGTAGATGTTGCCCTTCAGCTGCTTGCGGCTGGCGATCTCGAAGTCGAGTTCTTCCAGCCGGTTCCCATTGACCACGGCGACCCGGGTTTCTTCCGGGTGCGTGGCGTCCACCAGCATGCGCTTGGCCATATACGGTCCTCAACGGCGCGACCCAGGGAACCCGCGCGACCGGTCGGGCCGCCTGGACGCAGCGTCTGTTGTGGGCGAAGCATACGGCACGACGGACCGGAACCGCCGAACGGCGCTGACGAGAGCAGCCAGGACGGCCCGGTCGACACGCGCCGGGCTGCCGCCTTGCGGCCACAGCCAGCTTCGAGGTTTCGTCCTCTCACCGCCAACCCGAACGCGCCACCTCACGACGTCCCTCCGGCGCGGATGGCCGGACAGGCGGTGTCGGAGGCGACGCCGCAGCCCCTTGGACGGCCCCGTGACCGGCGATCGGCTGACCCCCGGATCGATGGAATCGAGTACCGGGGATCAGCGAATCGGCGCTCACCTTGGGAGTCCGACCCGAATCTGGCGAATTGCGGTCTGTCGCAAAGATACCATAGACAAGCGGTCCCTCTTTCACAACGCGGAAATGCGCCGATTCGGCGAACAAGTTCGTCCCAGGGAAGCGTAAGCGCGGCGTTCCCCGGCAATGGCGGGCCGGGGTGGCCGCGACGGCAGGGCGCGGAGTCACTGTTGCAGGAACGGCACCCCGGCCCGGAATTGAGACCGGTTGTGACGTTCCGCGTTGAGGGCGTTGAATTGGCTGGGCTATAGCTGGTCGTCCGCCCGCCGTCCTCCACCGGGGAGACACGATGCAACGGCCGCCCAGCCTGCCGACCGCCGTCATGACCGACCGTCTGCGGACTGTCGCCCATCCCAAGTGCGGGGTCGGGCGCGGCGCCGTGAAGCGGGGGCTTGCGCGTGTGCTGGGCATGGTGCTGCCGGTCCTGCTGGCTCTGCTGCTTCTCGCCGGTCTTCTTCCCGCCGTGGCGCAGACCACGGCGGCGCTGCCGTCCCCGCCGCCCCGCACCGCGGTGGTCGATGCCCGGCTGGGCATCCACCCCGACAAGACCCGCTTCGTGCTGGAGGTGAGCGACCCGGTGTCCTTCAGCGTGTCGCTGGCCGCCGATCCCTACCGCATCATCGTCGACCTGCCCGATCTGGTCTGGCCCGGCGGATCGCTGCCGGTGGAGGGCAAGGGGGTGGTGGCGCGCTACCATCATTCGGCAGGCGGACCGCACGGCACGCGCCTGACCTTCGAGACGGTCGGTCCGGCCAAGCTGCGGGAAGGCTACATGATCCCGCCGCGCGACGGCCGCCAGCCGCGCCTCGTCCTCGACCTGGAAAAGACGACGGCGGCGGAATTCCGCCAGCTCGCGGCGGCGTCCGGTGCCAGGACGGGCACGGCGTCCGCCAAGGGCCAGCTGACGATGGGTGCGGTCGTCGCATCGGCGATGGCCGTTCCGGCGCCTCCTCCCGCCCAGGACGATCCGGCCGCGAGCGGGATCGTCTCCGCCCCGCCGCCCTTCGCGCCGCTGCCGCCGATCCCGCCGGCCCAGCTGATTCCGGCGGCGCTGCCGTCCGCCCCGCCGCTGCCCGACAGCAAGCCGTCCACCGTGGCGGAAAAGCCGCTGATCGTGATCGACCCCGGCCATGGCGGGCAGGATCCCGGCGCCATCGGCGTCGGCGGCATCTATGAGAAGGACATCACGCTGGCCGCCGCCCGGGAGGTGAAGCGCCAGCTGGAGGCAACCGGCCGCTACCGCGTCAGGCTGACCCGTGACAGCGACGTGTTCATCCGCCTGCGCGACCGCGTCGCCATCGGGCGCGAGGCCGGGGCGGACCTGTTCATCTCGCTGCATGCCGACAGCATCAGCAGCGACGATATGCGCGGTCTGTCGATCTATACCCTGTCGGACAAGGCGTCGGACCGCGAGGCGGAGATGCTGGCCGCCAAGGAGAACCGGGCCGACGCGCTGGTCGGGCTCGACCTGTCGGGCGAGAACCAGCTGGTCGCCAATATCCTGATCGACCTGGCCCAGCGCGATACGAAGAACCATTCCAAGCGTTTCGCAACGCTGGCCCTGCAGAGTCTGGGGCGCGAGGTGCCGCTGATCCCCAACAAGCCGCATCGGCAGGCCGGTTTCGCCGTGCTGACGGCGCCCGATGTGCCATCGGTGCTGATCGAGATGGGCTATCTGTCGAACCGCAAGGATGCCGGGTTGCTGGCCTCCGCAGCGCACCGCGAGCGGCTGGGCCGCGGGCTGGCCCGCACCATCGACGCCTATTTCCGCTGGCTGCACGGCGCCCAGCGGAGCTGATCCGCGACGCGGAGCCGGGACTTGGCCGGACGGTTTACCCCCTCCGCGCGGGCGCTTTATCGCGTGCGCCCTCTGCGCGTCACATTTTCCTGACATGACGGGAACGGGGGCGGCGCTTCGCATCGCGGCGGTGTAGGATGCGCCCGCCCTGTCAGCGCGCCTCGTGGACCGGACCTTCAAAGGGTCGGGAGCGGGGCGCGTCGTTCGTCGTTTCTTGCGGGATCGGTCATGCGCCTTCTTCTGTCCCTATTGATGGCCTTCGTGATGCTGGCTCTTGCCGGTGCCGGGGGGCTGGTCTTCCTGTTGGATCACTATGACCAGGACCTGCCCGACTACACCAAGCTGGCCAATTACGAGCCGCCGGTGACCACGCGCATCTATGCCGGCGACGGGCGGCTGATGGCGGAGTTCGCCTCGGAACGCCGCATCTTCGTGCCGATCGACGCCATGCCACGGCAGGTCATCAACGCCTTCATGGCGGCCGAGGACAAGAATTTCTACGCCCACCAGGGCGTCGACCCGCTCGGCATCCTGCGCGCGATCCTGACCAACATCGAGAATTTCGGCCGCGACCGCCGCCCGGTCGGCGCCAGCACGATCACGCAGCAGGTCGCCAAGAACATGCTGCTGACCAACGAGGTGTCCTTCGCCCGCAAGATCAAGGAGGCGATCCTGGCGGTCCGCATCGAGCGGGCCTTCACCAAGGACCGCATCATGGAACTGTACCTCAACGAGATCTTCCTGGGGAACCGCTCCTACGGCGTGGCGGCGGCGGCGCTGAACTATTTCAACAAGGCATTGGACGAGCTGAGCATCGAGGAGGTCGCCTTCCTGGCGGCCTTGCCCAAGGCTCCCTCCAACTACAATCCCGATCGCCAGCACGATGCCGCCGTCGCCCGCCGCAACTGGGTGATCGGCCGCATGTCGGAGGATGGCTACGTCACGCCCGAGGAGGCGAAGGCCGCGCAAGGACGGCCGCTGCTGACCCGCAAGCGCGACGAGCAGGAAGTGGTGACCGCTGAATATTTCTCCGAGGAGATCCGGCGCGAACTGGTGAAGCTCTATGGCGAGCAGGCGCTGTATGAGGGCGGCCTGTCGGTGCGCGCCTCGATGAACCCGCAGCTTCAGGCGGCAGCGACCAAGGCGTTGCGCGACGGGCTGGTGGCCTATGACCGCCGCCATGGCTGGCGCGGGCCGGTCGGCAAGATGGAGAATTTCGACAACTGGTCCAAGAAGCTGGCCGCCATGCCGGCCCCCGCGGGCTCCGAGGGCTGGAAGCTGGCCGTCGTGCTGAAGGACGATCAGGCGGACGGGCTGGACATCGGTCTGGCCGACGGCGGCCGCGGCCGCATCCCGCTGTCGGAACTGCGCTGGGCCCGCGCGGCCAAGGACGGGGAGGCCGTCGGGCCGGCGATCCGCAAGCCGTCGGACGTCGCCAAGCTGGGCGACATCCTGCTGGTCGAGGCGATCAGCGGCCCTGCTGCCAAGGACGAGGACGAGAAGCCGGCCAGGAAGGGCGCCCAGGCGGCGGCGAAGGAACTGCCGCCGGGCAGCTATGCCCTGCGCCAGATCCCGCAGGTGCAGGGCGGCCTCGTTGCGCTCGATCCGCACACCGGCCGCGTGCTGGCGATGGTCGGCGGCTTCTCCCCCGCCATGAGCGTGTTCAACCGCGCCACCCAGGCGTTGCGCCAGCCCGGCTCCTCCTTCAAGCCCTTCGTCTACCTGACGGCGCTGAACCAGGGCTTCACCCCGTCCTCGCTGGTGATGGATGCACCCTTCGCCTTCGATCCGGGCGGCGGCCAGCCGGTCTGGCGGCCGGAGAACTACAGCCACGAATTCTACGGCCCGACCCCGTTGCGCGTCGGCATCGAAAAGTCGCGCAACGTCATGACCGTCCGTCTTGCCCAGCAGATCGGCATGGACAAGGTCAAGGCCCTGGTCGAGAAGTTCGGCATCGTCGACAATCTGCAGCCCTACCTGCCGATGTCGCTGGGCGCTGGCGAAACCACGGTCCTGCGGCTCGCCACCGCCTACGCCATGCTCGACAATGGCGGCAAGCGGGTGGTGCCGACCTTCATCGACCGCGTTCAGGACCGCAACGGCAAGACCGTGTTCCGCCACGACAACCGCGCTTGCGAAGGCTGCACCAACGTCGCCTGGAAGGATGGGATGGGCGTTCCCGCGGTGCCCGACACCCGTGAGCAGGTGAACGATCCGCGCACCACCTATCAGATCGTCTCGATCCTGGAAGGCGTGGTCCAGCGCGGCACCGCCGCGTCGCTTAAATCGCTGGGCAAGCCGCTCGCCGGCAAGACCGGCACCACCAACGACAGCCACGACGCGTGGTTCGTCGGTTTCTCGCCCGATCTGGTGGTCGGCACCTACATCGGCTTCGACCAGCCGCGCTCGCTGGGCAGCCGCGAAACCGGCGGCTCCGCGGCGGTGCCGGTGTTCAAGGACGTCATGCAGGTGGCGCTGAAGGACAAGCCGGCGACGCCCTTCCGCGTGCCGCCCGGCCTGCGCCTCGTCCGCGTGAACCCGGCCAACGGCCAGCTGGCCCAGCCCGGCGACAACCGCGCCATCTGGGAGGCCTTCCTGCCCGGCACCGAACCCAACCCGGACCAGCCTCAGATGGTTCTGGACGGGTCGGTCCAGGGGGCCGGCGCGATGATGGGCGACCCGAACGCAGGCTTCGAGGGCGCCCAGCCGGGCGTCCCGACGCAGCCCTCAGCGGCGACGCTCGGCACCGGCGGGCTTTATTGAGCGGAACGGAAAGGGGGCGTCCTTGCGGGCGCCCCTTTCGTCAATGGGTGGAGGCCGCTCCAGCAACCGTCCCCGCCACCGTTCCTGCCGCCGTCAGCGAGGCGATGGCGTCCACCGGGCAACTGCCGAGCGGGCGCAGGTCCGGTTCGAGTGCCGCGAACATCGCGCGCACGCCGTCCTCGTTGACGTGCAGGGCGTCCATGAACAGCTCGTCCTTGTCCACCGCGCGCCGGGCGTCGATCAGGGTCACACCGGTGGGCAGGCGGCCCTTCATCTCGGCGAAGAAGGCGTCGAAATTCTTCAGCTTGCCGGCATAGGTCGGGAAATAGGGGGTGATCACCACCGCCACTCGGGTGCCCTGCGCCTGGGCGCTGCGGATGATGCGGTCCATCGCCTGCCAATTGGCGTCGTCGGCGGTCATCACCTCTTCCGGCGCGGCGGCGAGCTGGGCCTTCAGCGGCTCCGGGATGACGCCGACCAGGGTCCGGTCGGCGGCGGGTTTCAGCAGTCCGGCGACCAGCCGCATGGTCTGGTTGTTGTTGAAGGTCAGCAGGTGGAAGGCGTGGTTGGCCATCCACAGCTGCTCATTCTCCTGCCGGACGAAGGCGTCGATGCGCGGTGAGTAATGGGCCAGCATCGGCAGGTCGGCGAGGTCCTGCGGGTTGTCGACCAGACCGGTCGGCTCCAGGATCAGCAGGCGCGGGGCGCCATGCCGCTCGACGTAATCCTCCCACAGCAGGGCCGACAGCACGGTCGGCGCCCCGCCCATGCCCAGGTTCAGCGCCCGGCCGCAGGTCATGTCCTGCAGGGTGGAGACCGGGAAATGGTTGTCCGCCCGCGAATTGCCCAGCACCAGAACGTCGGCCGGCCCGCGGGTGGCGCTGGCGTCCTGACCGGGGGTGGAGGCGAGCGCCGCCTTCACCATCAGGACGCCCGGCGTTTCGTCCGTCCGGTTTTCCGGCGTCGGCCCGTCCGGCTGCCGGTCGGCCTTGGCGGCCGGCACCTCCTCCGGCTCGGGCGGACGGTAGATCGCCATGAAGCGGTCGCTGGAGCGCAGAAGCAGCTCGCCCAGCGCCGAAGCCAGGACCCGGTCCATCGCCGTGACGGTGGCGAGGATCAGCACGATGCAAGCCAGAAGGCGGTACATGGGAGGATCTCCGTCCGGTCTTCAGAACTGGAAGTAGATGAAGGCGTGGTTGGCGAAGCTGCCGAACAGCAGCATCACCAGGATCAGGGCGGAACAGGCCATCGATCGCGCCACCACGTTGGTTCCGGCATAGCGGCGGCCAGCGCCGCGCTCGATCAGCGCATCGACCGTCAGCACGATCAGGCCGGCGACGGCGACGCGCAGCAGCGAGCTGGCCTGGAGGTTGCCCTGCTGCAGGCCAAAATCGCCGTGGGCGATGATGCCCAGGATGGTCCAGACCGTGTGCAGGCTGTCGGCACGGAAGGGCAGCCAGGTCAGCGTCACCACCGCGAACACCAGACCGACCATCACCAGACGGCCGGCGGCCAGCGCCGGGCCGCTGAGGCGCACCGGGCTGAGAGCGGCCAGCCGGCGCGCGCCGTCCTCCACCAGCATCAGCCCGCCATGAAGCGCTCCCCACAGGACGAAGGTCCAGTTGGCGCCGTGCCACAGGCCGGAGATCAGCATGGTGATGACGACATTGCGGATGCGCAGCCAGCGCGTCCGGCTGCCGCCCATCGGCACATAGACATAGTCGCGGAACCAGGTGGACAGCGAGATGTGCCAGCGCCGCCAGAAATCGCGCATGCCGGTGGCGAAATAGGGCCGGGCGAAATTCTGGCACATGGTGTAGCCGAAGATCTGGGCCAGCCCGATGGCGATCAGAGAGTAACCGGCGAAGTCTCCGTAGATCTGCAGCGAGAAGCAGACCAGCCCGATCATATGCTGGAGCGCGTTGAAGAACTCCGGCTGGTGGAACCGGGCGTCGACCACCACCGCGGCGTTGTCGGCCAGCCCGATCTTCAGGAAATAGCCCCAGATCACCTTTTCCAGGCCGGCGAAGCGCTCCTCGAACGGGATGTCGCGCGGGCGCTGCTGGATTTGCGGCAGCAGGTCGCGCGCCCGCACGATCGGGCCGGCCACCAGCTGCGGGAAGAAGGCGACGAAGGTGGCATAGCGCATCAGCGAGCGTTCCGGCTGCTTCACCTCGCCGGTGTAGAGATCGATGCCGTAGCTCAGATTCTGGAAGGTGTAGAAGGAGATGCCGACCGGCAACAGGATGTCCAGCGTCCGGCGTCCCACGTCGACGCCCAGGGATGCGAGTGCGGTCTCCGCGCTGTCGGCGAAGAAGTTGTAGTATTTGAAGAAGAACAGCATGCCCAGGTTGGTGCCGAGGCTTAAGAACAGGTACAGCTTTTTGGTCTGTCGGTCGGGCGCGTCGGCGATCTTCAGGCCGCAATAGAAGTCGATGAAGGTGCTGAGCGCCAGCAGTGCGCAGAACCGGTAATCCCAATAGCCGTAGAAAATATAGCTGGCCACCAGCAGGAAGGGCGTGAAGACGCGCGTGCGCGCCAGCGCCATGAAGCCGGCGCTGAACACGGTGATGAACAGCAGGAAGTTCAGGCTGGTGAAGCTCATCGTGCCCCCGGCAGAGATGCTCGCGCGTCCGCGCAACCGCGCAAGAAAGGCGAAGTTCGGAGCCGAAGATAACCACGATTTCAGGACTTCCCGCCGCCGCGGTAGGGTTGTTCTGCCGGATATGGGACGTACTCTGAAAAGGGCCGGGCGTATGATTCCAAACGGTTAGAACCGCCAAGCCGGGACTGGGCCATACTCGAAAGTGGCAAGCCCCAACCGGTCGCTGGGCCCGGATGGGCCGGCGTCCAACCGCCCTCCGGGTTATTAAGGGGGTGCAAGCGGGGATGCGAGCCGCTACATATGCAGCCGACAAACCCTTCAACTCTGGCTGACGAGGAGGCACCGCCATGCGGGCCGAGATCGAAGCGGCCGCCGGCGAGATCAGAGAATCGCTGGCGCTGCTGAGGAGGCATCTTTGACTGGGACAATGCACTGCGGCGTCTCGACGAACTGAACAACCTCGCCGAGGATCCCAAGCTTTGGGACGACCCGACGCGGGCCCAGACGATCATGCGCGAGCGTACCCAGCTCGACACGTCCGTCGCCGGCTATCGGGCGCTCGAGCGCGATCTGTCCGACAGTCTGGAACTGATCGAGATGGGTGAAGCGGAAGGCGACGCCACCGTCGTCGCCGATGCCGAGGCCCAGCTCTATGGCCTGCGCGACCGCGCCAACAAGCTGCAGATCGAAAGTCTGCTGTCGGGCGAGGCCGATGCGAACGACTGCTTCGTCGAGGTGAATGCCGGCGCCGGCGGCACGGAGGCCCAGGACTGGGCGCTGATGCTGATGCGCATGTACACCCGCTGGGCGGAGCAGCATGGCTACAAGACCGAATGGCTGGACGAGACGCCGGGCGAAGAGGCCGGCATCAAGTCCGCGACCGTCCAGATCAAGGGCCACAACGCCTATGGCTGGCTGAAGACCGAGGCCGGCGTGCACCGTCTGGTGCGCATCAGCCCGTTCGACAGCCAGGCGCGGCGCCAGACCAGCTTCGCCGCCGTCTCGATTTCCCCGGTGATCGACGACAAGATCGACATCGAGATCAACGAGAAGGACTGCCGCATCGACACCTACCGGGCGTCGGGCGCCGGCGGCCAGCACATCAACAAGACCGACTCGGCGGTGCGCATCACGCACATCCCGACGAACATCGTGGTGAGCTGTCAGCAGGAACGGTCGCAGCACAAGAACCGTGCCAAGGCGTGGGACATGCTGCGTGCCCGCCTGTACGAGCGGGAGTTGAAGATCCGCGAGGATGCCGCCGCTGCGCTGGAAGCCACCAAGACCGACATCGGCTGGGGTCACCAGATCCGCTCCTATGTCCTGCACCCCTATCAGATGGTGAAGGACCTGCGGACGGAGGTGGAAACCTCGCAGAGCCAAGCGGTGCTGGACGGCGCGCTCGATCCCTTCCTGGAGGCCGCACTCGCCTCCCGGATCAAGGGGCAGAGCGACGACGCGCATGCCGCCGGCGGCTGACGGGTTGGAGCGTGGGAAAGGGCGGTCGCTTGCGGCCGCCCTTTTCGATTCGGTGTGTGCCTGGAAAGCCTCCTTGGAATGGAAGGGTGGGCTCGGCTGTTACAACAGGCTCTCGCCCCAACGATTCGGAGCAACCGATCCATGAACGGACGTATTCTTCCCGCCCTGAGCGGCGCCATCCTGTGCGGCACCATGCTGCTGGCGACCCCGGCCTTTGCCGCCTGCGAAACGGACAATCTGCCCGACGAGATGCGTCTGGCCTTCATTTCCGGCGCCCAGGAGGCGCTGAACGAGCACGGATTCAATGCCGGGCCGGTGGACGGCAAGATGGGATCGCGCACCCGCTCGGCGATCCGCTCCTACCAGCGTGCGGCCAGGCTGCCGGTGGACGGCTGCGCCACCCAGGGGCTGCTCGACCATCTGAACTTCAGCCAGCCGAAGGTCTACGGCCCCGGCGCGCGCCGCTGACCAGGCTTTATGACGTCAGGCCAGCATGTCGAGCAGCCTTTTGCTGTTCTCCTGTGTCGTCTGCAGGACCTTGGCATTGGCGGCGAAATCCACCTGGGCGGCGCTCAGGTCGAGCACCACCGCCGGGTCAAGGTTCCCCGCCGCGATCTCCGTCGCCGCCGCCTCGCCGCGGGCCTGGGCGTCCTGCAGGCCGGCGAGAGCGCTGGCCTGCGGCCGGTAGGGCGTGGCGGAGGTGGCCGATCCGATATCCATGGCGGCTGTCCGGCTGGTTGAGGGGGCAGGATAGCGGAACGAGGGTTTAGGGTTGGTGAATGGGTGACATCGCTCCGGCGGCGGCTCTCTCCGCCAGCCAGTCCGCCAGCCGGCCCAGAAAGGCCGCGGCCTCCGCCGGATCGCGCAGGCTCCAGGTCGCCGCCGTCTCGGCCGGGTCGTCCATCACCCGGATGCCGATTCCCGGCCCTGACAGCGCGCGGAAGGCGTCCTCGTCGGTCTCGTCGTCGCCGAGATAGATCGGCACGGTGCCGTCCCCCTCCAGCCTCAGCGCTTCCAGCAGGGCGAGGACGGCACGGCCCTTGTCCCAGGGCAGGTTTGGGCGAAGCTCGAACAGCTCCTTGCCGCCGGTCACGCGCAACCGCGCCTGCTCCTGCGCCACCGTGCGGACGGTGTCCGCCACGGCGGGCTTTTCGGGTGGGGCGACCTGACGGGTGTGGATGGCGATGGCGAAGCGCTTGCGCTCCACCAGCGCGCCGGCGATGCCGCCCAGACGGTCGTGCAGACTCCGTTCGGCGGCGTCGAGGTCGGGGACATACTCGACGCCGACCTGCCGGCGCAGGTCCGGACCGCGCAGATCGAAACCATGGCTGCCCGCATAGACCAGATCGTCCAGCGCCACCATCGCCGCCAGATCGTCCAGGTCGCGGCCGCTGACGAAGGCGACCGGGCACAGGGTCGACAGCCGTCGGACCACCGCGCGAGCCTCCGCTGGCATCACCGCCAGGTCCGGCCTGGGCGCGATGGCGGCGAGCGTGCCGTCGTAATCGAGGAACAGGGCGGGGGTGCGGCCGCCGATCGCCGCGGTGAAGGCGTCGAATTCCGAGAATGCGGAGGGTGGGACGTGGGTCAAGGGGGGAACCTCGCGCCGCTGCCAGAGGAATGTGGCGGCTGTCCGGGGCCGGCACGCCACTGGAGTGGTAACGGCCGGAACAGCTGGGCGGCTTGCGCTCCGGCAAATGGAACGGCCAATTGTGGCCGATCTGCAACAAACCCCTCAAAAAGCTTCGGCCCCGCGCAGGGGCCGGCTTTGGAGGTTGCGGTACCTCCGGGTTTTGGTACTGTTGCAGTGCAGCAAGCGATTGCTGCTTCGCCCTTCTTGGGCGTTTCCTCCCTAAACTCAAGGCCGCTGTATTCAGCGGCCTTTTTCTTGCCAGAAAGCCCCCTGGTTAGGCAACCCCTTACAAAAGTCATAGCGCTGCGATTTTCTTCGGGGGATGAGGGGGCGAGTGAGGGGGGCAGGGGTGCGGTCCGCCACCGGCCGAGGGCCCGGCGCCCCGTCCCCCGATTGTGGGGAGAGGCGGGCGACCGAAGAAAATCATTTGAATACAATGTACTGCCGGAGTCAGCGTCAGCCGGGGCGATGACGGGGACTCCGCCGTTCCATGCAAGGCCGGACTGGTCCATGGCTTGGAACGCCATTGCTGGGGATCGTCGGGCGAGATAATTTTTTCTGTCTTTTTCCGCGGCCTGTCATCCTTGCTGCAGTGCAGGGGGCGAAAAACCGCCGCAGGCACACGGAATCACTGCACCCGCATCGCGAACTGTCGTATAGATTCCGACGACACGCCCATCCGCCGCAATCCACAGGAGCCGTTCCCATGGACATCGCCATCATGGTCCTCGCCGTTGCCTTCTTCTTCTGGCAGACCATTTCCGACTGAGCCGGCTGCGGTACGACCGGTTGGGCCGCTCGGCGAGCGAGAGGTCGGCAACCGAGAAAAGGGCGGTCCCGCTGGGCCGCCTTTTTTCATGTGGCCTTCAGGAAAAGCACGCGAATCCAGCCGCCGCCTCAGTCGGCGGCGATTGGCGGCTCCAGCCGGGAGTGGGCCGAGGCGATCAACTGCAGTGTCTCCATGATCGAGCCGATGGCTTCATGCAGATCGGCCTGTTCGTCGCCGGGCAGCGTGGCAAGCACCGCTTCCAACTCCACCGCCGCGTCCTGCAGGCTTGCGCAGGCCTGTTCCAGGTGACGGCTGGTGCCCTGGCCAATGCCGAGGTCATTTGCAAAATGCAAACGCGCTGCCGGTTTCCCGGACCGCGTCGCGTTCCGGTTTGCAAAATGCAAATGGACGCCGTTCCCCGTGGCCCGCGTCCCCAACTTCTTCCGCATCATGGGCATATCCCCGTTCGGTCTGAACTGAGAATGCGCAAGTCCCGTGCCACTGCGTGACCGTTGGTTGCGGTCCGCCCCGCAAAAATGGTGAGGCCTATTCCGGCCACAGTCGGGCGGCCCCGCGCATGCCACTTTCCCCGCCATGGCGGGCAATCGCCATCCGGGTCCGCGGCGTGGCTGTCAGCGCCCAGGCGCCCCAGCGGCGCGTCACCGAGTCGCACAGGCCGGGCAGGGCCGACAGGCCGCCGCCGACCACCACAACGTCGGGATCGAGCAGGTTCAGCACCGGGGCCAGGGCACGGGCCAGTGCATCGGCATGGCGCGTCAGCGCCGCAGCGGCGGCCGGATCGCCCGCCAGAGCGCGGGCGGCGATCTCCTGCGGGTCCGGCGTCTGTCGGGTGCCGTCTTCCCCGGTCAGGTGCCGGTGCAGGCGCGACAGCCCGGCCCCGCACAGCACGGTTTCCAGGCAGCCGATCTTGCCGCAGCCGCAGGGCGCCGGCGGGCCGTCGGCCTCCTCCCGCCAGGGCAGCGGGGCATGGCCCCATTCGCCGGCCAGCCCGTTGGCCCCCGGAAGGATGCGCCCGTCCACAACGATTCCGCCGCCGACGCCGGTTCCCAGGATGACCCCGAACACCACCGCCGATCCGACCGCGGCGCCGTCCGCCGCTTCCGACAGGGTGAAGCAATTGGCGTCGTTGGCGATCCGCACCGGGCGGCCGATCCGCCGCGCCGCGTCTTCGGCGAAAGGGCGGCCGGCGAGCCAGGGCAGGTTCACCGCGCGCACGCGGCCGGCGGCGGGGTCGACGATGCCGGGCAGGCTGATGCCGACGCCGCCGGTGCCGGACGGGTCCAGAACCGCCACCGTCTCCGCCAAAGCGTCCAGCGTGGCGTCGTAATCGCGGGGGGTGGGGCGGCGGTGGCGGGCCAGTTCGGACCCGTCGGCGCCGAGCGCCACGGCCGCGATCTTGGTGCCGCCCAAATCGATTCCGACTCGCATGGCTGTCGCCGTCCAGATGGGGGTTCGGTCGAGGATTCCGGGAGCAACCCTATACCCCTCCCCCGTCCGGCGGACCAGCGGCGCGTTCGTGCCGGAAGGGTCAGTCCACCCACCCCGGAAGAGAGCGGGCTACCGCCCTTTGCACTGTCGGGGCTTGGGGGGCGCATCACTAGAGTCACATCAGCGCTCCCTTCACTGATCGGCGTTTCGAGATGTCCATGGACCGTTCTGCCCCGAAACACACCTCGCGCCCCCGGCGCGCCGCTCCGGGTCACCACGATCCCGTTCACGATTCCGCCGGTGCCGCGCCATCGGCCGCCGAGATCCGCGATGGGCTGGTGTTGGCCTTTCTGGCCCGCAAGAGGCTTCTGGTGCTGGTCGGCGATGGCGGATCGGACCGTCCCGCCCTGTTCCGGCAGCTGGTGGAGCATGTGGAGGCCGATGGTGCCATGGCGTTGCCGGTCATGGCCTGCGTCGGCGCCGAGGTGGAGGATCTGGTCGCTGCCGCCGGTGCCGGGGCACTGCCCGATCTGGCACCGTCCGGCGAGGCTGGCGAAGGCGACTTCGACGCGCTGATCACCGCCCTGGAAGACCGGCTGGAACTGGCCGGGTCCGGCCTGCTGGCGGTCGACAACGCCACCGTGCTCGCCCCGCCGGTGCTGGCCGATCTGGTCGACCTGACGCGGGCCGAGACGCCGGCGGGCCGCTTTCTCCAGGTTCTTCTCTGCGGCACACCGGAACTGGAAGGAACGCTGGCGCGCGCCGGGCTGGCCGACGAACTGCGCGACATGGGCGTGATCTACCGGATGGCACCGGGCGGCGGTCCGCCCGACGAGCTGCCGTCGATGTCCGCCGTGCTGACTGCACCGCGTCCGGCGCTGATGCCGGCGGTTCCGTCCCAGGTGCCGGAGGCCGGTCCGGCCTGGGTGGATCGCTGCGGTCCGCAGCCGGCCCCGGCCCAGCCCGCCGCCAAGCCGTCGGCGAATGACTGGGCCGGCGACCGCTGGGCTGGAGCCCCCCAGTCGGGAGAGTATGACTGGAGCGACCCTGGTTCCGACACCATGGCAGCAAGGGGACGGCCGGCCGGAGCCATGCCGGCGGATGCCATGCCCATCGGAGCGATGCGGGTGCCGCGCCGGACCGGGCTCTATGCCGGTGCGGCACTGACCACGCTGGTGCTGCTGGGTGCCGCCGCTGCGGCCATCGCCACCGCCGTGCCCGGCGTGTCTCCCGGCCGGGCTCTGACCATGATCGAAGAGGGCTGGAGCCGGACGCGCGATGCGGTGGAGCGCAGGGTGCAGGGGCTGATCGGCACCGATGTCCCACCGGACGGCGGGCGGCATGCCGCCGCCGGTCCGCCGCCGGATGCTCCTGCCGCGTCGCCGCCTGCCTCCCAGCCGTCCGTGGCGGCCGGTGTCCAGGCGGGGCAGAGCGGCGGCGCCACAAACACCCCCCTCCCGGCCGCGGCGCAGCCGGCCGGCACCCTGACGGTGACGAAGCAGGCCGTCGCCCAACCTTCGCCGTCCGCACCCGCTCAAACCGCTCCGGTGCAGACCGCAGTCTTGCCGCCGGCCCAATCCCAGGCACCGGCCACCGCACCCGTTGCCGCCTCCCCGGCCGCACCGGCCGCACCGGCCGCGGGCAATGCGGAAGCGGCACCGGGTGCGGCCTCGCTGCCGCCGCTGGAGGAACCTTCGGCCGCGCCGATCCCGTCGGTGCCGCAGGCGGCCGTGCCCGACGCCGAGAGTGCGCAGCGCGTGCGCATGATGGTCGATCAGGCCCGCCGGCAGATCGCCGGCAAGCGCCTGACCACGCCGCCCGGCGACAACGCCTATGAGACGGTGCAGCGCATCCGCCAGATCGCACCGGCGGCGCCCGAGGCGACCGAATTGCTGACCACCATGGAGGATACCTATCGCCGCTGGGCGATGCTGGCCGAGCGTGACGGAGACTGGTCGGAAACCAAGCGCTTCTACGAGCGGGCACAGATGCTCTCGCCCAACAGCCCCGACCTCGCGGAGCGGATCCGCGCCGCGGGCGAGCAGCGGGCCTATGGCGGTCCGGCCATGGGCAGTTCCGGATCTGCGGGCGGAAGCACGGCCGCTCCGGTGAAGGCCGCTCCGGGCTTGCAGGATCGCGAATCGGTGCTGGCCCTGCTGGGCAACCCGGCGGAGCTGTCGCGCACGCTGCAGGGCGGCGCCAACCCCGACACGCGGCTCGACAGCGGCAAGACCCTGTTGATGGTCGCGGCGGAACAGGGACTGACGGATGCGGTGCGCGTTCTGCTGGACCGGCGCGCCCGCAGCGATCTGCGGACCTCCGACGGTGCCACCGCGGTGATGTATGCGGCCTGGGGAGGCCATGACGCGGTCGTGCGGGCGCTGGCGGATGGCGGGGCGGAGCTCGACACGACCAACAGCGACGGCAAGACGGCGTTGATGGCCGCCGCCGCCCGCGGTCACCAGGAGGTGGCGCGCACGCTGATCCAGCGCGGCGTGATGGTGGACCGCACCACCGCCTATGGCTGGTCGGCACTGATGTATGCCGCCAACAACGGGCATGAGGCTGTGGCCAAGCTGCTGCTCGACCACGGAGCCAACCCGTACCGCATGGATGCCAATGGCAACTCCGCCTTGACGCTCGGCGCGCTGCAGGGGCATGTTCAGGTGGTGGACGCCCTCAAGCCGCGCTGATCAGGCGCGCATGGTCAAGAGGGTCACTGGTCGAGGCGGACGGAGCCGCGCCACGTCCCGGCGCTCTGTCCGCCATTTGCGTAATGGAACACGCCCGGCCCGTCCGGCTGGCCATTGCTGAAACGCCCGGCGAAGCGGCTGCCGTCGGTGAAGGTCATCACGCCATAACCGGACATCAGGTCGCCGGACCATTCGCCCTCATAGGTCTGTCCGTTGGCGAAGCGGTAGACGCCCGTCCCCTGGCGGACCGGCCGCCCCAGCCCCGAACCAGACGACGATTGTACCCATGTGCCTTCATAGCGGTCGCCGCCCGAGAAGCCATAGCTCCAAAAGCGGCTGTCGGGCCGGCTTCGCGCCTGCTCCGCCGCTGTGCGGGCATCGCCAAGAGCGCGCATCGCCTGCCGTTCCGCCGCGACCGCCGGGCCGTCGGGCTCTGCGGATGCGGTGCCGGGCGGGGGAGTGGGGAAGCTGCGTGGCTCAACCGTCCGGATCGGGTCGGAACTGCCGGCGGCCGGCGGCTCGGCGGCCGGATCGCCGAAGGAGGGGCCGGCCTCCACGGTTCCGCGGGCGCGGGCGGCCAGCGGCGACGGGTCTGCCCAGCGGGCGGCGAGTGTCCCGGCGGTGACGTAGCCGTTCCGCCCGGACGAATCCCGCACCCGCAGCCAGCTTCCCTCCGGCACAGCCTCCAACACCGTCACCAGAGTGCCGGCCGGCAACTGCGCAACACCGTGCGCCCCCACCGCCGGACGGTCGAACAGCACGCCGGACCTGGCCACCTCATACTCGCCCGGCGGCAGGCTGGGGCTGGTCACCGCCGGCGGCTCCTTCAGCGGCTCCTTTGGCGGCGTCTCCTTCTTCACCTGGGTGGACTGGTCCTGCGGCTGCATGTCGGAAGACGGGGCGGCGGACGGCTTCGACGCTGCCGCGACGGCCGGCACCAGGACGAGCGTGGTGCCCAACCGGTCCTGCAGCCAGGGCAACTGGCGGCCTTCGCTGCGTTCGGCGACGGAACGCGCGACTTCGGCCAGCGAGTCGCGGAAGGGGATTCCGGGCTTGACCATCTCGCGGGCCAGCGCGGCGGTGAAGGGGGCCGTCCCCTTGACCGATTGCGCCGGCACCGGCGGCACTCCTGGGCGGTGGGCATAGACGACGAACAGGCCGTCCGCTTCCATCGGCGTCCCCAGCGCACCGCCGCCGACCCTCCGGGCCAGGGCATCGGCCGGGCCCGGATCGATCACCACCACCGACTTGCGCCCGCTGTCCCGCAGGTCGCCCAACATCGTGTCGAGGTCCAGTGCCGTTCGCGGCAGATCCTCCGCCCCCGCAGGCGCCGCGTCGGCGGGCAGCAGATACTCCCGCTCCCCGATCCCGACGGCGAGGCCGGTATAATAGACGAAGCCCAGGTCGGCACCGGACAGCGCCTCGCGGAAGCGCTCGAGCGCCGACTCCATCGCGACCTTCCCGACATTGTCGGCCCGCGTCACCGAGAAGCCGGCCTTGCGCAGCGCGGACACCATCACCCGTGCATTTGCGGCGGCCTGTTCCGGCCGGCTGTCGAGTCCGTCGTAGCGTCCATTGTCGATGACCAGCGCCACCCGCTTTCCGCTGTCGGCCACTGCACCGCAGAAGGGCGGGGCGGCCAGCAGCGCCGCGGCGAGAATGGTCCCCGCAAGGGTTCGTATCCATGGCCGGGTGGCGGGGAATAGGGCATTGCGCGGCCGGGCGATCATCGTCAAGGCGTTCCGTCCTCCGTCTTCGCGGCGGCCTTCCGCAGGGCGCGGCCAATCGAGCCGCCGCCCTTCCGGGCTGCGTACCGCCGCCGGGAGCATAGCCTTTTCCGCCGTTGCGGGGCCCCGCTCTTTCGGGGCGTCCGGCGATGGCCGCATTACCCCGCGCGGATGGGTATCCTGTGCCCCGGCGGCGTCGGGAGTCCCGTTCCAACTCGCCGAACAAGCTCGCCGAGGGCGCGAGGTATCGCTTTCCCTTCGCCGCGAAGCCGCCTATATGACGCTCCTTCGCAGACAACGAGGTTCGCCATGCCGCCCGCAAAGTCGTCCGTCGTCCGGATGTCCGACACCGAAATCGCCCGCGTGCAGATGTACCTGCGCAAGACGCTGGGCAATCAGAAGATCGTGATCGAGCCGCCGGCCAAGGCCGGCCAGTCGGCCGAGGTGACGGTGGATGGCGAGTTCTTCGGCACGCTGAACCGTGACGAGGACGAGGGCGAGGTCTCCTATGCCCTGAACGTCGTCATTCTGGAAGAGGATCTGCCGGAGCCGCCGGCCATCCCGCGCCGCTGATCCCTGGCCTTTTCCTGACGTTCCCCACTGGCGCCTTAGCGGCTGTGAGCGCGAAGCTCCGCCGCCAGGGCTGCCAGCAGGGTCTGCCCGCCCGACAGGGTCAGACCGCGCACCAGTACGATCGCCTTGTGCCCGCCGCGCCGGTGCATGACCAGCCGCACGTTGCGGCTGCCGGCGGCCTTCAGCTCGGCCTTGACCGCGTCATTGGGCGCCACGTCGCCGGCAACCAGCCTCAATTCCGCCTTGTGCCCGTAATCGTGCGCCGGATCGATCCAGGCGACGAACAGCGGCTTGCCGCCCACCATCGGATAGAGCGCCAAATCCCGGATCGTCTCGTGCGCATGGATGCGGGTGCCGTCCACCGTCAATCCGCGCTCCGTCACGCCCAGCCGCACGGCCCGGCGCTGCACCGTCTCCGTCAGCGTCACCACCCACAGCAGCAGCACGGGCGCCGCACAGAAGACGGCGAGCCATTGCAGCATGTCCGACAGCTCCTCCGGCGCCAATCCGGCTCCGGCGACGAAGCCCGTCGCCAGCAGCCCGGCGATCAGCAGATAGCGGGTGCGGATCACCGGGGTCAGCACCGGCCTCGCCACGAAAACGGCTCCGGCCCCGCCGTCTTCGCGGGTGATCTCCAGGCTGGGCGGTGGCTTGGCGGCTGGCATATCGGCGGGATCGGGGCAGGGGTGGGGGCGTGATCCTGTGCCGGGGGCGTGCTGGCCGTCCAGTTCTTTCGCCTGTCGCCCGATCCGGCACAGACCCGCGGAGCGTGCCGGGGACCGGGTTGCCGTTCGCCACCGCCTTTCTCCAACTGCGCCTGGTTCCACGCCCCTGGTGCAGCAACCGCACCGGTGATAGCGTGAATCCGAGCGTTTCCAGACCGACCCGCCCAGCCTGACCAGCCGCGAAGGACTGTCGCCTGTGACCTCCGCCGATCCGCTCGATGCCCGGGAGACCACTGTTTCGCGGCGAGGCCCGGAACAGTCCGCCGCGTCCGTGGTGGTGGAGGCACGCAAGCTCTCACTGGTCTATCCCACTGCGGACAAGCCGGTCATGGCATTGAGCGAGGTGGATCTCTCCATCGCCAAGGGTGATTTCGTCTCGCTGATCGGCCCCAGCGGCTGCGGCAAGACCACGCTTTTGCGCGTTATCGCCGACCTAGAGCGCCCGACCTCCGGCCATATCGCCATCGAAGGCATGACGCCGGAACAGGCGCGGCTGAAGCGGCTCTATGGCTATGTTTTCCAGGCGCCGGCGCTCTATCCCTGGCGTACGGTGGAGCGCAACGTGATGCTGCCGCTGGAGATCATGGGGATCGCCGGTGCCGAGCGGCGGGCCCGCGCCCGCGAACAGCTGGAGCGGGTCGGCTTGGTCGGCTTCGAGCGCAAATTTCCCTGGCAGCTGTCCGGCGGCATGCAGCAGCGGGTGTCCATTGCCCGCGCGCTGGCTCTTCAGCCCGACCTGCTGCTGATGGACGAGCCGTTCGGCGCGCTCGACGAGATCACCCGCGACCACCTGAACCTGCATCTGACCCAACTGTGGCGGGCGACCGGCAAGACCTGTGTCTTCGTCACCCATTCGATCGCCGAGGCGGTGTTCCTCTCCACCCGCATCGTGGTGATGAGCCCGCGGCCCGGCCGCATCCTGGACATCATCGACTGCAGTTCCCTGCCGCATGAGCGCAAGTTGGACATCCGCGAATCGCCGGAATTCGCCGCCATCGCCCACCGCGTGCGCGAGGGGCTGAAGGAAGGGCACAGCTACGATGATTAGCCGTGGGCTTCCGGTGACGGTGATGACGCTGCTGTTGCTGGCGGCCTGGTACATCGGGGCGGCGTGGCTGAACTGGCCGCAGGCGGCGGAAGCTCTGACGCGCGCCAACAAGCCGGCCGGCTTCGCAGATGTGCTGGCCCAGGCCTACGCGATGAAGCGGCCGATCCTGCCCACCCCCGATCAGGTGGTGGCGGAGCTGTGGACCTCCCTGACCGGCTACGCGCCGACCAGTCCGCGCAATCTGCTGTTCCACGCCTGGGTGACGGCGGAAGCGGCGCTGGCCGGTCTGGCGATGGGGCTGGTCCTGGGCATCCTGCTGGCGGCGGGCATCGTCTATACCCGCACGCTGGAGGCAAGCCTGCTGCCCTGGGTGATCGCGTCGCAGACCATCCCCATCCTGGCCATTGCGCCGATGATCGTCGTCATCCTCGGCAACATCGGGCTGACCGGGCTGCTGCCGAAGGCGGTGATCTGCATGTATCTCTGCTTCTTCCCGATCACGGTCGGCATGGTGAAGGGGCTGCGCTCCGCCGATCCGCTGTGGCTCGACCTGATGCGGACCTATTCGGCGAGCGGGATGCGCGCCTTCTGGTCGCTGCGGCTGCCGGCCTCCATGCCCTTCCTGTTCGCCAGCCTCAAGGTGTCGGTCGCCATCAGCGTGGTCGGCGCCATCGTGGGGGAGCTTCCGACCGGCGGGCAGGCCGGGCTGGGGGCGCGGCTGCTATCGGGCTCCTATTACGGCCAGACCGTGCAGATCTGGGCGGCGCTGATCATGGCCTCGCTGCTGTCGGTGGCGCTGATCGCAGTCGTACGCGGGCTGGAGCTGGTCCTGCTGGGCAGGGCGGGTGCGCGATGAGCGGTTTGGCGAGCGATGAGGCGACGAGCCCCTACCGCCCCAGCCTGCGCACGGCCGCCGATTGGGGGCTGGTCGCCATCGCCCTGCCGGTGCTGTCCGCATTGGCCCTTCCGCTGGGTGTCCGGGATGGTGCGTCTGCCGGTTGGTTGGGCGGAACCATGGCGCCGCTGTTCCTGATCGGGGTGGTGCTGGCGGTTGTCGCCGGGGCATCGGCACCGAAGCGGGTGTGGGGCGCCTGGGCGGAGCTGGCCGGCGTCGCGCTGGCCTGGCTGCTGCCCCTGCATCTGCTGAACGAGGGGCTGGACCTGTCGGCCGGATGGGGGCTGTGGCTGTTCTTGGGCGCGGCGACGCTGCTGCTGTGGCGGGTGATGGGGGTGCTGGCCGGGGTGCCGGGCTGGACCCGCTCGGTCGTCGTGCCCGGCCTGTTCGGGATTGGTCTGCTGGTGGGGTGGGAGGTGCTGGTGCGCGGTTTCCAGGTGCCGGCCATCCTGCTGCCGCCGCCAAGCCGCATCGCGTCGGCTCTGGCCGCCCATGCGCCGGTGCTGTGGGACGATTTCCGCCAGACCGTGCTGACCTCGGTTCTGCGCGGCTATGCGATGGGTTGCGGTGCCGGGTTCCTGGTGGCAATCCTTGCCGACCGCGTGCCCTTTCTTGCCCGTGGATTGCTGCCGCTCGGCAATCTCGCCAGCGCCATCCCGGTGGTCGGCATCGCGCCGATCATGGTGATGTGGTTCGGCTTCGACTGGCAGTCGAAGGCGGCGGTCATCGTCGTCATGACCTTCTTCCCGATGCTGATCAACACACTGGCGGGGCTCGGCAATTCGGAGCGCATCCAGCTCGACCTGATGCGCAGCTATGCCGCCGGCTATGGCCGCACCCTGGTCAAGCTGCGACTGCCGAACGCGCTGCCCTTTCTGTTCAACGGTTTGAAGATCAACTCCACCCTGGCGCTGATCGGCGCCATCGTCGCCGAATTTTTCGGCACGCCTGTGGTCGGAATGGGTTTCCGCATCTCCACCGAGGTGGCGAGGATGAACCTGGACATCGTCTGGGCCACCATCGCGGTGGCGGCGCTGACCGGTTCCGGGCTGTATGGTGCGCTGGCGTTGCTGGAGCGGGCGACGACGGCCTGGCATCCGTCGATGCGGCAGCGGTAAGCACGCCCTGCGTAGCGCTGGCACGGCCATTGCTTTCGTTCTGCCGTTCCAGCCGGCATAGGGAGGTGGGCATGGCCGACATCGTCGTTCTGAAGCATGTCCGCCTGTCGCGGGCCCTGCAGGCCATCGAGATGGCCGCGGCCTCGCTGGACGGCGAGCTTGCGGCCCTTCATGCCGCCGGACGGGCCGGTCTGCTCGGAAACCATGCCGAGGAGGCCACGCTTCTGCGCACCTATGTCCGCACCTTGCGCGTCCTGTTGCAGGCGATGACACCCGACGAGGTGGACGAGGCCGGGCTCGGCGAGCGCCATGCTCTGGCGGAGCTCGCGGTCGGCCGTTGTGCCGCGGCGTTGCGGGTGCTCGACCTGCCGGCTGGCGGCGGATCGCTGAGCGGCCTCGCCTGACGTTCCTGTCGGGAAGCTGACAGCCTCTTGACGCCTTCCGGCCACTGCCATACTGCCGTATGGCTGGGATGCGGGATGCCTTTCTCCTCTCCGCCGCCGGGACGCCGCGCTATAGTGGCAGGCCCAACGAACAGTCGGACCCAAGCCGACCAAGGTGCAGGCACAAAAAGGGCGCGATGAGGCTTCTCGTTTCCGATCTGACCCACCGCTATGAGGATCTGACCGTCCTGGACGGCATCGACCTGACGCTGGCGGAGGGCGAAATCCTGGCGGTGATCGGCCCCAGCGGCTGTGGGAAATCGACGCTGCTCGGCATCGCCGGCGGTATCGTCGCCCCGACCTCCGGCAGCATCCGGGTGGAGGGGGAGGTGCCGGACGGTTGCCTGAACCCGATCACCTTCATCTTCCAGGACTTCGCCCTGCTGCCCTGGCGCACGGTGGAGGACAACATCGCCCTGGTGCTGGAGCATCATCCGCTCTCATCCGCCGACCGGCGGGAGCGCATCGACAGCGGCCTGCGCCGCATGGGGCTGTCGGAGTTCCGCAAGGCCCTGCCCAAGCAGCTGTCCGGCGGCATGCGCCAGCGGGTGGGCATCGCCCGCGCGCTGGCGGTGCGTCCGGCCATGCTGCTGCTGGACGAGCCGCTGTCGGCGCTCGACGCCCAGACGCGCGAGCTGCTGATGGACGATTTCCTGGAGCTGTGGCGGCGGGAGAAGACCACCGCCCTCTATGTCACCCACAATCTGGACGAGGCGCTGCGGCTGGCCGACCGGGTTTGCGTGTTGAGCCGCCGCCCCGGCCGCATCCGCGAACTGGTCACCATCGAGGAACCGCGGGAGCGCCGGCAGGAGCCGTCGGCCCAGGCCCATCTGGCCGAAGTGCGCGACCGCCTGTGGCACCTGATGAAGGCCGAAGCCCAGATGGCCGACCGGGAGATCGCCCGTGCCTGACAGCCTGAACCCGACGGGCGTTCCGCCCAGCCCGGCCCTGGGCCAGCCCGTCCGCTTCCGCGGCGGCGGTTTTACCGTGAAGCGCCATCCCTGGGCGGCGCTGGCCGCCTTCGCCCTGCTGATCGCGGTTTGGGAAGGGGCGAGCCGCCTCGGCCTCGCCAGCCCGCTGTTCCTGCCGCCGCCGAGCGCCGTCGCCCGCGCGCTGGCCGGCATGGTGGCGGACGGATCGCTGTGGCTGAACCTGAAGGCGTCTCTGGCGCGCATCGCCGTCGGCTGGGTGCTGGGTACGGCGGGCGGCATGCTGGTCGGCTTCGCCATGGGCATTTTCTCCACCGCCCGCGCGGTCGGCGTGCCGCTGGTGTCGGCCTTCTTCCCGATCCCGAAGATCGCCCTCTTGCCGCTGTTCATCCTTTGGTTCGGCATCGGCGAGCCGTCGAAATTCGCCACCATCGGTTTCGGCGTCTTCTTCCCCACCGTGATCGCCACCTACAGCGCCATCGATTCGGTGCCGCGCAACCTGATCCGCATGGCGCAGAGCTTCGGCCTGCCCTGGCGGTCGATCCTTCGTTCCATCGTCCTGCCGGGTGCCTTGCCGGGCATTCTGGCCGGTTTCCGCATCACCGCGTCGATCGCGCTGATCCTGGTGGTGGCGGCGGAGATGATCGGGGCGGAGTACGGCATCGGTGCCTTCGTGCTGATGGCCGGCAATTTGATGCAGACCGACACGCTGCTGGCCGGCGTGCTGGTGCTGTCGCTGCTGGGGCTCGCCATTGGCACCGTGCTGTCGCAGCTCGAACGGCGTCTGCTGAACTGGCGCTGACCGCCCCATTCCAAGAAACCTGAACCATCATCGGGAGGATTTCCGTCCATGACCCTCGCAGGCCTCACCCGGCGCGCCCTGATCGCCACTGCCGGCGCCGCCTTCGCCGCCGGCACCCTGATGTCCGCCGCGCTGGCGCAGCCGCTGGAGAAGGCGACGGTCGGCGTGCTGGCGCTGTCCTCCTCCGGGCCGATCTTCATCGCCAAGGCCAAGGGCTATTTCGAGAAGGAAGGGCTGGACGTCGAGCTGAAGATGTTCACCTCGGCCCAGCAGGTGCCGGTCGCCGTGACCTCGGGCGATGTCGATTTCGGCGTGACCGGCCTGACCGCCGGCTTCTACAACCTCGCCTCCAAGGGCGCCGTTACCATCATCGCCGCACAGAGCCGCGATGAGCCGGGCTTCCCCTTGAGCGCCTATCTCGCGACCAACGCCGCCTATGACGCCGGGCTGAAGACGCCGGCCGACCTGAAGGGCAAGCGGGTCGCCATCACCACCGTCGGCTCGACCTTCCATTACATGATCGGGCTTCTGGCGCAGAAGCACGGCTTCACGGTCAAGGACGTCACCATGGTGCCGTTGCAGGACGTGCCGAAGATGGTCGCTGCCTTCCGGGGCGGGCAGGTTGACGCCATCATCGCGCCCTCCACCGTGTCGCGGCAGCTGGTGGCCGATGGCGCCGGCAAGATGCTGGGCTGGGTCGGCGACGAGACGCCCTGGCAGCTCGGCGCTCTGTTCACCGCGCCGAAGACGATGAAGGACCGCCGGCCGCTGGCGGAGAAGTTCGTCCGCGCCTACAAGACCGCGCTGGCCGAATATCACGCCGCCTTCAATGGCAAGGACGCCTCGGGCGCTCTGGTGAAGGGCCCCGGCTATGACGAGCTGCTGACTATCATCGCCGACGCGACCAAGCAGAAGCCGGACATCGCCGCCGCCGGCCTGCCCTATGTCGACCCGCAGGCCCGCCTGCTGGTGGACGACATCGTCAACCAGGTGAAGTTCTGGCAGTCGGAAGGTCAGGTCGACAAGGCGCTCGACCCGAAGTCGGTGATGGACCTTAGCATCGCCGGGAAGTGACGAGTGCGGGAGGGGGCGGTCACACAGCCAGATAGGCCGCCCTCACCCCGTCATCCGCCAGCAACTCCGCCATCGTGCCGGTCCAACGCAGGCGGCCGGTTTCGATGACGCAGGCGCGGTCGGCGGCCGCCGAGGCGAAGGACAGGCTCTGTTCGGACAGCAGCACCGACAGCCCCTCCGCCTTCAGGCGCCGGACCGCGTCGGCCATCTGCTTGACGATCAGCGGTGCCAGACCTTCGGACGGCTCGTCCAGCAGCAGCAGCGACGGGTTGCCCATCAGCGTGCGGGCCAGCGTCAGCATCTGCTGTTCGCCGCCGCTCATCCGGGTGCCGCGCCGTCCGCGCATCTCCGCGAGGTTGGGGAACAGGGCGAACAGCTTCTCCGGCGTCCAGGCCGGCGCGCCGGGGCGGGGCGGCTGGCGTCCGACCTCCAGATTCTCCTCCACCGTCAAATCGGCGAAGATGCGACGGTCCTCCGGCACATAGCCGACGCCGAGACGGGCGATGCGGTGGGCAGGCAGGGTGCCGATATCCCGGCCATCGAAGCGCAAGGTCGCCGCGCGCCGCTCGACCAGCCCCATGATCGCCTTCAACGTGGTGGTTTTGCCCGCGCCGTTGCGGCCCATCAGCGCCACCACCTCGCCCCGTCCGACGGTCAGGGCGATGCCGTCGAGGATGTGGGCGCGGCCGTACCAGGCCTGGAGTCCGTCCACCGCCAGCAGGGGTTCGCTCACGCCTCGCCTCCCAGATAGACGGATTGCACGCGCGGGTTCGCCCGCACCTGATCCGGCGGGCCTTCCGCGATCAGCCGGCCGCGGTCGAGCACCAGCACGCGGGTGGCGTGGCCGAACACGGCATCCATGTCATGTTCGGTGAACAGCACGGCGAGCCCGCGCTCGCGCACCAGCTCGGCCGTCAGCGCCATCAGGGCGAGCCGTTCGGCCGGCGCCATGCCGGCGGTCGGCTCGTCCATCAGCAGCACCGTCGGCTCGCTCGCCATCGCCATCGCCAGCTCGACCCGCTTCACGTCGCCATAGGCCAGCACGCCGCAAGGGCGGTCGGCTTGGCGAGCCATGCCGACCCGCTCCAGCAAGGCCAGCGCCGGCTCGCGGAACTGGGCGGCGGCCGGGCGCCACAGGCCGAACAGCCGGCGCGCGCGCGACAGCAGGACCATCTGCACATTCTCCGCCACCGTCATCGAGGCGAAGGTCGCGGTGATCTGGAAGGTGCGCCCGACCCCAAGCGCCCAGATGCGCCGCGGCGGCAACCCGACCAGTTCGGTGCCGTCCAGCCTGACCGACCCCGAATCGGGGCGAAGCTGCCCGTTCAGCAGGTTGAAGCAGGTGCTCTTGCCGGCTCCGTTCGGGCCGATCAGCGCCAGCAGATCGCCGGAGCGCAGGGTGAAGGACACGCCGCCCACCGCCTGCACCCCGCCGAAGGAGCGTTGCAGGTCGCGCACCACCAGCTCGCTCATGCCCGCCCCCCGATCCCGGACAGGAAGCCGACGATCCCCTTGGGGAAGACCAGAACCAGCGCGACGATGATGAGGCCGAGCACCAGCCGCCACCAGTCGGTCAGGCTCATGACCTCCGACTCGAGCAGGTGGAAGACCAACGCACCGGCCAGCGGCCCGGCGACGGTCTGGATGCCGCCCATCAGCACCATCACCAGCGCGTCGACCGATTGCGGCACCGCCAGCAGGGTGGGGAAGACGCTGCCCTTGGCGAAGGCATAGAGCCCGCCGGCCAGACCCGCGGCGCTGCCGGCCAGCACGAAGGCCATCCATTGGAAGCGGCGCACGTCGATGCCAATCGACTCGGCTCGGAGCCCCGAGTCGCGCCCGGCCCGCAGCGCGTAGCCGAAGGGGGCGAAGGCCGCGCGGCGCAGCAGCCACAGCGCTCCGGCACACAGGGCCAGCGTCAGCCAGTAATAGGCAGCCTTGCCCGCCGCCCAGGCCGATGGCCAGACGCCGAGGATGCCGTTGTCGCCGCCGGTCACCGCATACCATTGGAAGGCGATGGACCAGACGATCTGGGCGAAGGCCAGCGTCAGCATGGCGAAATACAGCCCCGACCGCCGGACACAGAACCACCCCGCCCCCAGCGCCCCCAGCCCGGCCAGGACCGGCGCACCGGCCAGCGCCAGCGGCATCGGCGCTCCCAGATGCTTGACCAGAAGGGCCGAGCCGTAGGCGCCCAGCCCGAACCACGCCGCATGGCCGAAGGAGACCAGCCCGCCCAGCCCGATCAGCAGATGCAGGCTGGCGGCGAACAGGGCGAGGATGACGACCTCGGTCAGCAGGATCAGCGCGTAATCGCCGGCGACCAGCGGTGCGGCGGCCAGAACCGCCAGCAGGGCCAGTGCCCAAGCCCCGGCATGGCGACCGGCCGGCAGCGGTACGGTGACGGCGGCGGGTGCGGTCGGCGGCGCCTCCTCCGCCCGGCCGAGCAGTCCATGCGGGCGCAGGACCAGAACCACCGCCATGAACAGGAAGACCAGCACCAGCGTGATCTGCGGGAAGACCAGGATGCCGAAGGCCTGCAACTGCCCGATCAGCAGCGAGGCGAGGAAGGCGCCGGTGAGGCTGCCCATGCCGCCGACCACGACGACGACGAAGGCCTCGACCACGATGGCCATGTCCATATGCAGGGTCACCGCCTCGCGCGGGACCTGCAGGGCGCCGCCCAGCCCGGCCAGCGCGCCGCCCAGGAAAAGCACGCCGGTGAACAGCCGCGCCGGATCGACTCCCAGCGCGCTGGTCATCTCGCGGTCCTGCGTCGCCGCCCGCACCAGCGTGCCCCAGCGGGTGCGGTTGAACAGCAGCCACAACAGCCCGAGCACCAGCGGCCCGAGCCCGATCAGCACGAGGTCGTAGAGCGGGAAGGGCTGGTCCAGAATGTCGATGGAGCCCTTCAGCCCCGGCGCCCGGCGGCCCAGCAGATCCTCCGGCCCCCAGGCCCAGGCCGTCAGGTCCTGCACCACCAGAACCACGCCGAAGGTGCCGAGCAGCTGGAACAGCTCCGGCGAGCGGTAGAGCCGGCGCAGCAGCCCGATCTCCATCGCAGCGCCGAGAAGGCCCATCGCCAGTGCCGCCGCGGCGACCGAACCCCAGAAGCCGCCCGGCGTGCCGCCGAACCGCTCGATCAGCGACCAGCCGGCATAGGCGCCGACCATGTAGAAGGAGCCGTGCGCGAAATTCACGATCCGCGTCACGCCGAACACGATGGTCAGCCCCGACGACACCAGGAACAGCGTCGCCGCGGTCGCGAGCCCGCTGAGGGCCTGGACGAGGAGGAAGGACATGGGACGGGACGCCGGAAACCGGACGCCTTACTCTGCCGGCCGCATCTTGCGCACCACGTCGTCGGGCGGCAGGTAGTTGGCGCCGTCGGCATAGCGCCAGTCCTTCATGGTGCCGCGGCCGTCCTTCACCGTCGTGGTGCCGACATAGGCGCCCATGGTCGCCTGGTGGTCGGATGCGCGGAAGGTCACCGGGCCGACCGGGCTGTCGATGGTCAGGCCGGCCAGCGCATCGACGATCGGCTCCGCATTGGCCGACCTGGCCTTGGTGATCGCGGCGGCGACCGCCTTCATGGTGATGTAGCCGACGATGGAGCCCGCCTTGGGCGACTCCTTGAAGCGCGCGGTGTATGCGGCGACGAAGGCCTTGTGGGCGGGTGTGTCGATCTGGTCCCAGGGATAGCCGGTGACGATCCAGCCTTCCGGCGCCTCGTCCTTCATCGGCTCCAGATATTCCGGCTCGCCGGTCAGCAGGCTGACGACCTTGCGGTTGCGGAACAGGCCGCGCCCTTCTCCCTCGCGCACCAGTTTGGCCAGATCGGCGCCGAAGGTGACGTTGAAGATGGCGTCGGGCTTGGCGGCGGCCAGGGCCTGCACCGTCGGACCGGCCTCAAGCTTGCCCTGGGCCGGCCACTGCTCGGCCACGAACTCGACGTCCGGGCGCTTTTCCTTCAGCAACTGCTTGAACCACGCCACCGCCGACTGGCCGTATTCGTAGTTGGGGGCGACGGTGGCCCAGCGCTTGGCCGGCAGCTTCGCCGCCTCCTCCACCAGCATCGCCGCCTGCATGTAGGTGCTGGGGCGCAGGCGGAAGGTGTAGCGGTTGCCCTTCGACCAGGTGATGGCGTCGGTCAGCGGTTCGGCCGCGACGAAGGGCATCTTGTTGCGCGCGGCGAAATCGGCGACGGCCAGCCCGATGTGGGAGAAGTAGGTGCCGGCCAGCACGTCCACCGCTTCGTTCGCCACCAACTCCTGGGCGACGCGCACGGCATCGTCTGGTTTGCCGGCGTCATCGCGGGAGACCACCTGCAATTCGCAGCAGCCGATCACGCCCCCTTCGGCGTTGATCTCCTCCAGTGCCAGCTGCCAGCCCTGGCGGTAGGGGATGGTGAAGGCCGGCAGGCCGGTGTAGCTGTTGATCTCGCCCACCCGCACCGGCGCGCCGGAGAAGGTCGCCGACGCTTTCGCCGATTGCGCCGCCGCGGGAGCGGCCGTCAGGCCGATGCCGGCCAGCGTGGAGGCGATGGTTGCGAAGGACACGGCGGCGAACAGGGCAGCCGGGAAAAGAGGCTTCGCCAGCGGCGAGGCGGTCGGGCGGCGGTGCTTCATCCTGCGGGGACCCCGGTTCATGAGAGACCAGCGGCGTGTCCGGGTCGCGGTGCGACGCAACACACCGCGTTCATAGCAAACCCCACGCAAAAGTCACCGGCTGATCGGGTGTCTTGCCGCTTTAACGCCCGGTTGGCATTCCGGCGGCCGCCGTGCGCGTCACATCAGCCTGGCCAGCAGCGCCATGAACTGCACCCTTTCCTCCTCGGACAGGGGTTCCAACGTCCGTTCGTGGGCGGAGGCGGCATTCGCCATCAGGTCGATGACCAGCGCCTGTCCGATGCGCGTCAGGCTGACGCTGGTGCGGCGGCGGTCCTGCGGATCTGGGTGGCGTTCGACCAGATTGCGCTCCACCAACCGCAGGATCACGCCCTGGGTGGTTGCCGGATCCATGTAGGTCAAACGGCCAAGCTGGTTCTGCGACAAGGCGCCTTCTGCATGAAGCGTGGCCAACGCCGCCCATTGGGTGGGCGTCAGCAGCGAATCGCCGATCATGTCGATGAAGATGGCCGAGGCGCGTTGATGCGCACGCCGGAGGCGGTGGTGAACCTGGCCGGCCAACTGGTAGTCGTCGGGAGGCAGTCGTCCGAAGTCGTCCATGGCAACGGGCCCGTGGTTCGCGCCCGCCTTCGATCCGGGGCGAAGGCTGGGGCGGGCACGGACCGCCGCTCCCGGCTGCGTGGGCAGGGATGGCGCGGCGTTTGCCGCCTGTCGCCATCCTATGCGTCCATTATGCGTTCCTCATGGAAAGCGTAGGGAAGACAATGACCACAGAGCAACCTTCGCAGATGCGTCATAGAGCCACAGCGATGGTTCTGTCATGATGCGAGCAACAATAGAAGGCGCGCGGGTTGGAAAGGAAGCCAAACGACAATGAATCCGCAAATTTCGACAATTGCGCGACCGGAACATGTCGCTACCGGGGTTGTGCGTGTCGATGGCGTCTCCTATCGGCCGCTCGTCTTTCGGGGCTTCCCCTTTGTCAGGGCTTTAGCTTGGGTGGACAACGGTCGGGGGGAGCGGTCTTTTCATCGCGGCTGTGCGCGCCCGCGCCCCTCGGTGGCGTCATGCCGCCCGGCGTGTAGGGTGGTGGGGTGGCATCCGGCTGGCGCTTGGTCGGATGCTGCTGGGGCGGGGGACGAGTCGACGTGGGTGCGGCACCTTCCCTCATCGGGGAATGCCATGAACAACCCCATGACAGTCGGCCGGTTCCAAGCAGGCGCGCCCCGGAAAGACCAGTCCTGCGGTCATCATCTATGACCTTCATCTTAGGACCATTTGAAATAACTGGTGAAAACAGGCAGGCCATCGACGGGGTTGTTCTCTGCCGGGTGCGAGCTTTTGTTGCGGCCACACCACAGGACGATGCAAAAGCGGTTTGACACAGGCTTCACTGTTGCGTGGCAAGCACGCCTTGTTGTGTCTTTGCCGAGGATGTGTCCGCATTCGGTCCCGACAGGGGCCGGCGGCCGGGCGCTCCCACGAAGGAGCCGGAACCCCGGCCCAGTGAGCCGACCGAACCCAGCCAAGCGCGGTGACTCCATGAAGACCAGCACCCTTTCCCTTCTCGCCCTCGCTCTCGCGTCGACCGGGCTGACGTCGCTTCCCGCCGCCGCCCAGGATGACCTGCAGCGTGGCGAAACCGTGCTGGAACGTCGTCGGCCGGAGGTCGAGCAACTCGGCCTGCGTGCGGGCTCCTTCCTGTTCCTGCCGCGGGTGGAAGCGGGCGCCACCTACGACACCAACGTCTACGCCACCCGTGACGATCACGAAGACGATGTCATTTGGACCGTTCGTCCGCGGATCGACATCAAGTCCGATTTCGCCGCGCACGCGCTGAATTTCTCGGCCTCGGCCGATGCCGGCCGCTACAGCGACCATTCGGGCGAGAACTACACCGATTACGCCCTGCAGGCGGCCGGCCGGTTCGACGTGAGCAAGAGCGGTGCGTTGGATGGCCAGCTGTTCCATCGCCGCAACCATGAGGGCCGCGGCGACATCAACAGCCTGTCGGGCTATACGGAGCCTGTGGTCTACCGCACCAGCGGCGGCGAGGCCGGCTATACGCAGCGCTTCAACCGACTGCGCGCCCGCCTGTCCGGCTCCGCCCAATACAGCGAATATGACGATGTCGGCCTGATCGGCGGCGGCATCGCGCGCCAGGAAGACCGCGACCGCTGGGAATACGGCACCGTCGCCCGCGTCGGCTACGAGTTCATCGAGGGGTACGAGGCCTTCGTCCAGGGCACCTATTCCTGGACCCGCCACAAGAACGACCGCGACGCCTTCGGTCTCGACCGCGACTCGGACGGCTACGAGGTGGTCGGCGGTCTCGCCACCGACCTGACCGGCCTGATCACCGGCGAGGTCTTCGCCGGCTATCTGGTCCGCAACTACAAGGATTCGCGGCTGGAGGATTTCAGCGGCCTGTCCTTCGGCGGGCGCCTGAACTGGGCGGTTACGCAGCTGACCTCCGTCAGCGCCACCGCCAGCCGCCAGGTGCGCGAAACCACGGCCAGCCCGGGCTTCGGTACCGCCTCCAGCTATACCCGCACCGTCTTCGCCCTGGGCGTCGACCACGAACTGCTGCGCACCCTGGTGTTGAACGGCCGCCTGCAGTATCGCCAGGACAATTTCAACGGCAACGACCGCGACGACAAGGTCTATACGGCCGGCGTCGGCGGTACCTATCAGATGAACCGCTACCTGTTCATGACCGGCGGCTACACCTATGAAAAGCGCAATTCCAACCTGAGCGCCGCCGAATACAGCGACAACCTGATCTATCTGCGTCTCGGCGCACAGATGTAATCCGCTGGTCCTAGGCCCGCCGCTGGGGAAATCCAGCCGAAGGGCCTAAAGGTTCCGCGGAACAGGGCAGGGCGTCCGTCCTATGACGGGCGCCCTTTTCTTATGCCTGTTTTTATTATCGTGGATGATGTACTGGCGAGATCCGAAGGCGGTAATTCCTCTCCACTTTTTCCCAAGCGCTTGCGAGTTGCTAGGCTCCACCCGAATTCAGGTGCGTGACCAAAGGGCGCCGCCGCAAGGCGACCGACGAATGGGACGGGGTCTCGAAGCCGTTTCATCGTGTCGGACCGGGCGCTGCGGCAGGCACCCGCCAGCCAGGGAAAGGGTTTAGGGATGAATCGACGTCATGTGATCCGTGCGCTGGGCCAGGGGATCGGATTGACCGCGCTCGCCGTCGCCATGGTTGGCTGCGCCGGCAACGATGCTCCGTTGGAAACCGCCAATGTCGGCCAGATCAGCGAGTATCGTCTGGGCGCTGGCGACGCGCTGCGCGTCATCGTCTTCGGCGAGGAGCAGCTGTCCGGCGAGTTCCGCGTCGACGGCACCGGCAAGGTCGCCATGCCGCTGATCGGCGAGGTCTCGGCCAAGGACCGCAGCACCCGCGACCTTGAGAAGGAGATCTCCACCCGCCTTGCCGCCGGCTATGTGAAGGAACCGAAGGTCAGCGTCGAGGTGCTGAACCACCGTCCCTTCTTCATCCTGGGCGAGGTGCGCAATCCCGGCCAATACCAGTACGTCAACGGCATGACCGCCTTGTCGGCGGTGGCGATGGCCGGCGGCTACACCTATCGGGCCAAGGAGGACTACGTCCTGATCACCCGCGGCGCCGATCCCAAAAAGGAGATCCGCCGGGCGCCGATCACGACTTCGGTGATGCCGGACGACGTGGTCCGTGTTCCGGAGCGTTACTTCTGAGCAAAAGGCAGCGGGTCACAGCGACCATAAAAAAAGCCCGGCCGGGCTTTTCGCTATGCGGTGATTGCGGGCGGCAGTGATCAGGTGTCCAGCGTATCGCCGCCCTTCTTCCGCCCCGACGGCATGCGCTGGTTCGGCGGGACCACCGGATCGCGCGAGGCGCCGTGCGGTGGCGTGGTGCCGGCCGCCTCGTCGTCGGTGCCGAGCGGTGCGGCGGCGGGGTCGGTAGCCGGTACCTTGTCGCCGGTCGAGCCGCGGTCGATTTCCGCGCGCATGCGGTTGGCCTCCGCGCTGGGAGCGGCGGGCGTGTCACGGCCCGACTCGGGACGCTGGGGCTTGGTCATGATCGGCCTTTCGCACAAGCTGCGGGGAGCGGCGTTTGGATGCCCACTCCAACCGCCGCGGCCCTCCCGGGTTCCGTGGTGGCAGCGACTTCCCCCGGCAACCGATCCATTGGAGTGTCCGATGCTGGATACCGGCTTGACCCTGTTCGCTTTTGCACTGCCTGCAATGGCCACCGCACTGCTCGCCGTTGCGACGGTGATGGCGGTGCGCAGGAGGGGCATGGGGCGGATGTACTAGGCCGGCTGCGCGGTCCTGATCGGTGTCGGAAGTGCCGGCACTGCGGGTGTCGTCTGCTGCGCACCGCCGATGACCAAGGTCGATGGAGCGATCATCGCCGAAATGCCCCCGGCCTTTGCAGCCGCGCTGACGCTGGCGTTTGCCGGATGCAGCGGTGCATTGCTCAGCATGCTGTCGCTTGCGTGTTGCGGCCGACGCGGGACAGGACGTGCCGGAGCGAAATAGCCAGCGCGGTGGTGCCGGATACAGGAATCGAACCCGTGACCTTCTGATTACAAATCAGCTGCTCTACCAGCTGAGCTAATCCGGCTCACCCGTCGCTCGCGGGACGCCCACCTTAGCGTCTCTTTTCCGCGCAAACAAGCACTTGCCCGCTGCAAAGGACGCGATGTCCGTCATTCCCGCAGGCGGGCGACCTCATAGAGAGCAACGGCGGCCGCATTGGACACATTCAGGCTGCCAACCGGGCCGCCCGTCGGAAGCCGGGCAATGGTGTCGCAGCGATCCATCGTCAGGCGACGCAGGCCGCTGCCCTCCGCCCCCATCACCAGCACAGTCTTGCCGGTCAGATCCAGCTTGGCCAGTGTCGATTCGCCCGATTCAGCCAACCCGACCGCCCAGAAGCCGTTTTGCTGCAGGTCGGTCAATGCGCGGGCCAGATTGGTGACGCGGACCAGCGGAACGGCCTCCAATGCGCCCGATGCGCTCTTCGCGAGCACGCCGGTGGTTTCCGGTGCGTGGCGCTCGGTCACGACCACCGCGCGGGCGCCGAAGGCGGCGGCAGACCGCAGAATGGCACCGACATTGTGCGGGTCAGTCACCTGATCCAGCGCGACGATGACCGCCGAGGGCTCGGTCGCCACCTCGTTGCAGAGATCCTCGATGCCCAACTCCGGAAGAGGGGAGGTGTCGATCACGATGCCTTGGTGAACGGCACCGGCAGGCAGCATGCGATCCAGCTCCGTCCGGTCGACGATCGACGCCTCGGGTCGCTGGAGTCCTTTGGCGCGGGCTGCGGCGAACGATGCCTCCAGAGCGGCGCGACCGGACTCGGTTGCCAGCACCCGGTGAATGCGTCGATCCGGATTGGTCCAGGCCGCGGCAACGGGATGCAGCCCATACAGGAGAACTCCCCGTGCCGGGGGTGGACGATTGCCCTTCGATCCGCTGCGCCGAGGGCCCGAAGTCTCGTCCGCCCGATCCTGGCGCGGGGCTGACGCCCGTGTGGTGCCGCCGGCGGAGGTGGTGGATTGGCTGTCGGAACGGCGGCCGGGGCCGGGATGTCTGGAGCGCGTCATGATACCCACGAGGAAGGGGAGGGGGGCCGCCGGAACCGGCTGCCGAATTTTTTCTGGTGTGAACTGCTTAACCCGTGTTGACAAGGTCTGAAAAATTCGCATATTGCCGAACTCCGCAGCGGGCACTGCCAGGCTGCGGATTGGAAGGGTGGCCGAGTGGTTAAAGGCAGCAGACTGTAAATCTGCCCGCGTACGCGTACGCTGGTTCGAATCCAGCCCCTTCCACCACTACATTCCACGGCTTGTCCGTGATCGCGTTTGCCCCGGACGGTCGCGCCGGCGGGATGCTTAGGCGGGTGTAGCTCAATGGTAGAGCAGAAGCCTTCCAAGCTTACGACGGGGGTTCGATTCCCCTCACCCGCTCCAATCCCGCGTGCGCCACGGAAAACCGATCTCGGCCGGGCCATTGTGTGCGTCCGGAACGTCGGGAACGAAAGACCAAAGCGATGGCGAAGGCAAAGTTTGAGCGGAACAAGCCGCACTGCAACGTTGGCACGATCGGCCACGTCGACCACGGCAAGACGTCGCTGACGGCGGCGATCACGAAGGTGCTGGCGGAGTCCGGCGGCGCCACCTTCACCGCTTACGACCAGATCGACAAGGCGCCGGAAGAGAAGGCCCGCGGCATCACGATCTCGACGGCCCACGTCGAGTACGAGACGACCAACCGCCACTACGCGCACGTCGACTGCCCGGGCCACGCCGACTACGTGAAGAACATGATCACCGGTGCCGCCCAGATGGACGGCGCGATCCTGGTCGTGTCTGCCGCGGACGGCCCGATGCCGCAGACCCGCGAGCACATCCTGCTGGCCCGCCAGGTTGGCGTTCCGGCGCTGGTCGTGTTCATGAACAAGGTCGACATGGTCGACGATCCGGAGCTGCTGGAGCTGGTCGAGCTGGAAGTGCGCGAGCTTCTGTCGTCCTACCAGTTCCCGGGCGACGACATTCCGATCACCAAGGGCTCGGCGCTGTGCGCACTGGAAGACCGTTCGCCGGAGATCGGCCGTGACGCCGTCCTGGCGCTGATGAAGACGGTCGACGAGTACATCCCGCAGCCGGAGCGTCCGAAGGACCGTCCGTTCCTGATGCCGATCGAAGACGTGTTCTCGATCTCGGGCCGCGGCACGGTGGTGACCGGCCGTGTCGAGCGTGGCATCGTGAAGGTCGGTGACGAAGTCGAGATCGTCGGCCTGAAGGCGACGGTTAAGACGACGGTGACGGGCGTCGAGATGTTCCGCAAGCTGCTCGATTCGGGTGAGGCTGGCGACAACATCGGCGCGCTGCTGCGCGGCACCAAGCGTGAGGACGTCGAGCGCGGCCAGGTTCTGGCCAAGCCGGGTTCGATCACCCCGCACACCAAGTTCAAGGCCGAAGCCTACATCCTGACGAAGGAAGAGGGCGGCCGTCACACCCCATTCTTCACCAACTACCGTCCGCAGTTCTACTTCCGTACGACGGACGTGACCGGTATGGTCTCGCTGCCGGAAGGCGTCGAGATGGTGATGCCGGGTGACAACGTCGCCATGGAAGTGGCTCTGATCGCCCCGATCGCCATGGACGAAGGCCTGCGCTTCGCCATTCGCGAAGGTGGCCGCACCGTCGGCGCCGGCGTCGTTGCCAAGATCGTCGAGTGATGCTATAAGCCTGCCTCCCTCCGCCTTGCCTCGGCTTGGCGGAGGGAGTTCTATCTGAGCGGTCTGTACGGTTGGGCTTCCGCAAAGCCGTTCTAAAAGTTCTTCCGAAAGTCGGGTCGAAAGGCCTTGACACTGCCGCCTAAAGAATGCTTTAAGCGGCCTCCCACACCGGAAGGTGTGGCCGGACGGAGATAGGAGTGTAGCTCAATTGGTAGAGCACCGGTCTCCAAAACCGGGGGTTGGGGGTTCGAGCCCCTCCACTCCTGCCATCCCGTCCCAATAACGGCCGCCTGAACAGCGGCTAGGGTAAAAAGCGGCGCCCTTCACAGTCGCTTCGGAGCTCGCACGGTTCGCACGATGGCTAAAGTCAATCCCGCAGAATTCGCGCGCGAGGTCCGCCGCGAGGTAGCCAGGGTCACCTGGCCGACCCGCAAGGAAACCGGCATCACGACCGCCATGGTCTTCGTCATGGTCGTGCTGGCCGCCCTGTTCTTCCTCGTCGTCGATCAGGTGCTGGCGGTTGCCGTTCGCTTGATCCTTGGGCTGGGAGGCTAAGACATGGCTGCGCGCTGGTACGTCGTTCACGTCTATTCGGGTTTCGAAAAGAAAGTCTCCCAGGCGATCCGCGAAAAAGCGGCGCAAAAGGGTCTGGAAGACAAGTTCGAGGAAATCCTGGTCCCGACCGAAGAAGTGGTCGAAGTGCGCCGGGGTTCCAAGATCAACACCGAACGCAAGTTCTTCCCTGGCTACGTCCTCGTCAAGATGGACCTGACCGATGAATCCTGGTCGCTGGTGAAGAACACGCCGAAGGTCACGGACTTCCTGGGCGGTGGCGGTAAGCCGCAGCCGATCTCCCAGCGCGAGGCCGAGCGGATCATCCATCAGGTGCAGGAAGGCTTTGAGCGCCCCAAGCCGTCGATCACCTTCGAGGTGGGCGAGCAGGTTCGAGTGAGCGACGGTCCCTTCACCTCGTTCAATGGTGTCGTCGAGGAAGTCGACGAAGAGAAGTCCCGCCTCAAGGTGGCGGTGTCGATCTTCGGTCGGTCCACGCCGGTGGAGCTGGAATACACTCAGGTCGAAAAGATCTGAACGCAAGGTTCCTTGTCTTTTGAGTCGGAGCTGCCGGTGCTTGCATCGGTGGCTCCATTCTGTTGCGGGAGGCTCGCCATGGCCGAACCGCAAAACCCCGCGGCGCCGCGCCGGATCATCCGGTTCAAGGCGTGAGGCGTCGTCCCAGGAGGTTGTGAGATGGCGAAGAAAATCGTCGGTTACATCAAGCTGCAGGTTCCGGCCGGCAAGGCCAACCCGTCGCCGCCCATCGGCCCGGCGCTCGGTCAGCGCGGCCTGAACATCATGGAGTTCTGCAAGGCGTTCAACGCCAAGACGGCGGACCTCGAAGTCGGCATGCCGATTCCGGTGGTCATCACCGCCTATGGCGACCGCACCTTCACCTTCGTGACCAAGACCCCGCCGGTCAGCTACTTCCTCAAGAAGGCGTCGGGCAAGGACAAGGGTTCGACGACCCCCGGCAAGGGCGGTTTCGTCGGCCAGGTCACGACCTCGCAGATCCGCGAGATCGCCCAGAAGAAGATGGTCGACCTGAACGCGCACGATGTCGACGCCGCCGCGACGATGATCGCCGGTTCCGCCCGCTCGATGGGCCTCGAAGTGGTGGAGGGCTGATCCTATGGCGAAGCTGGGCAAGCGTCTGACCGACGCCTACAAGACCGTCGACCGCGACGCCTTCTATCCGCTGGAGCAGGCCGTCACCCTGGTGAAGGGTGCCGCCAAGGCCAAGTTCGACGAGACCATCGAGATCGCGATGAACCTCGGCATCGATCCGCGCCACGCCGACCAGATGGTCCGCGGCGTCGTGAACCTGCCGAACGGCACCGGCAAGACCGTCCGCGTCGCGGTGTTCGCCCGTGGCGCCAAGGTCGATGAGGCCCTGGCCGCCGGCGCCGACGTGGTCGGCGGCGACGACCTGGCCGAACAGATTCTGGCCGGCAACATCAACTTCGACCGCTGCATCGCCTCGCCCGACATGATGGGCGTGGTCGGCAAGCTCGGCAAGGTGCTCGGCCCGCGCGGCCTGATGCCGAACCCGAAGCTGGGCACCGTGACCCCCGACGTGGCCGGCGCCGTCAAGGCCGCCAAGGCCGGTGCGGTGGAGTTCCGTGCGGAGAAGACCGGTATCGTTCACGCCGGCGTCGGCAAGGTCAGCTTCTCGGAAGAGGCGCTGGTCCAGAACATCCGCGCCTTCGTCGATGCCATCACCCGTGCCAAGCCGGCCGGCGCCAAGGGCCAGTATGTGCTCAAGGTCTCGCTGTCGTCGACCATGGGCCCGGGCCTGAAGCTCGACCTCGCCAGCGTGTCGGCTCCGGCCGCCGCCTGACGACCCGTTTCGCCGCCGCTGCTCTTGGGCAGTGGCGGTGACCGGGTGGATCGTCTGACGGGGCAACCCGGAGGGCACCCACCCACCCCTGTCCGAGACCGCTGGTGTCACCCCCCGACCGCAAGGAAAGGGGAGGGCTTAAAATCCACCCGCGCAGACAGGAGTTGAACCCGTTTACCACTCCGGTCCCACCGCATGCGTGCGGACGGCCCGGTTCAGGAACGGCTTGACTTCTGGGACAGGTTCGCCGGACCTCCGGCCCGCAAGGGCAGGGGGTTCATGTACACCTCTGTGCAAGGAGGCGATCCGTGGATCGTACACAAAAAGAAGCGACGATCGCGGCTCTGCAATCGAAGCTCCAGGACACGGGCCTGGTGGTGGTCACCCACCATCTGGGCCTGACGGTGAAGGAAGTCACCGACCTGCGTGCGAAGGTTCGGGCTGCTGGCGCCAGCTTCAAAGTGACGAAGAACCGGCTCGCCCGTCGTTCCCTTCAGGGGACGCAGTTCGAAGGTCTGGACGGTCTCTTCAAGGGACCGACGGCGATTGCCTTCTCGAAGGATCCCGTTGCAGCCGCCAAGGTGGTGGCCGACTACGCGAAGACCAACGAGAAGCTCAAGATCGTCGGCGCCAGCCTCGGTTCCCAGATTCTGGACGCGGAGGGGGTCAAGGCCCTCGCCTCGCTCCCGTCGCTGGACGAACTGCGTAGCCGCCTCGTGGGCATGATCCAGACCCCGGCGACCCGTATCGCCGGTGTTCTCCAGGCTCCGGGCGGCCAGGTCGCCCGCGTGCTGGCTGCCTACGCGAAGAAGGACGACGAGGCGGCGGCCTAACCAGGCCTAGTCACTCGTTTTTTCCATCCCCAGAACTCAAGTTGTTTGGAGTAGTAAAATGGCTGATCTGCAGAAGCTCGTCGACGATCTGTCGGCCCTGACCGTCCTGGAAGCCGCCGAGCTGTCGAAGCTCCTCGAAGAGAAGTGGGGCGTCTCCGCCGCCGCTCCGGTGGCCGTCGCCGCCGCCGGCCCGGCCGCTGCCGCTGCCGCTCCGGCCGAAGAGCAGACCGAGTTCACGGTGATCCTCGCCGATGCCGGCGACAAGAAGATCAACGTGATTAAGGAAGTCCGTGCGATCACCGGCCTGGGCCTGAAGGAAGCCAAGGACCTGGTCGAGGGCGCTCCGAAGCCGGTCAAGGAAGGCGCCACGAAGGACGAGGCCGCCAAGATCAAGAAGCAGCTTGAAGAAGCCGGCGCCAAGGTCGATATTAAGTAAGACCTTGTTGCGTACGGATCACACAGTACCAAGCCGGACGGCGGTCGGTTCCCCAGGGGGCCGGCCGTCGCACGGCATTTTCTGCCTTCCGCCGGACCGGGCTCGCCCGGCCCGGCTCTTTCCGTCCCCATCATGGGGATGGCCCGCGCGGGCGCCCTTGGGACCAGCCGGCAGCAGCCGGCGTGATCCTTCGGTCGGTTGAACGGTCGGTATAACGCGCATCACGTACAGACGTTTGGGGACATCCATGGCCAAATCCTTTACGGGTCGTAAACGTGTTCGGAAGAGCTTCGGGCGCATCCCGGAAGTCACCCAGATGCCCAACCTCATCGAGGTGCAGCGCAGCTCCTACGACCACTTCCTGCAAATGGACGTCGCCCCGGAAAAGCGGGCGAACCTGGGCCTGCAGGAAGTCTTCAAGTCGGTCTTCCCGATCAAGGACTTCTCCGACCGCGCCGTGCTGGATTTCGTCAAGTACGAGCTTGAGCAGCCGAAGTACGACGTCGAGGAGTGCCAGCAGCGCGGCATGACCTTCGCCGCACCGCTGAAGGTCACCCTGCGCCTGTCCGTGTTCGACGTCGAAGAGGACACCGGACTCCGCTCGATCCGTGACATCAAGGAGCAGGACGTCTACATGGGCGACATGCCCCTGATGACGGCCAACGGCACCTTCATCATCAACGGCACCGAGCGCGTCATCGTCTCCCAGATGCACCGCAGCCCGGGCGTCTTCTTCGATCATGACAAGGGCAAGACCCACGCGTCGGGCAAGTATCTGTTCGCCGCCCGCGTCATTCCCTACCGCGGTTCCTGGCTCGACTTCGAGTTCGACGCCAAGGACCTCGTCTATGTGCGCATCGACCGCCGCCGCAAGCTGCCGGCCACCACGCTGCTGTTCGCTCTGGACGGCGCGGAGACCGAGGCATTGCGCGCCGAGCGCAAGGCGAACCGCAAGGACCTGCTGCCCTATGAGGCGCAGGGCATGTCGAAGGAAGAGATCCTCAACTACTTCTACGACACCATCACCTACAGCCGTTCCGCCGGCGGCTGGAAGACCCCGTTCAGCGCCGAGCGCATGAAGGGCGTCAAGCTGGCGTCCGATCTCGTCGATGCCGCCACCGGCGCCATCGTGGCCGAGGCCGGCACCAAGATGACGCCGCGCGTCATCAAGAAGCTGGTCGAAGCCGGCCTGACCGAGCAGCAGGTCTCCACCGAGGAGCTGACCGGCCGCTACCTCGCCGTCGACATCATCAACGAGCGCACGGGCGAAGTCCTGTTCGAAGCCGGTGACGAGCTGTCGGCCAGCGACCTGGAGAAGCTGGAGAAGACCGGCGTCGACGAACTGCCGGTGCTGGCGATCGACCATCTGAATGTCGGCGCCTACATCCGCAACACCATGAATGCGGACCGCAACGCCAGCCGTGAAGACGCGCTGATCGATATCTACCGCGTCATGCGTCCGGGCGAGCCGCCGACCCTGGAATCGGCCGAGGCGCTGTTCTCCGGCCTGTTCTTCGACAGCGAGCGCTACGACCTGTCTGCCGTCGGCCGCGTCAAGATGAACGCGCGCCTGAACTTCCAGACCGACGACCAGATGCGCGTTCTCCGCAAGGAGGACATCCTGGAGATCCTGAAGGTTCTGGTGAACCTGAAGGACGGCCGCGGCGAGATCGACGACATCGACCATCTCGGCAACCGCCGCGTCCGCTCGGTCGGCGAGCTGATGGAGAACCAGTACCGCGTCGGCCTGCTGCGCATGGAACGTGCGATCCGAGAGCGCATGAGCTCGGTCGAGATCGACACGGTGATGCCGCACGACCTGATCAACGCCAAGCCGGCTGCCGCCGCCGTGCGTGAGTTCTTCGGTTCGTCGCAGCTGTCGCAGTTCATGGACCAGACCAACCCGCTGTCCGAGATCACGCACAAGCGTCGTCTCTCGGCCCTCGGCCCGGGCGGTCTGACCCGCGAGCGCGCCGGCTTCGAGGTGCGCGACGTGCATCCGACACACTATGGCCGCATCTGCCCGATTGAGACGCCGGAAGGCCCGAACATCGGTCTGATCAACTCGCTGGCGACCTATGCCCGCGTGAACCAGTACGGCTTCATCGAGAGCCCCTACCGCAAGGTCATCGACGGCAAGGTCACCAACGAGGTGGTCTATCTGTCGGCGATGGAGGAGGGCCGCTACGTCGTCGCCCAGGCGAACGCCGAGCTGAATCCCGACAACAGCTTCGCCGCCGATCTGGTGTCCTGCCGCCAGGGCGGTGAGTACCTGATGTTCCGGCCGGAAGCGATCGACCTGATCGACGTGTCGCCGAAGCAGTTGGTGTCCGTCGCCGCGGCGCTGATCCCGTTCCTGGAGAACGACGACGCCAACCGCGCGCTGATGGGCTCGAACATGCAGCGTCAGGCGGTGCCGTTGGTGAAGGCCGACGCCCCGCTGGTCGGCACCGGCATGGAGGCGACCGTCGCCCGCGACAGCGGCGTGACCATCGTGGCCAAGCGTTCGGGCATCGTCGACCAGGTCGACGCCACCCGCATCGTCGTTCGTGCCACCGACAGCTCGGACAGCACGGCGCCGGGCGTCGACATCTACAACCTGCTGAAGTTCCAGCGGTCCAACCAGAACACCTGCATCACCCAGCGTCCGCTGGTGAAGGTCGGTGACCGTGTGAACGCCGGCGACATCGTCGCCGACGGTCCGTCGACCGACCTCGGTGAGCTGGCGCTCGGCCGGAACGTGCTCGTCGCGTTCATGCCGTGGAACGGCTACAACTTCGAGGACTCGATCCTCATCAACGAGCGCATCGTCAAGGACGACGTCTTCACCTCGATCCACATCGAGGAGTTCGAGGTCATGGCTCGCGACACCAAGCTGGGCCAGGAGGAAATCACCCGCGACATTCCGAACGTGGGTGAGGAAGCTCTGAAGAACCTTGACGAGGCCGGCATCGTCTATATCGGCGCCGAAGTCCGTCCGGGCGACATCCTGGTCGGCAAGGTGACGCCGAAGGGCGAAAGCCCGATGACGCCGGAAGAGAAGCTGCTGCGCGCCATCTTCGGCGAAAAGGCCTCCGACGTCCGCGACACCTCGCTGCGTCTGCCGCCGGGCGTCGTCGGCACCATCGTCGAGGTCCGCGTGTTCAGCCGCCGCGGCGTCGACAAGGACGAGCGCGCGCTCGCCATCGAACGCGCCGAGATCGAGAAGCTGGCCAAGGACCGCGACGACGAGCGCGGTATTCTGGAGCGCAGCTTCTACACCCGCCTGAAGGAAGTGCTGATCGGCCAGACCGCCCAGTCCGGCCCGAAGGGCATGAAGGGCGGCACGGTGCTGACCGACGAGGTGCTGGCCGGCCTGTCGAAGGGCCTGTGGCGCCAGATCGCCATCGCCGACGAGCAGGTGATGGAGACCGTCGAGAACCTTGCGAAGGTGTTCGACGACTCGATCAAGGCCCTGCAGGACCGCTTCGAGAACAAGGTCGACAAGCTGCAGCGCGGTGACGAGCTGCCGCCGGGCGTCATGAAGATGGTCAAGGTCTTCGTCGCGGTGAAGCGCAAGCTGCAGCCGGGCGACAAGATGGCCGGCCGTCACGGCAACAAGGGTGTCGTCTCGCGCATCATCCCGCAGGAGGACATGCCTTACCTGGAGGACGGCACCCCCGTCGATCTGGTGCTGAACCCGCTGGGCGTGCCGTCGCGCATGAATGTCGGTCAGATCCTGGAAACCCACCTCGGTTGGGCGGCCTCGGGTCTCGGCAAGCAGATCGGCCGTGCGGTCGACCAGTACCGTCTGGCGATCCGCCAGAAGGCGGAAGGCGCTCCCCAGCTGGAGGCCCTGCGCAGCACGCTGAAGTCGGCGTACGGCGAGGTGACCTACAACGAGGACATCGCCGACATGACCGACGGCGAGCTGCTGGAACTGGGCGGCAACCTGCGCAAGGGCGTGCCCTTCGCGACGCCGGTCTTTGACGGCGCCCGCGAGGAGGACATCTGCGTCCATCTGGAACGCGCCGGCTTCGACCGGTCGGGCCAGTCGACTCTGGTGGACGGCCGCACCGGCGAGACCTTTGATCGCAAGGTCACCGTCGGCTACATCTACATGCTGAAGCTGCACCACCTCGTGGACGACAAGATCCACGCCCGGTCGATCGGTCCCTACTCGCTGGTCACGCAGCAGCCGCTGGGCGGTAAGGCCCAGTTCGGCGGTCAGCGCTTCGGTGAGATGGAGGTCTGGGCGCTGGAAGCCTATGGCGCCGCCTACACGCTGCAGGAAATGCTGACGGTGAAGTCGGACGACGTGTCCGGCCGCACCAAGGTCTACGAAGCCATCGTCCGCGGCGACGACAACTTCGAGGCCGGCATTCCGGAGTCGTTCAACGTGCTGGTCAAGGAGCTGCGCTCGCTCGGCCTGAACGTCGAACTGAACCAGCGGTCCTACTGAGCCGATTTGACGTGACCAAACCCCGGAACGGCGTGTTCGCCGTTCCGGGGTCATGCACTGCCCTTAACCGACAACGCGGCGATGCCAGCGGGAGACGGTCATGAATGAGTTGATGAACATTTTCGGCCAGGTCCAGGGGCCGCAGAGCTTCGATCAGATCCGCATCCAGATCGCGAGCCCCGAGCGGATCCGGTCCTGGTCCTACGGCGAGATCAAGAAGCCGGAAACCATCAACTACCGCACCTTCAAGCCGGAGCGCGACGGCCTGTTCTGCGCCCGCATCTTCGGCCCGATCAAGGATTACGAGTGCTTGTGCGGCAAGTACAAGCGCATGAAGTATCGCGGCATCATCTGCGAGAAGTGCGGCGTCGAGGTCACGCTGTCGAAGGTCCGGCGCGAGCGCATGGGCCATATCGAACTGGCGTCCCCGGTCGCGCACATCTGGTTCCTGAAGTCGCTGCCGAGCCGCATCGGCCTGCTGCTCGACATGACGCTCAAGGATCTGGAGCGCATCCTCTATTTCGAAAACTACGTCGTCATCGAGCCCGGCCTCACCCCGCTCAAGCTGCATTCGCTGCTGAGCGAGGAAGAGTACATGAACGCCCAGGACGAGTATGGCGAGGACGCCTTCACCGCGTCGATCGGTGCCGAAGCGCTGCGCATCATGCTGTCGGCGCTCGACCTCGACGAGGAGAAGAAGCGCTGCCGTGAGGATCTGCGCGACACCAACTCCGAAGCCAAGCGCAAGAAGCTGGTCAAGCGCCTGAAGCTGATCGACGCCTTCCTTGCCTCGCAGTCGCGCCCCGAGTGGATGATCCTGGAAGTCATTCCGGTGATCCCGCCCGAGCTGCGTCCGCTGGTCCCGCTCGACGGCGGCCGTTTCGCGACGTCCGACCTGAACGACCTGTACCGCCGCGTCATCAACCGCAACAACCGTCTGAAGCGGCTGATCGAGCTGAAGGCGCCGGACATCATCGTCCGCAACGAGAAGCGCATGCTGCAGGAGGCCGTCGACGCTCTGTTCGACAACGGCCGCCGTGGCCGCGTCATCACCGGCGCCAACAAGCGTCCGCTGAAGTCGCTGTCCGACATGCTGAAGGGCAAGCAGGGCCGCTTCCGTCAGAACCTGCTCGGCAAGCGCGTCGATTACTCGGGCCGTTCGGTCATCGTCGTCGGTCCGGAGCTGAAGCTGCACCAGTGCGGCCTGCCGAAGAAGATGGCGCTGGAGCTGTTCAAGCCCTTCATCTACGCCAAGCTGGAGCTGTATGGCCTCGCCTCCACCATCAAGGCCGCCAAGCGGATGGTGGAAAAGGAGCGTCCCGAGGTGTGGGACATCCTGGAAGAGGTCATCCGCGAGCATCCGGTGATGCTGAACCGTGCGCCGACGCTGCACCGTCTCGGCATCCAGGCGTTCGAGCCGACGCTGATCGAAGGCAAGGCGATTCAGCTGCACCCGCTGGTCTGCACCGCCTTCAACGCCGACTTCGACGGCGACCAGATGGCCGTGCACGTCCCGCTGAGCCTCGAGGCCCAGCTGGAAGCGCGCGTCCTGATGATGTCGACCAACAACATCCTGTCGCCCGCCAATGGCAAGCCGATCATCGTGCCGTCGCAGGATATCGTGCTCGGCATCTATTACATCTCCATGGACCGCCCGAGCGAGAAGGGCGAGGGCATGGTGTTCGCCAACGTCTCGGAGATCGAGCAGGCGCTGAACGCCAAGGTCCTGTCGATCCATGCGAAGATCAAGGCGCGCTACGTCGGCGTGGACGACGAGGGCAACGAGCTGATCAGCATCGTCGAGACGACGCCGGGCCGCATGCTGCTGTCGGAGCTGCTGCCGCGTCACCCGAAGGTGCCGTTCTCGCTGATCAACCGCGTCCTGACCAAGAAGGACGTCGGCAACGTCATCGACGCCGTCTACCGCCACTGCGGCCAGAAGGAGACGGTGATCTTCGCCGATCGCCTGATGAAGCTGGGCTTCGGTCACGCCTGCCGCGCCGGCATTTCCTTCGGCAAGGACGACATGGTCATCCCCGTCGCCAAGGAGAAGCTGGTCAACGAGTCGAAGGAGCGGGTGAAGGAGTTCGAGCAGCAGTATCTCGACGGTCTGATCACCCAGGGCGAGAAGTACAACAAGGTCGTCGACGTCTGGTCGGAATGCACCGAAAAGGTCGCCTCCGAGATGATGAAGGCGATCTCGACCACCGAAGCCGGCAAGCCGGTGAACTCGGTGTACATGATGGCCCACTCCGGTGCGCGCGGTTCCGCCGCGCAGATCCGTCAGCTGGCCGGCATGCGCGGCCTGATGGCCAAGCCGTCGGGCGAGATCATCGAGACGCCCATCATCTCGAACTTCAAGGAAGGCCTGACCGTGCTGGAGTACTTCAACTCCACCCACGGCGCCCGCAAGGGTCTGGCCGACACCGCCTTGAAGACGGCGAACTCCGGTTACCTGACCCGCCGTCTGGTCGACGTGGCGCAGGACGCCATCATCGTCGAGCATGATTGCGGCACCGAGCGCGGCATCACCGTCAAGGCGGTGATCGACGGCGGCGAAGTCATCAGCCCGCTGGGCGACCGCATCCTCGGCCGTACCGTGGTCGGCGACGTGATCGACCCGCTGAACGGCGAGCTGATCGTCGAGGACGGCGGCCTGATCGACGAGCCGACGGTCGACCGTATCGAGCGGTCTGGCATCGACTCGGTGAAGATCCGTTCGGTCCTGACCTGCGAGACCCGCGACGGCGTCTGCGCCAAGTGCTACGGCCGTGACCTGGCCCGCGGCACGCTGGTGAACACCGGCGAGGCGGTCGGCGTCATCGCGGCGCAGTCGATCGGCGAGCCCGGCACCCAGCTGACGATGCGTACCTTCCACATCGGCGGTGCGGCGCAGCGCGGTGCGGAGCAGAGCCAGATCGAGGCGGCGTTCGATGCGACGGTGCGGATCAACAACCGCAACGTCGTCATGAACTCGTCCGGCATCCCGGTCGTCATGGGGCGCAGCACCGAAGTGATCCTGCTCGACGAGCAGGGCCGCGAGCGGGCCCGTCACCGTGTGCCGTACGGTGCCAAGCTGCTGGCCGACGAGGGCGTGAAGGTCGAGCGCGGCGCGAAGCTGGCCGAATGGGATCCCTACACCCTGCCGATCATCACCGAACGCGCCGGTACCGCCCGCTACATCGACCTCGTGGAAGGCATCTCCATGCGCGAGGTGATGGACGAGGCGACCGGCATCAGCTCCAAGGTGGTGGTCGACTGGCGCCAGCAGCCGCGCGGTGCCGATCTGAAGCCGCGCATCGCGCTGGTGGATGAGCGGGGCGACCTGATCACCCTGCCGAACGGCCTGGAAGCCCGTTACTTCATGTCGGTGGACGCCATCCTGTCGGTGGAGAACGGTGCCGAGGTCCGGGCCGGCGACGTGCTGGCGCGTATCCCCCGCGAGTCGTCCAAGACCCGTGACATCACCGGCGGTCTGCCGCGCGTGGCCGAGCTGTTCGAGGCGCGTCGTCCGAAGGACTTCGCGATCATCTCGGAGATGAGCGGCCGCGTCGAATTCGGTAAGGACTACAAGACCAAGCGCCGCATCGTCGTCCGCAATGACGAGACCGGTGACGAGAAGGAGTATCTGATCCCGAAGGGCAAGCACATCTCCGTGCAGGAGGGTGACTATGTCGAACGCGGCGATCTGCTGATGGACGGCAACCCGGTGCCGCACGACATCCTGGCGGTGATGGGTGTGGAGGCCTTGGCCGACTACCTGATCAACGAGATCCAGGACGTCTATCGACTGCAGGGCGTGAAGATCAACGACAAGCACATCGAGGTGATCGTTCGCCAGATGCTGCAGAAGGTCGAGATCACCGACGCCGGCGAGACCACCTTCCTGGTGGGCGAGCAGGTCGACCGTCAGGAGTTCGACGAGGAGAACGAGAAGACCGTGGCGGAAGGCCTCCAGCCCGCCCACGGTCATCCGGTTCTCCAGGGCATCACCAAGGCCAGCCTGCAGACGCGGTCCTTCATCTCGGCCGCGTCGTTCCAGGAAACCACCCGCGTCCTCACGGAAGCGGCCGTCGGCGGCAAGGTCGACAATCTGGAAGGCCTGAAGGAGAACGTCATCGTCGGTCGCCTGATCCCGGCCGGCACGGGCTCCGTGGTGAACCGCCTGAAGCTGATCGCCGCCGAGCGCGACCGCGAGGCCGCCCTGGAAGCCGGCGCTCCGGAGGAAACTCCGGCCCTGCCGACCCCGGGCGAGGAAAGCTCCGCGGCCTGATGCGGCGCTGATTGGTTGGGTGTTAGAAGAAGTCCGGGTGCCTCCGATAAGGAAGCCCCGGACTTTTTCTTTGTCCGGCTTTTCCTTTGGCCGGATCGGAGGATGACATGATGCGGCGGAGGTTGATCGCGCTCCTGAAGGTGGCCCTTGTCACGCTGCTCCTGCCGGCGGCCACCGGATCGGCCCTTTCCGGCCTGCCGGAAACGACGGTCGCGGTGGGATACCGGTCGATGACCATCGCCTCGCCGGCGCGTGGCGGCGAGGTGACGGTCGGCATCTGGTATCCCGCTGCAAGCGATGGCGATGGTGGTGCCGGCACGCTTGTCGGAGGCAGTCGGGTTTTCGAACCGACGCCGGCCCGGACGGGCGCGCTTCCCCAAGGGCGCCATCCTCTGCTGGTGATGGCGCATGGCGGGTTGCGCGCAGGCGGCCATATCGGAGACTGGCTTGCGGCCGGGATGGCGCGGGCCGGCTATGTCGTGGCCCTCGTCGAACCCGTCGGGTTCCAACCGGATGGCGCCGGTGTGCTCAAGGAACTGACCGCCCGGCCCGCCGACATGAGCGCGGCGATTTCCGCGCTGCTTGGAAACGCCGAATTGTCATCGACGATCGAGCCCGGACGGATCGGCACGGTCGGGCTGTTGCGTGGCGGAACCTCGGCCATGGCACTGCTCGGAGTACGAATCAGCGGCGAACGCTACAGGAGCCTGTGCGAGCGATCGCCGGAGGATCGTGATTGCCGTTGGTTTGCAAAGGCCGGCATTTCCTTCTCCGGCTTGGATCTCGGTCCGGTGGGGGCCGATCACCGTGACGCCCGGGTGGTGGCCGGTGTGGCCGTGGCCCCGGAATTGACCAGTATCATGACGTCGGAGGGGCTGACGGCGGCCAGCCGCTCGATGTCGGTTCTGCTGCTCGACGACGCGGCGATCCCAGGTGCGAAGGTGGACGATCTAGCCGGCTTCCTGCCGCCTGACCGTCTTCGGTCCGTGGCGGGGGCAACTCCCTTCAGCCTCTTTCCGATTTGCGCCACCCAAGCTGCCGCTCTTTTGCGGGAGAACGGGGAGGACGCTTCGCTCTGTCGTGACGATGCCGGCCCAAATCGCATGGCCATTCACCGGGAATTGCGCGATATGATCATCCGCGCACTGTCGGAGTTGGGGCTGCCCCCGAGGCAGGCTGATCTCCGGTGACGCGTCCGACTGGCGCTCCGGAGCGCTCCGCCCGGCCGGATCCAAACGCGGCGCAAAGCTCGCTTGACTCCATCGACCCCTTTCCCTAAAGTCCGCGAACTTCAGAGGACCCCTGGGGCAACCCGTGCGTCCGCTTGAATCCACCGATCCCGCCGATCGGAGCTTTCCGATCGGCTTTCGCTCATTCAGCCCGCTCGGAACGGCAACGTTTCGCAGGCGGGCTTTTGCTTCGTCCGGCTCCGCCGGCCGAGTGATCTTGAAGGGATGAAGGGCAGATATGCCGACGATCAACCAGTTGATCCGTAAGCCGCGCGAGCCGTTGGCCGCGCGCAACAAGGTTCCCGCGATGGAGGCCTGCCCGCAGAAGCGTGGCGTCTGCACTCGCGTTTACACCACCACCCCGAAGAAGCCGAACTCGGCGCTCCGTAAGGTCGCCCGCGTTCGTCTGACGAACGGCTTCGAGGTGACGAGCTACATCCCTGGTGAGGGCCACAACCTCCAGGAACACTCGGTGGTCATGATCCGCGGCGGTCGTGTGAAGGATCTTCCCGGCGTTCGCTACCACATCATTCGCGGCACGCTGGATACCCAGGGCGTCAAGGATCGTAAGCAGCGCCGTTCGAAGTACGGCGCGAAGCGTCCGAAGTAAGGAGAACTCACGATGTCCCGTCGTCATCGCGCCGAGAAGCGTGAAGTCCTGCCGGACGCCAAGTACGGCGACCGCGTCCTGACGAAGTTCATGAACTGCCTGATGCTGGACGGCAAGAAGTCGGCCGCCGAAGGCATCGTCTACGGTGCGCTCGGCCGCATCGAGGTCAAGACCAAGAACGACCCGGTTCAGGTCTTCCACGACGCCCTGGCCAACGTGAAGCCGCACCTCGAAGTGCGTTCGCGTCGCGTCGGCGGTGCGACCTACCAGGTTCCGGTCGAGGTCCGTTCGGACCGCGCCCAGGCACTGGCCATTCGTTGGCTGATCAGCGCCGCCCGCGCCCGCTCGGAAAACACCATGACCGAGCGTCTGTCGGGCGAGCTGCTCGACGCTGCCAGCCAGCGCGGCACCGCCGTGAAGAAGCGCGAAGACACGCACCGTATGGCGGAAGCCAACAAGGCGTTCTCGCACTACCGCTGGTAAGGTTCACGCCTGTCCTGGTGATTTTGCATGCCCCGTTCGCACGCCCTCGACCGTTACCGCAACATCGGCATCATGGCTCACATCGATGCCGGCAAGACGACGACGACCGAGCGCATCCTGTTCTACACCGGCAAGTCCTATCGCATGGGCGAGGTCAATGACGGCACTGCCGTCATGGATTGGATGGAGCAGGAGCAGGAACGGGGCATCACCATCACTTCGGCGGCTACGACCTGTTTCTGGCGCGACCACCGCATCAACATCATCGATACGCCCGGCCACGTCGATTTTACGATTGAGGTCGAGCGGTCCTTGCGTGTCCTGGATGGCGCTGTCGCCATCTTCGACGCTGTTGCGGGGGTCGAGCCCCAGACGGAAACCGTGTGGCGGCAGGCCGACAAGTACGGCGTGCCGCGCATGGCCTTCGTCAACAAGATGGACCGTGTCGGGGCAGATTTCCCCAACTGCGTCGCTATGATGACAGACCGGCTGGGCGTGAAGCCGCTGGTCCTTCAGATTCCCATCGGTGTTGAAGCGGGCTTTTCCGGAATCGTCGATCTGGTCGCGATGCGCGCCACGATCTGGAAGGCCGAGACGCTCGGCGCTGAATTCGAACATACAGACATTCCCGAGGAATTGGCTGAAACGGCAGCGAGCGCCCGCCAGACGCTGCTGGAAGCCGTTCTGGACCTCGATGAGGCGGCGATGGCCGCCTACCTGGAGCGCGGCGAGGAGCCTGCGCCCAATGCCCTGCGCGGGCTGATCCGCAAGGGCACCATCACCGGCGCGGTCGTTCCGGTGCTCTGCGGTTCCGCCTTCCGCAACAAGGGTATCCAGCCGATGTTGGATGCCGTTGTGGATTACCTGCCGGCACCCAACGACATCGGTGCGATCAAAGGACATGCCGTGAGCGGCGACCGCAGCGAAGAGCGGCCGGCAAACGACAGTGCGCCTTTCGCCGGCTTGGCTTTCAAGGTGATGAACGACCCCTATGTCGGGACGCTCACCTTCTGCCGGATCTACTCCGGCACCGCGACCGTGGGCGATTGGATGCTCAACCCCGTGAAGGGTGAGCGCGAGAAGATCGGACGCATGTTGCTGATGCATGCCAACAGTCGGGAAGACATCGAGCGCGCCCACACTGGCGACATCGTTGCCTTCGCCGGGCTGGAGCGCACCGCGACCGGCGATACCCTCTGTGACCCGGCAAAGCCCATCGTGCTCGAACGGCTGGATGTTCCCGAGCCGGTGATCGAGATCGTGGTTGAGCCGCGCACCGAGGCCGACCAGGAGAAGATGGCGGCGGCGTTGAACCGGCTGAGCCACGAAGACCCGTCGATGCGGGTGTCCGTCGATCGCGAGAGCGGCCAGACCGTCATCCGCGGCATGGGCGAACTGCATCTCGACATCGTCGTCGACCGGATGAAGCGCGAATTTCGCGTCGACGCTTCCGTCGGCACGCCGAAGGTGGCCTACCGCGAGACTGTGCTGCGCGCTGCCGAGGTGGACCATACCCATGCCCGACAGACCGGCGACCGGGCCCAATTCGCGCGGGTGACGCTGAAGGTCGAGGCGCTGGAGCGCGGCGCCGGCTTCGTGTTCGAGAACCGCGCGGTCACCCTGTCGCGGGATTTCGTCGCCGGTGTGCAACGCGGACTGGAAGCCGCCAAGGACAGCGGTGTGGTCGCCGGCTATCCGGTCGTCGATGTGAAGGTCACCTTGGCCGGCGGCGAGACCCACGATGTCGATTCCTCCCCGCTGGCCTTCGAGTTGGCGGCGCGGGCCGCATTCCGCGAGGCGATGACAAAAGCTGCACCGGCGCTGCTTGAGCCGCTGATGCGGGTCGAAATCATCACGCCGGACGACTATATGGGCGACGTCATCGGCGACCTGAACGGTCGCCGGGGGCAGATCACCGGCATGGACCAGCGCGGCAACGCGCGAATCGTCACGGGACTGGTTCCCTTGGCGGCCATGTTCGGCTATGTGAACTCCCTGCGCTCCATGAGTCAGGGCCGCGCGCAGTACAGCATGCAGTTCGACCATTATGAGCCGGTGCCACAGGCCATCGCGGACGGTGTCCGCGCCAAGGTGGCCTGAAGACCGCTGGAACGATTGAGAAACGGAGAGACCACCCCATGGCGAAGGCAAAGTTCAGCGGAACAAGCCGCACTGCAACGTTGGCACGATCGGCCACGTCGACCACGGCAAGACGTCGCTGACGGCGGCGATCACGAAGGTGCTGGCGGAGTCCGGCGGCGCCACCTTCACCGCTTACGACCAGATCGACAAGGCGCCGGAAGAGAAGGCCCGCGGCATCACGATCTCGACGGCCCACGTCGAGTACGAGACGACCAACCGCCACTACGCGCACGTCGACTGCCCGGGCCACGCCGACTACGTGAAGAACATGATCACCGGTGCCGCCCAGATGGACGGCGCGATCCTGGTCGTGTCTGCCGCGGACGGCCCGATGCCGCAGACCCGCGAGCACATCCTGCTGGCCCGCCAGGTTGGCGTTCCGGCGCTGGTCGTGTTCATGAACAAGGTCGACATGGTCGACGATCCGGAGCTGCTGGAGCTGGTCGAGCTGGAAGTGCGCGAGCTTCTGTCGTCCTACCAGTTCCCGGGCGACGACATTCCGATCACCAAGGGCTCGGCGCTGTGCGCACTGGAAGACCGTTCGCCGGAGATCGGCCGTGACGCCGTCCTGGCGCTGATGAAGACGGTCGACGAGTACATCCCGCAGCCGGAGCGTCCGAAGGACCGTCCGTTCCTGATGCCGATCGAAGACGTGTTCTCGATCTCGGGCCGCGGCACCGTGGTGACCGGCCGCGTCGAGCGTGGCATCGTGAAGGTCGGTGACGAAGTCGAGATCGTCGGCCTGAAGGCCACGGTTAAGACGACGGTGACGGGCGTCGAGATGTTCCGCAAGCTGCTCGATTCGGGTGAAGCTGGCGACAACATCGGCGCGCTGCTGCGCGGCACCAAGCGTGAGGACGTCGAGCGCGGCCAGGTTCTGGCCAAGCCGGGTTCGATCACCCCGCACACCAAGTTCAAGGCCGAAGCCTACATCCTGACGAAGGAAGAGGGCGGCCGTCACACCCCGTTCTTCACCAACTACCGTCCGCAGTTCTACTTCCGTACGACGGACGTGACCGGTATGGTCTCGCTGCCGGAAGGCGTCGAGATGGTGATGCCGGGTGACAACGTCGCCATGGAAGTGGCTCTGATCGCCCCGATCGCCATGGACGAAGGCCTGCGCTTCGCCATTCGCGAAGGTGGCCGCACCGTCGGCGCCGGCGTCGTTGCCAAGATCGTCGAGTGATGACCCATCCGGCAGCCGCCGCGAGGCGGTCGCCGGAGAGGGAAGGGTAGGGCGGCCGGAACGATCCGGCCGCTGGATGTAAGAGACGGGCCGTCTACCCCGCGCGAGCAGGAAGGGCGGCCCGCCCGGTTCTAGCCATCGGGCGTCGGTGTTCGGAGCCGTCCGCCTGTCAACCCAGCTTCCTCCGATACGGGGGGAGAATCAGGATTGACAGGCGGGCGCTGAACGCCTAGAGATTACGCCCTCTGGATTTTGGGTTGGTGGTAGGCAGCTTCGGCCTAGACGCAGCCCGAGACGAACGGCAAGGCGCGCCTCCACAGGAGGCGCGCCACATGCTGATCGGAGCATCCCCTCAGCGCTTCCTGCGCAGGGGATGTTCTTTTTCGTGTCGGCCCGTCGCATCGGTCAATGTGTCGCCCGTCGACCCCGCTTCGGTGGTTCGGCGCGCGGCATTGCGCTGTCGGCGATGCCCCCAAGCAAGCTCGTGGAGTTCCGGTGACGCGTCCGCGTCATCGCTAGAAGGTGCAAGGGACGTTTGGACATGGACAGCCAGAACATCCGCATCCGTCTGAAGGCGTTCGATCATCGCGTGCTCGACCAGTCGACCAGCGAGATCGTCAACACCGCCAAGCGGACCGGCGCGCGCGTGCGGGGCCCGATTCCCCTGCCGACGCACATCGAAAAGTTCACCGTGAACCGTTCGCCGCACATCGACAAGAAGTCGCGCGAGCAGTTCGAGATCCGCACTCATAAGCGCCTGCTCGACATCGTCGATCCGACGCCGCAGACCGTGGATGCGCTGATGAAGCTCGACCTCGCCGCCGGCGTCGACGTCGAGATCAAGCTCTGATTTTGGTTTGGTAAGGGACCTCTCCGGTAAGCGGATGTCCCTGGTCAGGAGATAAAGAACAATGCGATCCGGTTTGATCGCGCAGAAGGTCGGCATGACCCGCGTCTTCACGGACGACGGTCAGCATGTTCCGGTCACTGTGCTGAAAGTCGACAGCTGCCAGGTCGTCGCCGTTCGCACCGAGGACAAGGATGGCTATACCGCCGTCCAGCTCGGCGCGGGCGCCATCAAGGTCAAGAACGTCAACAAGCCTGAGCGTGGGCACTTCGCCAAGGCGCGTGTGGAACCGAAGCGCAAGCTGGTCGAGTTCCGCGTCGATGCCGATGCCCTGATCGAGGTCGGTGCCGAGCTGTCGGCCGCCCACTTCGTCGCCGGCCAGTACGTCGACGTCACCGGCACTTCCATCGGTAAGGGTTTTGCCGGTGCGATGAAGCGCTGGAACTTCGGTGGTCTGCGCGCCACGCACGGCGTGTCGGTGTCGCACCGTTCGCACGGTTCGACGGGTAACCGTCAGGATCCCGGCAAGGTCTTCAAGAACAAGAAGATGGCCGGTCATCTCGGCGACGAGCGGGTTACGGTCCTGAACCTCCAGGTCGTCGCCGTCGACGAAGCCCGTGGTCTGATCATGCTCAAGGGTGCCGTCCCCGGCGCCGAGGGCGGTTGGCTGCGCATCCGTGACGCCGTCAAGAAGAAGGCTCCGGAAGGCCTGCCCTTCCCGGCCGGCATCAAGTCTGCTCCGGCGGCGGAAGCCCCGGCCGAGACGCAGGAGTGAGCGCCATGAAGGCCACGATCAAGAACCTGAACAACGAAGCCGTCGGCGAGATCGAGCTGTCGGACGCCGTGTTCGGCCTGCCGACCCGCACCGACCTGCTGGCCCGCATGGTTAACTGGCAGCTGGCCAAGCGCCGCTCCGGCAACCACAAGACCAAGGGCATCAGCGAGATCAGCGGCACGACCAAGAAGCCCTACTCGCAGAAGGGCACCGGTCGCGCTCGTCAGGGCTCCATCCGTTCGCCGCAGTTCCGCGGCGGTGCGACCATCTTCGGCCCGGTCGTGCGCTCGCACGCCCATGAGCTGACCAAGAAGGTCCGCAAGCTGGCGCTCAAGACTGCCCTGTCGGCCAAGGCCGCTGAGGGCAAGCTGATCGTTCTCGAGGCTGCCGCTGCCGAGACGCACAAGACCAAGGAGCTGGCTGCCCGTCTCGCCACCCTGGGCCTGACGTCCGCGCTGATCATCGATGGCTCGAACCTGGACGAGAACTTCGCCAAGGCTTCGCGCAACATCCCGCTGATCGACGTGCTGCCGGAGCAGGGCGCCAACGTCTACGACATTCTCCGCCGCGACACGCTGGTCCTGACCCGCAACGCGGTCGAGCAACTGGAGGCTCGCCTGAAATGAGCAAGCAGTCGAAACCTGCGGTGAGCCAGGAGCGGATGTACGACCTGATCCTCGCTCCCGTCATCACCGAGAAGTCGACGTTGGTGTCGGAGCATAACCAGGTCACGTTCCGCGTGCCGCTCACGGCCTCCAAGCCGGAGATCAAGGCCGCCGTTGAAGGTCTCTTCAACGTCAAGGTGACCGCGGTCAACACCCTGGTTTCCAAGGGCAAGACCAAGCGGTTCCGCGGCACCATCGGCCGTCGCTCGGACTTCAAGAAGGCCGTCGTCACCCTCGCCGAGGGTAACAAGATCGACGTGACCACGGGCATCTGAGCGGGAGTGTGATCCGATGGCTCTGAAGCAATACCGCCCGATTACGCCGTCGCTCCGCCAGCTGGTCATTGTTGACCGCTCGGAGCTGTGGAAGGGCAAGCCGGTCAAGACCCTCACTGAGGGCCTGACCAAGTCTGGTGGCCGCAACAACACCGGCCGCATCACTGCGCGCCGTATGGGTGGCGGTCATAAGCGCACCTATCGTCTGGTGGACTTCAAGCGTCGCAAGTTCGACGTTCCGGCCACCGTCGAGCGGCTCGAATATGATCCGAACCGCACCGCCTTCATCGCGCTGATCAAGTACCAGGATGGGACCCTGTCCTACATCCTGGCGCCGCAGCGCCTGAAGGTCGGCGACACGGTCATTTCGGGCGAACGCGTCGACGTGAAGCCCGGCAATGCCATGCCGCTGAAGAACATCCCCGTCGGTTCGATCGTGCACAACGTCGAACTGAAGGCCGGCAAGGGTGGTCAGGTGGCTCGTTCCGCCGGCACCTACCTGCAGCTGGTCGGCCGCGACGGCGGCTACGCCCAGCTCAAGCTCCCCTCGGGCGAGCTGCGTATGGTTCGCGGCGAATGCATGGCCACCCTGGGTGCCGTGTCCAACCCGGACCAGATGAACACCAACCTGGGCAAGGCTGGCCGCAACCGTTGGCTGGGCAAGCGTCCGTCGGTCCGTGGCGTCGCCATGAACCCGATCGACCACCCGCACGGTGGTGGTGAGGGTCGCACCTCGGGCGGCCGTCATCCGGTCACGCCGTGGGGCAAGCCGACCAAGGGCAAGAAGACTCGTCACAACAAGAAGACGGATGGCCTGATCCTGCGCCGCCGTCATTCGAAGTAAGGAGGTCGAACGATGGCACGCTCCGTTTGGAAGGGCCCGTTCGTCGACGGCTATCTGCTGAAGAAGGCGGACAAGAGCCGGGCTTCGGGCCGCAACGAGATCATCAAGATCTGGTCGCGTCGTTCGACCATCCTGCCGCAGTTCGTCGGTCTGACGTTCGGCGTCTACAACGGCCACAAGTTCCTGCCGGTTCTCGTCACCGAGCACATGATCGGTCACAAGTTCGGCGAGTTCGCTCCGACGCGGACCTTCTATGGCCACGCGGCGGACAAGAAGGCGAAGAGGAAGTAAGCCATGGGCAAGTCTGCCAATCCCAGCCGGATCGCGGAGAACGAGGCTCTGGCCCGCAATCCGATGATCCGCACCAGCCCGCGGAAGCTCAACCTCGTCGCCCAGCTCATCCGGAACATGGATGCCAGCCGCGCCGTGGCCGAGCTGACCTTCTCCAAGCGCCGCATCGCCGGCGAGGTGAAGAAGGTGCTGCAGGCCGCGATCGCGAACGCCGAGAACAACCACCAGCTCGACGTCGACCGTCTCTACGTGTCGTCGGCGACGGTCGGTCGCGCTCTGGTGATGAAGCGCTTCCACGCCCGTGCCCGCGGTCGCGGTGCCCGGGTCGAGAAGCTGTTCAGCAACCTGACGATCATCGTTCGCGAGCGTGACGCCGCCGTTGCCGAGGGGGCCGAGTAATGGGTCAGAAAATCAATCCGATCGGGCTGCGCCTCGGCATCAACCGGACCTGGGACAGCCGTTGGTTCGCCAAGCGCGATTACGCCAACCTGCTGCATCAGGACCTGAAGCTGCGTGGCTATCTGCAGGGTCGCCTGCAGCAGGCCGGTTGCTCGCGCGTCGTGATCGAACGTCCGGCCAAGAAGGCCCGCATCACCATCCACTCGGCTCGTCCGGGCGTGGTGATCGGCAAGAAGGGCGCGGACATCGAGAAGCTGCGTCTTGAGCTGTCGAAGATGACCGGCAGCGAGGTGAGCCTGAACATCGTCGAGATCCGCAAGCCGGAAATCGACGCTCGTCTCATCGCCGAGAACATCGCCAGCCAGCTCGAGCGCCGTGTGGCATTTCGTCGCGCCATGAAGCGCGCCGTGCAGTCCGCCATGCGTCTGGGCGCTCAGGGCATCCGGATCAACTGCTCCGGCCGTCTCGGCGGTGCGGAAATCGCCCGCATGGAGTGGTACCGCGAAGGCCGCGTTCCGCTGCACACCCTGCGCGCCGACATCGACTACGGTGTGGGCACCGCCAAGACCACCTACGGCACCTGCGGTGTCAAGGTGTGGGTGTTCAAGGGCGAGGTCATGGCTCACGATCCGATGGCGCAGGACAAGCGCATGGGTTCCGAGCCGGTGTCGACCGACGGCGAGCCGCGCCGCGAGCGGCACGATCGTCGCGACCGCCGCGAGCGCTCCGAGCGCTCCGAACGCGAGTAAAGGGGCCGAGCGATGCTTTCTCCCAAGCGCACGAAATTCCGTAAGGCCCACAAGGGCCGCATCCACGGCAACGCCAAGGGCGGCACCGCCCTCAATTTCGGCTCCTACGGCCTGAAGGCCCTGGAGCCGGAGCGCATCACCGCGCGTCAGATCGAAGCGGCCCGCCGCGCGATCACCCGCGCGATGAAGCGTCAGGGCCGCGTCTGGATCCGCATTTTCCCGGATCTCCCGGTCTCCACCAAGCCCGCCGAAGTCCGCATGGGTTCCGGTAAGGGTTCGCCGGAGTACTGGGCGGCCCGTGTGAAGCCCGGCCGTATCCTGTTTGAGCTGGACGGCGTGCCGGCAGATGTGGCAAAAACCGCCTTCGCTCTGGCGGCCGCGAAGCTGCCGATCAAGGTGAAGCTGGTGACCCGCCTGGGCGGTGTCGAGGAGACCGCGGCATGAAGGCCGTAGACATTCGTACGAAGAGCGCGGATGAGCTGAACGATCAGCTCCTCCAGCTCAAGAAGGAACAGTTCAACCTGCGTTTCCAGAAGGCCTCCGGCCAGCTGGAGAACACCGCGCGGGTGAACACGGTGCGCCGCGACATCGCCCGCATCAAGACCATCCTCGGCGAGCGTGCCCGCTCCGCCGACGCCGGCAAGTAAGGGGGATCATCCATGCCTCGCCGCGTTCTGCAGGGCACGGTGGTCAGCGACAAGTGCGACAAGACCGTTACGGTTCTTGTCGAGCGCCGTGTCATGCACCCCGTGTACAAGAAGTTCATTCGTCAGTCGAAGAAGTACGCCGCCCACGACGAGGGCAACCTGTTCAAGGTCGGCGATACGGTTTCGATCATCGAATGCCGCCCGATCTCGAAGTCCAAGCGTTGGACGGTCGTGACGGAGTCCGCCGCCGACAGCGGCGCCGCGTGATAACGAAAGGTCGTAAACAATGATCCAGATGCAAACCAACCTGGAAGTCGCCGATAACAGCGGGGCGCGCCGGGTGCAGTGCATCAAGGTGCTTGGCGGGTCCAAGCGGAAGGTCGCGACCGTGGGCGACGTCATCGTCGTCTCGGTCAAGGAGGCCATTCCGAAGGGCCGCGTCAAGAAGGGCGACGTGCATCGCGCCGTCATCGTCCGCACCGCGAAGGAACTGCGTCGGGAGGACGGGTCGGCGATCCGTTTCGACCGCAATGCCGCCGTGCTGATCAACAAGCAGGGCGAGCCGATCGGCACCCGTATTTTCGGGCCGGTCACTCGTGAGCTTCGCGGCAAGAAGTTCATGAAGATCATCTCGCTGGCGCCGGAGGTGCTGTAATGGCCGCCAAGATCAAGACCAAGGACAAGGTCGTTGTCCTGACCGGCCGTGACAAGGGCAAGACCGGCGAGGTGTTGAAGGTTTTCCCCAAGGAGAACCGTGCCGTTGTGCAGGGCGTGAACGTGGTGAAGAAGCACCAGCGTGCCAGCGCCCGCTCGCAGGGTGGCATCATTGAGATGGAGGCGCCGATCAACGTCTCCAATCTCGCTCACGTCGATCCCAAGGATGGCAAGCCGACCCGCGTCGGTTTCAAGATCCTTGAGGATGGCCGCAAGGTGCGTGTCGCCAAGCGGTCCGGCGAAGTCATCGACCTGTGAGGACCCGGGCATGACCGCACGTCTGAAAGAAGTTTACGATTCCAAGATCCGCGCCGCTCTGAAGTCGGAATTCGGCTACAAGAACGACCTGGAAGTTCCGCGGATCGAGAAGATCGTGGTCAACATGGGTGTCGGCGAGGCTGTCGCCGACTCCAAGAAGATCCAGCTCGCCGTGGCCGAGATGGCCGCCATCACCGGTCAGAAGCCGGTGGTGACCAAGTCGCGCAAGTCGATCGCCCAGTTCAAGCTGCGCGAAGGCATGGCGATCGGCTGCAAGGTCACGCTCCGTCGCGACCGCATGTACGAGTTCCTGGATCGCCTGGTGACGATTGCGTTGCCGCGCGTCCGTGACTTCCGCGGTATCCCGGGTGACAGCTTTGACGGCCGTGGCAACTACGCCATGGGCGTCAAGGAACAGATCATTTTCCCGGAGATCGATTACGACAAGATCGATCAGATCCGCGGCATGGACATCATCATCGTCACTACGGCGAAGACCGACCAGGAAGCCAAGGCTCTCCTGAAGGGCTTCGACATGCCGTTCGTGAGCTGAGGCTGGAGCACGACCATGGCTAAGACCAGTGCCATCGAAAAGAACAAGCGTCGCGCCAAGCTGGCCAAGCAGTACGCAAACAAGCGTGCGCGCCTGAAGGCAATCGCGAACGACAAGTCCCTCCCGCCGGAAGAGCAATTCGCTGCCCGCCTCAAGCTGGCCGAGCTGCCGCGCAACTCCTCGAAGGTGCGCATCCGGAACCGCTGCGAAATGACCGGGCGTCCGCGCGCGTTCTATCGCAAGTTCAAGCTGTCCCGCGTCACGCTCCGCGAACTGGCCTCGACCGGCCAGATTCCGGGCATGACGAAGTCGAGCTGGTAAGGAGGGTCCGAGAATGTCTTTGAGCGATCCGCTCGGCGATATGCTGACCCGCATCCGCAACGGTCAGCACGCCCGCATGTCCGTTGTGGTTTCCCCGGCGTCGAAGCTGCGCGTCAACGTCCTGGAAGTTCTGAAGCGTGAAGGCTTCATCCGCGGCTGGTCCGAGGAAGAACTGCGCCCGGGTGTCAAGAACCTGAAGATCGAGCTGAAGTACCACGAAGGCGAGCCTGTCATTAAGCAGATCGCCCGTGTGTCCAAGCCCGGCCGTCGCGTCTACTCGAAGATCGCCGACCTGCCCCGTGTCTATAACGGGCTCGGTCTGTCGATCCTGTCGACCCCGCGCGGCGTGATGTCGGACAATGAGGCCCGCGCCGCCAACGTTGGCGGTGAAGTCCTCTGCCGCGTGTTCTAAGGGGGATTGGCAGATGTCGCGCATTGGCAAGCATCCCGTGCCGGTTCCGGCTGGCGTCGACGTGAAGGTCGACGGTCAGCAGGTGACGGCCAAGGGCAAGCTGGGGCAACTCAGCCTGACCCTGATCGACGACATCACCGCCTCGCTGGAAGACGGCAAGGTGGTGGTGAAGCCGGCAAACGACAGCAAGCGCGCCCGCGTCATGTGGGCGACCTCGCGCACCCTGATCAACAACATGGTCACCGGTGTCAGCCAGGGCTACACGATCAACCTCGAGATCAACGGCGTCGGTTACCGCGCTGCCGTGCAGGGCAAGGAGCTGGTTCTCCAGCTCGGCTTCTCGCACGACGTGAAGTACCCGATCCCGGAAGGCATCACGATCAAGTGCGACAAGCCGACGGCCATTTCGGTCAGCGGCTATGACAAGCACAAGGTCGGCCAGGTGGCTGCCGAGATCCGCGGCTGGAAGAAGCCGGAGCCCTACAAGGGCAAGGGCATCAAGTACGAGACCGAAACCGTCCTGCGCAAGGAAGGTAAGAAGAAGTAACCGCCATGCTGAAGCCAAAGCAACTCCACGAGCGCCGCAAGCAGCGCGTGCGCGCGCAGATTGCCAAGAAGGCCGGCGGGCGCGTTCGCCTCTCGGTCTTCCGGTCGAATCTGCACATCTACGCCCAGATCATCGACGACGAAAACGGCAAGACGCTCGCGTCCGCCTCGTCGCTGGAGAAGGAGCTGCGCGAGCAGCTCAAGCACGGCGGCAACGTCGATGCTGCCAAGCGTATCGGCGGCCTGATCGCCGAGCGCGCCAAGGCCGCTGGGATTACCGAGGTCGTCTTCGACCGCGGTGGTTACATTTACCATGGCCGGGTCAAGGCCCTGGCCGACGCCGCCCGCGAGGGCGGGCTGTCGTTCTAAGGAGGCCCGGATATGGCACGTGAACGTGGGGAGCGGGACAACCGCGACCGGCAGCCGCGCGAGCGGGAAGAAAGCGAGCTGATCGAAAAGCTCGTCGGCATCAACCGCGTCGCCAAGGTGGTCAAGGGTGGTCGTCGCTTCGGCTTCGCCGCTCTGGTCGTTGTCGGCGATGGCAAGGGCCGCGTCGGCGTCGGTTCGGGCAAGGCCCGCGAGGTCCCGGAAGCCATCCGCAAGGCGACCGATCAGGCCAAGCGCGGCATGATCCGCGTCCCGCTGCGCGAAGGCCGCACGCTGCATCACGACACCAACGGTCACTTCGGTGCCGGCAAGGTCGTGCTGCGGGCTGCTCCGGCCGGTACCGGCATCATCGCCGGTGGTCCGATGCGCGCGATCTTCGAGGCTCTCGGCGTCGCTGACGTCGTGACCAAGTCGATCGGCACGTCGAACCCGCACAACATGATCAAGGCGACCTTCGACGCCCTGACCCAGGTCACCAGCCCGCGGTCTGTCGCGGCGCGCCGTGGTCGTCGCGTGAGCGACATCCTCGGCCGTCGTGAGGCCGGCGCCGGACAGGAGGCCTGATCATGGCGGAGAAGAAGACCGTCGTCGTGACCCAGATCGGCAGCCCGATCGGCCGCAAGCACGACCAGCGCGAGACGCTGGTCGGTCTGGGTCTCAACAAGCTGCACCGGACCCGCGAGCTGGAGGACACTCCGGCCGTGCGGGGCATGATCGCCAAGGTCGCGCACCTGGTCCGCGTCGAGAACGAGGGCTGAGATCATGACCAAGCTGAATGACCTGCGTGACAACGCCGGTGCCCGCAAGGCGCGCATGCGCGTCGGTCGCGGTATCGGTTCGGGCAAGGGCAAGACCGCTGGCCGCGGCGTGAAGGGTCAGACCTCGCGCACCGGTGTGGCGATCAACGGCTTCGAAGGCGGGCAGATGCCTCTGCACCGCCGCCTGCCGAAGCGCGGTTTCCGGAACATCTTCGCCAAGGAATATTCGGTGGTTAACCTGGGCATGGTCCAGAAGGCCATCGACCTGGGCAAGCTGAATGCTTCCGAGACCATCGATGCCGCGGCGCTCAACGCCGCCGGTGTCACTGGCAAGGTGAAGAAGGACGGTGTCCGTCTGCTGGGCAAGGGCGAGCTGACCGCGAAGGTATCCTTCACGGTCGCCGGCGCGTCCAAGTCGGCGATCGAAGCCGTCGAGAAGGCGGGTGGCAGCGTCACGCTGACCGCTCCCGCCGCCGAAGCCGCCGAGTAAAGTTCCGCGACAAGCCCGCGCTTGCGCGCGGGCTTTTGGGGCACTACAAAAAGCGAAGTCGCGAGGGGCGGCCTGCGTCATGCAGTGCCGCCCCGTTCGCGCTTACGGGACAGGGATTGGACCATGGCATCAGCGGCCGAGCAGCTTGCCGCCAACATCAATTTCGGGGCTTTCTCCAAGGCGACCGAGCTGAAAAAGCGGATTTGGTTCACCTTGGCGGCCCTGATCGTCTACCGGCTGGGCACCTACATCCCGCTGCCGGGCATCGACCCGACGATTCTCAGCGACGTCTTCAAGCAGCAGGGCGGCGGCATTCTCGGCATGTTCGACATGCTGGCCGGTGGCGCGCTGAGCCGCATGACCATCTTCGCGCTCAACATCATGCCGTACATCTCGGCGTCCATCATCGTGCAGTTGCTGACCGCCGTGTCGCCGCAGATGGAGGCCATGAAGAAGGAAGGCGAGGCCGGGCGCAAGAAGCTGAACCAGTACACCCGATTCGGTACGGTGGCGCTCGCCACCGTGCAGGCCTATGGCCTTGCGGTCGGTCTTGAAGCGATGCGCGGATCCAGCGGGGCGGCGGTCATCGATCCGGGGCTGTTCTTCCGTGTTGCCACGGTCATCACGCTGGTCGGCGGCACCATGTTCCTGATGTGGCTGGGCGAGCAGATCACCGCCCGTGGCATCGGCAACGGCATTTCGCTGATCATCTTCGCCGGCATCGTCGCGGAACTGCCGCGTGCGCTTGTCAACACGCTGGAACTTGGCCGCCAGGGCGCCCTGTCGACGCTGTTCATCATCCTGATGCTGGTGATGTCGGTCGGCGTGGTGTTCTTCATCGTCTTCATGGAGCGCGCCCAGCGCCGCCTGCTGGTGCAGTACCCGAAACGCCAGGTTGGCAACCGCGTGTTCGGCGGCGAAGCGTCGCACCTGCCGCTGAAGATGAACACGGCCGGTGTCATCCCGCCGATCTTCGCATCGTCTCTGCTGCTGCTGCCGCTCACCGCGGTCGGCTTTGCTGGCGGTGAGGGACCGGAGTGGCTGCAGGCGGTGTCCCGCTACCTCGCGCACGGTACGCCGCTCTACATGCTGCTGTACGCCTCGCTGATCGTCTTCTTCTGCTTTTTCTATACGGCCATCGTGTTCAATCCGGCCGAGACGGCCGAGAATTTGCGGAAATATGGCGGCTTCATCCCCGGCATCCGCCCCGGCAAGAACACGGCCGACCATATAGACTATGTGCTGACCCGGCTTACCGTGATCGGCTCCGCCTATCTTGTGGCGGTTTGTCTCCTCCCCGAAATCCTGATATCCCAGCACTCGGTTCCGTTTTATTTTGGCGGCACCAGCCTGCTGATCGTGGTCACCGTCACGATGGACACGGTCGCGCAGATTCATTCCCATCTGCTGGCTCACCAGTATGAGGGATTGATCAAGAAATCGAAGCTTCGGGGGAGAAAGTAATGAACCTCATACTGCTCGGTCCGCCGGGCGCCGGGAAGGGGACCCAGGCGCGCCGTCTGGAAGACACGCGTGGCTTGGTGCAGTTGTCCACGGGCGACATGCTCCGCGCCATGGTGGCGGAAGGCGGGCCGCTCGGGCAGCAGGCGAAGGAGATCATGGCCGCCGGCAAATTGATGCCGGACGATCTCATGGTCAGCATGATCGCCGAGCGCATTTCCAAGCCGGACGTCAAGAACGGCTTCATTCTCGACGGCTTCCCCCGCACCGTGGCCCAGGCCGAGGCGCTGGACAAGATGCTGGAAGAGAAGGGCCTGAAGCTCGACCATGTGATCGAGATGCGGGTCGTCGACGATGTCCTGGTGGAGCGCATCACCGGCCGCTACACCTGCGCCAAGTGCGGCAAGGGGTATCACGACAGCTTCGAGAAGCCTAAGGTCGAGGGTGTTTGCGACGCTTGCGGCAGCACCGAGTTCAAGCGGCGCGCCGACGACAATGCGGAAACGGTGACCACCCGTCTCACCCAGTACCATCAGCAGACTGCGCCGATCCTGCCCTATTACCAGGGCCGGGGTGTGTTGAAGGCAGTGGACGGGATGGCCGACATCGATGAGGTGACGAAGGAGATCGAGGCGATTCTCGCAAGCTGAGGGTCGCAACGGTTTCAATGACAAAGGCCGCAGTTTCCGTTGGGAGGCTGCGGCCTTTGTCGTTTTTGGTACTGGTCGGTCGAGCGGCGGTGTCAGTCCGCGGGAGAGCGCGGCGGGGGCGGGGCATCGGCCTGGACTCCCGGCCGGGAGGCAGGGTCTTCGGTCATGGTGCGGTAGCGGGCCAGGATCCAGCCGAGATGGGCGGTGACGGCATTGGCGGCGGCATCGGGATCGCGCCGGGCGATGGCTTGGTGGATGGCGCGGTGATGCTCGATCATCAGCGCCTCGTGGTTTTCCATGAAGGGCTCGGTGTGCTTCATCTCCACCATGTTGCCGAGGATGTCTCGGATGGTGGAGAGCAGGTGCAGATAGACCGGGCTGCCGGACGCCTGGGCGACGGCGACGTGGAAATCCATGTCGTCGGCTGCGCGTCCGCCATCGCGGTTGGTCTCGCTCATCGCTGCCAGGATGCGGCCGATGGTGTCGATCTGTTGCTGTGTCGCCCGCTCGGCCGCACGGCGCGCCGCCCAGCTTTCCAGCGCCATGCGGATTTCGACGAGGTCGCAGAGATTCTGGTGAGTGCTGCGGACCATGGCTGTCAGTGCACCGTCCATCACCCCGGCCGAGGAGACCACGCGGGTGCCGCCGCCCTGGACGGCGGTCAGGAATCCCTGGGTCTTCAGCTTCTGCAGCGCGGCACGCACCGAGACGCGGCTGACATGCAACTGCTCGGCAAGCTGGCGTTCGCCCGGCAGGCGCTCTCCCGGCACCAGCTCGCCGCGCGCGATGCGGTCGAGAAGCTGTTGAGCGACCCACTCTGAAATGCGCTGCGAGGAGGAGGGGACGTGAGCGCTGTCGTCGGTGCCCGGCACGGGAGGTTCCCCTTCGATCGGAAAGCGGTTTATCGGCAGTTGGTAATACCGGTAGCGGTCCCGGCGGGCCGGGTCAATGGTCGACAGAGTGCTTGCGGCGCCTTGCCCGCGGGATGAAAAAACATCACGGGTACTGGGGAGTTACGGTCGGAGGAATGTCAGCGGCTGCCGCGCCGGGCGAGCAGAATGCCCATCAGGATCACGGCGGCGCCCACGGCCTGCAGCGTCCCCAGCGGCTCGTCCAGCAGAATCCAGGCCAGGATTGCGGCTGCTGCCGGCTGCAGCAGCAGGCTGACGGACGAGAAGGAGGCAGGAAGATGGGCCAGGGCGTAGGCGATCAGGCTCTGTCCGCCAGCATGGCTGAACAGCGCAAGCCCGATCAGAACCAGCCAGCCGGCGGCGCTTCCTGGCAGCATCGCCTCGCCGCCATAAAGACCCAGCGGCAGAAGCACGGCCGCGGTGATGGCGCCGCTCCAGGTCATGATGGTGGCCGTGGAGAACTCGGCGCGCAGATGTCCGACCGACAGGATGTATCCGCCATAGAAAACTGCGGTCAGCAGACCCAGCGCGTCGCCGAACAGATGCTCGGGGCTCAGTTGAAAGCTCTGCCCCATCAGAACGATGGCTCCGCCCAGCGCGAGCAGCATGCCCAGGACGAAGCGGCCGGTGATGCGTTCCTTGAACAGGAACCAGGCGACAGGTGCGACGAACAGCGGCGCGAAGTTGGCCAGCAGTGTGGCGTTGGCGACGGAGGTGTATCGGATTGACGTGTGCCAGACCGCGAGGTCTCCGGCAAAGCAGAGGCCCGCCATGGACAGTCGGCCGTAATCGGCGAGGGAGGAAGGGCGCCGACTGCTTCGGCCGGTCCTCGTCCGCGACTCGCCGATCATCCACAGCGTCAGCACCGGGGTCGCCAGGGCCATCCGCCAGAAGCCGATTGCGACCGGCCCGACATCGGACAGGCGGACGAAGATGGGGGCGAAGGCGATGCCGAGCGCGCCCAGCAGCAAGGCGATCAGGGCGACGCGTTGCGTCCGGGAAGCATGGTCGATGGGGATGGCACTGGCGTCTGGCATAGAGGCGCTTATATCGGGCGCGGATTTGCCAAGCCAGCCGGACGCGCGTCATGGCTGCCGTGCGCGTCCGGGTTTCTCCTTTACGGTGTCCGGCCCAATGCGGAGCCCGAGGGCGTCAGCGTGGGCGGATGCGGCGCAGCGATACTGATTCGTCGTCTTCCGATCCGAAATCGTCATAGTGGATCGGGCAGCGGCCATCGTTGCGCGGCCGGTCCTTCACGGTTGCGGGATACCAGTCGCCCTGCCACTCGACCTCCACCCGCATGCCAGGCTGGCACAGCGACGCGCCGGCCGGATAGCCGCCCGCGGACGATGCAGGGGATTGAATTTGTGACTGGGCGGCGCCCTGCGGCATCGGGCTCAGCATCGGTGCCGCGGTCGGGGCCGGCTTGGGCTTTTCCTGGTCGCAGAATGCGGTGCAGACGGTCCGGGCGATCACCTGACCGCCGCAGCTGCCGCCGAAGCAGTCGCGATAGTCCGCCTCGCAGCGCGCTTCACAGCTGCTGTTGCCGCAGGAGTAGGAACGGTCGAAATCGCTGACCGACTTCTTGATCGGTTTCTTTTCCGCCTGCTGTCGGTTGACGTAGGCCTGATACTCGTAGAGCGCCCGCGACCGTGCCTCGTTCACGCATGCCTGCTGGTTCATGCCGCAGTTCTGGCGGCAGAAATTGCGGTTCTGCTGGCACTGGTTGACGCACAGCCGTCCTTCCGCCGAACTGGGCGGGATCAGGCTGTACTGGGTTTCATAGACGGGACCGCAAGCGCTGAGCAGCGCGAGCACGGCAAGGCAAAGTGTGAGCAGGCGAAGCATGCGGGATGTCTTCCGGGTGGGTTCGCGCGGAAAGGGAAATGGAGCGTAGCAGCTTGCCGCTCGGGCTACCACCTTCGGCCGCGCTTCCGCCCGACATGGCGGTTGCGTTAGTGTGGCGTATGGTTGACTCCATTCCTCAAGATTCTTCGCGCCAGCCCGGCCGATCCCAGGACGGGCCGCCCGAACACCGCCAGCCGGTCACCGCGCCTGCGCCCGCCCCGCGAATGGCCGCTCCGCTGCTGGATCCCGATGATCCTGCGCCGGCGACCACGCTCAACCCCGATGCGGCCGGACCGTTGCTGCTGGTGTGCGACCATGCGTCGCGCGCCATTCCCAGGGTGCTGGGCGATCTCGGCCTGCCGGAGGAACAGCTCTGCCGCCACATCGCCTACGACATCGGCGCGGCGGAGGTGACGCGGCGGCTGGCGGCAAGGTTCGGCGCAACGGCGGTGCTGTCCGGCTTCTCCCGGCTGGTGATCGACCCCAACCGGGCTTTGGAGGATCCGACCGCGATCCCGGTGGTCAGCGACGATGTGGTGATCCCCGGCAACCGTGCGTTGGACGCCGCCGAACAGGCCCGGCGGGTGGAGGCGCTTTTCCACCCCTACCATGCGGCGGTGGCGGCGGCGCTGTCGGTCATCCGCGCGCGCGGGGAGGTGCCGGTGATGGTGTCGGTCCACAGCTTCACTCCCGCCATGCGCGGCGTGGCGCGGCCCTGGCATATCGGCGTGCTGTGGGACAACGACCCGCGCCTGCCGGTGCCGCTGATCGAGTCGCTGAAGGCGGACGGGCGCTGGTGCGTCGGCGACAACCAGCCCTATTCCGGCCGCGGCACGCTGGGCGGCACGGTGGAGACCCACGCGACACCTGCCGGCTATCCCAACGTCCTGCTGGAGGTCCGGCAGGATCTGATCGCGACGCCGGAGGGTGCCGATCTGTGGGCGCAGGTGATCGGCGACGCGCTGGAACCTCTGCTGGCCCTGCCGTCGCTGGCGACCATCCACCATTATCCGCGGGCCTGAACACCAGATGGAAGCCGCCGTGACCGAACCGTCCTTCACCATGGGCCTGGAAGAAGAGTATCTGCTGGTGGACCGAGGCACGCGCGACATCGTGCAGAGTCCGCCGGACGAGATGCTGGAGGCCTGTCAGGAGCAGGCGCCCGGCCGCATCCACCCGGAATTCCTGCGCTGCCAGATCGAGGTCGGCACCCCGGTCTGCAAGACGCTGGCCGAGGCGCGGGCCGAGTTGGCAGCCCTGCGCGCCACCGTTGCCGGGGTGGCAGACCGTTACGGGCTGGCGCCGATCGCCGCCTCGACCCATCCCTTCGCTGCGTGGGAGCCGCAGAAGCACACCAACCGCGACCGCTACAACATGCTGGCGCGGGATTTGGGTGCACCGGCCCGGCGGCTGATGATCTGCGGCATGCATGTCCATATCGGGATCGAGGACGACGACCTGCGCATCGACCTGATGAATCAGGTCCGTTATTTCCTGCCCCATCTGCTGGCGCTGTCGACTTCCTCGCCCTTCTGGCGCGGGCGCGACATGGAGCGCCGGTCCTACCGGCTCAGCGTCTGGCACGAACTGCCGCGCACCGGCATGCCCGCCGGCTTCCAGAGTTATGGCGAGTATCAGAGCCATGTCGCGGTGCTGGTGAATGCAGGCGTGATCGAGGATGCCAGCAAGCTGTGGTGGGACATCCGCCCGTCCTCGCGCTTTCCCACGCTGGAGATGCGCATCACCGACATCTGCACCCGGCTGGACGATGCGGTCACGGTGGCGGCGCTGTACCGCTGCCTGCTGCGCATGCTGTGGCGGTTGAAGCTGCGCAACGTCACCTGGCGGCCCTACAAGAACCTGCTGATCGAGGAGAACCGTTGGCGCGCACAGCGCTACGGTCTGGACAGCGGGCTGGTCGATTTCGGCCAGGGCCGCATCGTGCCCTATGCCGACCTGCTGGACGAGATCATTGATCTGACCCGCGAGGACGCCCTGCATTTCGGCTGCACCGCCGAGGTCGAGCGGGCGCGCGAGATCGTTGCCCGTGGCACCAGCGCCCATCGGCAGATCGCGATCTTCCAGGAGGCGCTCGCTGGCGGCGCAAGTGAGGACGAGGCGCTGCGCCGGGTTGTGGACTGGCTGGTGGAGGAGACGATGGTGGGGGTGGCCGCCGAAGGGCCGACCGCTTGACCCCCGGCACCCCGGCTCTCCAACCAGCTTGACGCGCGCGTCATGTCTCCATACGCTTCCGCACATTCGATGCCGCTGGAATGCGGGTTGAACAGGGCTGGCAAATAATAAGCTGACAAGCAGAGAGGGCCGCTCAACCATTGGCGGCCCTCTTTCCAATCCGAGGGGAGGGAGGAGCATGGCCGGCGCCAAGTTCCTGAAGTTCGATACGCAGACTCTGCATGCGGGGCAGCGGCCCGATCCGGCGACCGGGGCGCGCGCGGTTCCGATCCACCTGACCTCCTCCTACGTCTTCAGCGACGTCGATCAGGCGGCGGCCCTGTTCAACCTGGAACGGCCAGGGCACATCTATTCACGCATCTCCAACCCCACCGTCGCGGTTCTGGAGGAACGGCTGGCGACGCTGGAGGGCGGGGTGGGCGCCGTCTGCACCGCCAGCGGTCAGGCCGCCATGACGCTGGCGATCATGACGCTGATGGGGGCGGGCGGGCATATCGTCGCCTCCTCCTCGATCTATGGCGGCAGCCGCAATCTGTTGGCCTACACGCTGCCGCGATTCGGCATCACCACGACCTTCGTTCATCCGCGCGACCTCGACGGCATCCGCGCGGCGATCCGGCCGGAGACCCGGCTGGTCTTCGGCGAGGTGCTGGGCAATCCGGGGCTCGAGGTGCTGGACGTGCCGAAGGTCGCGGCCATCGCGCACGAGGCCGGCATCCCGCTGATGATCGATTCGACCTTCACCACCCCCTATCTCTGCCGTCCGTTCGAGCATGGCGCCGATATCGTCATGCATTCCTGCACCAAGTGGCTGAGCGGGCACGGCACCGCCATCGGCGGCGTGGTGATCGACGGCGGTCGCTTCGATTGGGAGGCCTCGGGCAAATTCCCGACCCTGACCGAGCCCTATGCCGGCTATCACGGCATCGATTTCGCCGAGGAATATGGCCCGGCCGCCTTCATCGCCCGCGCCCGCGCCGAGGGACTGCGCGATTTCGGCGCCTGCATGAGCCCGATGAACGCCTTCCAGATCCTGCAGGGGGTGGAAACGCTGCCGTTGCGGATGAAGTGCCACATCCACAACGCCCGCAAGGTCGTCTGCTTCCTGGAAGGGGAGCTGAATGTCGAGAAGGGTGCCGTCGCCTGGGTTTCCTACCCGGAACTGGTGGACCATCCCGACCATGCGCTGGCTTCCCGGCTGCTGCCGCACGGCGCCGGCTCCATCATTTCCTTCGGCATCCGCGGCAGTGGGGCGGGCGGCAGCCGCGAGGCCGGGCGCCGCTTCATCGAGTCGCTGACCCTGTTCTCGCACCTCGCCAATGTCGGCGACGCCAAGTCTCTGGTCATCCATCCCGCCAGCACCACCCACGCCCAACTCGATGCGGAGGCGCTCGCCGCCGCCGGGGTGGGGGAGGACATGATCCGTCTGTCCATCGGGCTGGAGGACTGTGACGACCTGATCGACGACCTGAAGCAGGCGCTGCGCGCCGCCACCAAGGGCTGAGGGCCGCGCCATGCAGTTGACCGTCAACGGAACCCCCGTCTTCGTCCACACCGGCGGCCGGGAGGTCGATCCCGCGCGGCCGGCCGTCGTGCTGATCCACGGCGCCGGCATGGACCACAGCGTGTGGAGCCTGCAAAGCCGCTATCTCGCTCACCATGGCCGCTCGGTGCTGGCGGTCGATCTGCCGGGCCACGGCCGGTCCGGCGGGGAACCGCTGGGCAGCATCGCCGCCATCGCCGACTGGGTGATCGCCCTGCTGGACGCCGCCGGGCTGGAACGGGCGGTGCTGATCGGCCATTCGATGGGTGCGCTTGTGGCCCTGGACGCTGCCGCCCGTCATGGCGCGCGGGTGGAGGCGGTGGCGCTGCTGGGCGTGGCGGAGCGCATGCCGGTGCACCCGGACCTGCTGGCTGCCGCCCATGCCGGCGAACAGTCGGCCATTGAGATGGTGATCGGCTGGGGCCATGGGCCGCGCGGCCATGGCGGCGCCCAGGGCGGCAGTTGCCCGACCCCTGGCCTTGCGCTGATCCCCGGCGGTCGCCGGCTCATGGCATCGGTGCGGCCGGGCGTGCTGGGGGCCGATCTTGCGGCCTGCAATGAGTATGGGCAGGGGGCGGAGGCCGCCGCGTCGGTCGCCTGCCCCTCTCTGTTCCTGCTGGGCGCGCTGGACAAGATGACGCCGGCCAAGGCAGGACGCGCTCTGGCCGCCTGCGTCAAATCCTCGCAGGTCGTCGTCCTGCCGCAGACCGGGCATATGGTGATGACCGAGGCGCCCGATGCAGTGCTTGATTCGTTGACCTCTTTCCTGTCCTTGCGGCGGGGGTGACAGTTTCAGTGGTGAAATCGTCAGGGGCGGACCTGATTTTTTCTGACATCACCTGTTAACGGTTGACAGCCTACGCTGTCCGGCAAGGTCGGATTGCTGTGCCGAACCGAAAAGGGCGGCAATCCGGCCGGAACTCTTTTTGCCGGTTCGGAGGTGTCATCTTGCAGGCAGGCGAACGGTTGGTCGGCGTCCCGTGCCGCCTGTCGGACGGAGCGGTTGCGGTGCTGTCGACGGACGGTCGCATCCTCAGGGTCGGCCAAGCGGCGGCGGAGATGCTGGGGCACGCGCCACAGGCGCTCACCGGCACCATGCTGGACCTGCATGTTCATCCCGGGGATCTGCAGGAGGCGCAGCAGCGGCTTCGCATCCGGGCCGCCGCTCCGGCCGGAAGCAGCGGCCGCACCATCTTCCGGCTCCGCCATGCCGATGGCGGCTGGCGCTGGCTGGAGGTGACCGTCCGCAACGAACTGGACGAGCCGGAGATTGGCGGGCTGGTCCTGACCTTCCGCGACGTCAATGACGCCATCGCCCTGTCGGAGCGGCTGCGCGCCAGCGAGGCGCGCTATCGCACACTGGCGGAGGCGGCGCCGGTCGGCATCCTTCAGGCCGATGCAGCCGGTCAGGTGCTGTTCGCCAACGCCCGTCTTTCCGCCATCACCGGGGTGGAGCCCGACCGGCTGCTCGGCGACGGCTGGCTCCGTGCGGTCCATCCCGACGACCGGGCGCGGGTGGTGTCGGAATGGCGGACCGAGCCGGGCCGGGATCCGCAGTCCACCGATTTCCGCTTCCACGATCCGGAGGGGACGGGCGCCGACCGCCGGGTGATGTGCCAGCGCATCCTGATGGAGGATGGCGGCATCATCGCCACCATCACCGATGTCAGCGAATATCTGCACACCGCCAACGCCCTGCGCCTGTCGGAGGCGCGCACCGAAGCGATCCTCGATACGGTCGCCGAGGCCATCCTCACCGTGGATGAGGCCGGCATCCTGCTCGGCTTCAACCGTGCGGCAGAGGCGATGTTCGGTGTTCCGGCCGGTGAGCTGCTGTGGCGCCCGCTCGACCGGCTGATCCCGCTGGCCCATCTGCGGGAGGAGGACGGCATCCGGCTGGACTTCGAGCCCGGCCAGACAACCGCCCTGGTTGCCCGCGATCGTGCCGCCGAAGCGGAACGTGCCGATGGCACACGATTCCCAGTCGAATTGTCGGTCAGCGCCAGCGAGGTGGAGGGGCGGCGGATCTATACAGCCATCCTGCGCGATGTGACCGAACGGCGCCGGGCGGAAGCCGAACTGCTGGCGGCCAAGGATGCGGCCGAGGCGGCTGACCGCGCCAAATCGACCTTCATCGCCGCCATGAGTCATGAACTGCGCACCCCGCTGAACGCAGTGATCGGCTTTTCCCAGCTGCTGGAGGTGCGGACGGAGGCGGAGCCGGCGAGCGGTCGGGGGCAACAGCGCGATTGCATCGCCGCCATCAGGCAGGCCGGCGAGCAGCTGCTGGCCATCATCGACGATATCCTCGACATGGCGCGGGTCGAGGCCGGCGGACTGTCACTGGCCGAGGAGCCGGTCGACCTGTCGGCGCTCGCCGCCCAGGCCGTGGCCAACCTGGAGTTCCAGGCCAGCCACCGGAGCGTGACGGTCGAGGTGGTCGCCGACGGCGATCTGCCGCCGATACGGGGCGATGCGCGGCGCCTGCGCCAAGCGCTGGACAACCTGCTGTCCAACGCCATCAAGTTCAGCCATCCCCACGGCGTTGTGACGCTGACCATGGCGCCCGCCACCGATGGCTGGGTGGAACTGGCGGTGCGTGACCGTGGCATCGGCATGCGGGCGGACGACATCGCGACCGCCCTGACGCCCTTCGCGCAGGTCGATCAGAGCGCCACCCGCCGATACGAGGGGATCGGCCTCGGCCTGCCGCTTGCGCTGCGTCTGGTGGAGGCGCATGGCGGCACCCTGACGCTGGAGGGCAAGCCCGATCAGGGCTGTACCGCAACCGTCCGGCTGCCGCCTGCGCGCGTCATGACCGTCGAGGACATGCTGGCCACGATGATGTGATCGCCGAGACACCCGGTCTGGCCCGACCGGCCGGGATGTGCCAAAAGCTGTCGCCATCCTTGCCCGCAATGGCGGGCGGCTTTGCAGAGGTGGGTGTGCGATGGCGGAACCGGACAAGACGATGGGCGTTCCGAAGCAAGCCGTGGTGCTGGTCAGCGGCGGTCTCGATTCGACGACGGTGCTCGCCATCGCCAAAGCGGAGGGCTATCGCGTCAACGCCCTCAGCTTCCGCTACGGCCAGCGCCATTCGGTGGAGCTGGAGGCGGCGCGCCGAGTGGTCGCGGCGATGGGGGTGGAGCGGCATGTGATCGCCGACATCGATCTGCGCGCCTTCGGCGGTTCTGCGCTCACCGACAGCATCGACGTCCCCAAGCATGACAGCGCCGCAGAGCTGGAGGCCGGACTGGAGCAGGGCATTCCCGTCACCTATGTGCCGGCGCGCAACACCGTCTTCCTGTCCTTCGCGCTGGCCTGGGCGGAAACGCTGGGGGCGTCCGACCTGTTCATCGGTGTCAACGCTCTGGATTATTCCGGCTATCCCGACTGCCGTCCGGACTATATCGCGGCCTTCGAAACCCTGGCCAATCTGGCCACCAAGGCCGGTGTGGAGGGGACGAGCCGGTTCAAGATCCACGCGCCGCTGATGACGCTGGACAAGGCCGCGATCGTCCGCCGCGGGCTGGAGCTTGGGGTGGATTACGGCCTCACCCACTCCTGCTACGATCCGACGCCGGAAGGGCTGTCCTGTGGAGCCTGCGACAGCTGCCTGTTGCGGCTGAAGGGCTTTGCCGAAGCCGGACTGAGTGACCCAATCCGTTACGATTCCGGAATGATATCGTAACGGAAACGATCATTCCGTATATGCTCATTATTTCTTGAGCATCATTTCCAAGGCATTTCGGTCCACAGGGTGCGGAACTCGCCGTCCAGCTGCTTCAGTTCGGCGGCGAAGGCGTCGGGGCCGACGATGCGCAAGGGCTGAAAGGTCTCGCGTGCCTTGGCCTGGAACTCCGGGTCCATCGCGGCCTTGGTGATTGCCTCGGTCAGCGTGCTGCGGATGTCGGGCGGCAAGCCCTTCGGGGCGCCGATGCCGCGCATGGACACCATGTCGATGGCATAGCCCTGTTCGCGGAAGGTCGGCAACTCCGGCGCCATGTCCCACCGCGTCCGGCTCATCACCCCCAGCATGCGCACGGGATCGCCGGCGGCGATCCCACGCAGCCCTTCGCCCAGGTTCTGGTCGCAGATCTTGGTGTGGGAACCCAACATCGCACGGTAATTCTCGGCGCTGCCGGCGAACGGCACATGGGTCATCCTCACCCTGGCCTGCCGTTCGAGGAGAAGCATGGCGAGATGGTCGTCGGAACCGATGCCGGTCGAGCCGACGGTAAGCGCGCCAGGATTGCCCTTCGCGAATTCAACCACGTCGGCGACCGACCGGAACGGGCTGTCGGCACGAACGGTCATCACGCCCGGATCGTCGACGATGTTCACCAGCGGGTCCAGCCGCTCCAGCGCATAGCGCGCCTGCCGTTCGATCGGGATGGTGATCAGGTTGGGCGTGTTGATGAAGCCGATCGTATAGCCATCCGCTGGGGCGTCGGCGATGGCGGCGAAGCCGATCTCGCCGCCGGCCCCCGGCCGGTTCAGGATGACGATGCGCCCGCCGCCGAGATGGCGCTCGATGTAGGGTGCCAGCATCCGCGCCGTCACGTCGGTGGAGCCCCCGGCGCCATAGGCGACGATCATGGTGATCGGCTTTTCGGGATAGGCGGCCTGCACCGCTGCGGGAGAACCCGCAAGCCACAGCATCAGGGCCGCGAACGCCGCAATCAGGAAGGACACGGCGCGGCCGCCGGCCATGCGCGGGGGGAGGGGCGCTGCAGTCATCATTCTTTGTCCGATCCTTCGGGTTCCGTTCACGGCCGGGCCGGAGTTGCCCGCTCTTGATGCGTGTATGATGAAAGTAGGAATGTACCATAGCGGGTAATATGACACAAATCTTATGAAAAATATCTTGAACTTTCCGGTGATGTTCTCTCCATGACGGCGATGTCCGGTGAGAAGGCGCTCGACGATGGGGTGTCAACCGGTAATAATACAACTGGCGGAGATGGTGCCGGCAGCTGGATCGACAGTTCCGGGTGATTTTCTCGGCGCTGCATGCTGCATTGCCCGATGAGGCGGATGTGGCGCCTGGGCCTTCCGCCATCGCATGGCTGAGAAAGCGGACACATCCATCCAATGACACACACCCTGAGATCGCCCCGGCCGGCCGCCCCCCGGCTGAGATCGCCCCAGGATCTCGCGGCCGGACTGCTGCTCAGTGCCATCGCCCTCGGCGGGCTCTGGCTGGCGCGCGGCTGGGAGGCGGGATCGCTGGCCATGATGCAGGCCGGTTTCTTCCCGCGCCTGGTCTGCTATCTCCTGCTGGCGGCGGGACTGGCGTCCCTGCTGCGCGGATTGACGGCGGAAGGGCCGGCGACGCTGGCCTGGGCATGGAGGCCGTCGGTTGCCATCACCGTCGCCGTGATCGCCTTCGCGGCTCTGCTCGACAGGCTGGGTCTGGTGCTCGCCATCCTGGCGCTGATCGGCATCGGCGGATTGGCCGGACGGCCGCTGCGCCCCGGCCCCTTCACCGCATTGTGGGCCACGCTGGCCACGAGCTGCGTCGCCATCTTTTCCTGGGGGCTGGGCCTGCCGCTCCAGATCTGGCCATGATGGACGTCCTTGCCAATCTCTGGCTCGGGCTGGGTGTGTCGGTCGAGCCGATGAACCTGGTCTATTGCTTCCTCGGCGCCCTGATCGGCACGCTGATCGGCGTCCTGCCAGGACTGGGGCCGACGGCGACGGTGGCGCTGCTGCTGCCGATCACCTTCTACCTGCCACCGGTGGGGGCGCTGATCATGCTGGCCGGCATCTTCTATGGCGCCCAGTATGGCGGATCGACCACGGCCATCCTGGTGAAGCTGCCGGGCGAATCCTCCTCCGTCATGACATGTCTGGATGGCAACGCCATGGCGCGGCAGGGGCGCGGCGGCGTGGCCTTGGCGACGGCGGCGCTGGCCTCGCTGTTCGCGGGCTGCGTCACCACCCTGGTCATCGCGCTGGCCGGTCCGCCGCTGGCCGGAATGGCGTTGGCCTTCGGCCCTTCGGAATATGTGGCGCTGATGCTGGTCGGCCTGATCGGTGCGGTGACCCTCGCCCATGGCTCGGTGGTGAAGGCGGTGGCGATGATCCTGGTCGGGCTTCTGCTGTCGATGGTCGGCACCGACGTCAACTCCGGCCAGATGCGCTTCACCTTCGACATTCCGCAGCTGTATGACGGGCTGGACTTCGTGCCGCTGGCGATGGGGTTGTTCGGCCTCGCCGACATCATCATCAACCTGGAGGAGACGGAGGGGCGGGGCATCGAGCCCTCGCCGGTCCACCGGCTGTGGCCGAGCTGGCAGGACTTCAAGGACGCCTTCCCGGCCACCGTGCGCGGCACGGCGCTGGGCGCCTTCCTGGGCATCCTGCCGGGGGGTGGGGCGACGCTCAGCGCCTTCTCCTCCTATGCGCTGGAAAAGAAGGTGGCGCGCGACCCCTCTGCCTTCGGCAAGGGTGCCATCCAGGGCGTCGCCGGGCCGGAGGCTGCGAACAATGCCGGCGCCCAGGCAAGCTTCATCCCGATGCTGAGCCTTGGCATCCCGTCCAACGCGGTGATGGCGCTGATGATCGGCGCCATGATGATCCATGGCATCACGCCGGGGCCGCAGATCATGACCAAGCAGCCGGACCTGTTCTGGGGCATGATCGCCAGCATGCTGGTCGGCAACGTCATGCTGGTGGTGCTGAACCTGCCGCTGATCGGTCTGTGGGTGCGGCTTCTGCGCGTGCCCTATGCCTATCTGTTCCCGGCGATCCTGGTCTTCTGCTGCATCGGCACCTACAGCCTGAAGAACGACGTGTTCGATGTGCTGCTGATGGCCGGCTTCGGCGTGTTCGGCTATGTGCTGAAGAAGCTGGATTGCGAGCCGGCGCCGCTGCTGCTCGGCTTCGTCCTCGGTCCCCTGCTGGAGGAGAATCTGAGCCGCGCCATGCTGCTGTCGCAGGGCGATCCGACTGTCTTCGTCACCCGCCCGATCAGTGCCGGTCTGATAGCCGTGGCCGCCGGACTGCTGGCCCTCATCCTGCTGCCGGCCTTCCGCCGCCAGCGCGAGGCGGCATTCAAGGACTAGGCGCCGGGCTGCCCGCAACCGAATCCCGTGGCATCACGCCACAGGATTCGGTTCTTGCCGAACAAGATAAAATTTTATATAAATACACATATACTTGTTCGGGATGATGGGAGCAGCATCATGGCCGCCAATGCTTGGTTCGGACGTCGGCTGACCGGTGGAGCCATGCGAGCGGCGCTCCGCGAGCATCGCCGCGCAAACGCCCGCAAGCGTGCGCTGACCCGTGACGTCGCCCGACTGATGCTGGTTGCCTCCGTCCTCGTGCTGGGCGTGCTGGCGGTGGAGATCGGGCGCAAGGCCGTCACCATCATCAGCCATGGAGCCACCCAGAACTCTGTCGAACTCACCGGCTGAGCGGACCCTTCAGGGCAGGACAACCACGTAACGCTTGGTCGTGGTCGCGACCACCGTCCAGCTGCCTTGGAAACCCGGTTCGATGACGAAACGGTCGCCAGCCGTGAGTGTCCAGGAGCGGCCATCCTCATGGGCGACGACGCTCTCGCCCTCCAGAATCTCGCAATACTCCCACTCCTCATAGACGATGCGCCAGGAACCCGGAGTCGAGCGCCAAGTGCCGGCGAACCGCTTGCCGTCGGCCGATTCGTAATCATTCCATGTGGTGAAGACCGGGGTTCCGGAGAGGATGCGGTCGGCGGCCGGGGCGCCGGTTTCGGGGGCGATGCCGGCCAGGTCGGGCAGGGGAAGCAGGGTCATCGATCAGGTTCCTCACCAGGCCGACAGCAGTGCGGGCAGGTCGCGCACCGAGTCCAGCCGCCGGTAATGGTCGTCGGGCACCTCGGCCTCTTCATGGGCCCAGGTGATGGCATAGGGAATATGAACGGCGTGGGCGCCGGTCGCCAGCACCGGCAGGATGTCCGACCGGACCGAGTTGCCGACCATCAGGAAGCGCTCCGGCTCGATGCCGTGGCGGTTCATCACCCGCCGGTAGGTCGACGGATCCTTCTCGCTGACGATCTCCACCGCGTGGAACAGGTCCGACAGACCGGAGCGGGCAATTTTGCTTTCCTGGTCGAACAGGTCGCCCTTGGTGATCAGGACCAGCCGGTAACGCGAAGACAGCGCCTCCACGACCTCCGCCACGCCGGGCAGCAACTCCACCGGATGGTCCAGCATCGCCTTGCCGAAATCGATCAGGCTTTGCAGGTCGCGGGCGGCGACGTTGCCGTCAGTGACCGCGATCGCCGTCTCGATCATCGACAGCACGAAGCCTTTGATGCCGTAACCATAGACCCGGAGATTGGCCCGTTCCGCCTCAAGCAGCCGTCGGTCGAGATCGGTCGGGTCGGCGGCATGGGCCAGCAGGGCCCGGAAGCGGTCCTGCGTCATCGAGAATAGCGATTCGTTGTGCCACAGCGTGTCGTCTCCATCGAAGCCGATGGTCTCGAAGGTCTGCGTTCCGGGTGCGCCGCCGGGTCTGTGTATGCCGTTCATTGGAGTATCCGCAGGTCCGCTCGATTCATCAGTAAGCAGAACAATACATGACCCAAGTCAGGTTGCCTTGTCCAGGGCATGAAGCCGCAGACACCTTCTATTGTTCGACGGGCAAACGGTAAGTATCCGCAATGACGATTTTGCCACAGATCCGTGACATTCAATGGCGAGTTCTTCGCTGCCTGCAAAGCGGGCATGTTGCCGCCGGGGGTGGCAACATGGCTCAAAGAAGCATAATTATATTTCCACACAAGGAGGACGTGATCGCCGACCGGCGGACCCTCCAAAACAAGACATCTCAGGAATCTCCGTCATGGCAACCCTTCTGCATTCGGCCGAGACCGGCCACACCACCTCCACCTTCTCCCATATCGTCGAAATGGCCTCGAACCTGCTGGGCCTGTGGCGCCAGCGCGTTGTGACCCGTCGTGAGCTGGGCTATCTGGACGACCGTATGCTCCAGGACATCGGCTTCAGCCGCCTGGACGCCGAGCGCGAGATGTCCAAGCCGTTCTGGCGCGAATGAGCGCTTGTACGCCGGCTGGCGAACGCACTGAAAAAGGCCGCTTCCGTTGATCGGAAGCGGCCTTTTTCTTTGTCCGACGCGCCAGCTGCCCAATGAGTGGGCTGCTTAAAAAATAGCCGGTGAAAAATGAAAGGCCCGCCGCCGGATTGAACCGGCAGACGGGCCTTTTCTTGCACCAACCGGGAAAAGGGCAGGGCACCGCCCCGCCGCCTCCTCAGATGCAGTAATGCTGCAGCGGTGCGAAGCCGTTGAAGCAGACGGCCGAGTAGGTCGTGGTGTACGCACCGGTGGCATGGATGCGCACGCGGTCGCCGGCCTTCAGACCCATCGGCATCTTGTAGTCGGCACGCTCATACAGCACGTCGGCGCTGTCACAGGTCGGGCCGGCCAGGATCACCGCCTCACGGTCGTCGTCCGGCTCGTCGCCCAGCACCTCGATCGGGTATTGGATTGCTTCGTCCATCGTCTCGGCCAGACCGCCGAACTTGCCGATGTCCAGATAGACCCAGCGCTTGGTGTCCTCGGCCGACTTGCGCGAGACCAGGACCACTTCGCTCTCGATGATGCCGGCACTGCCGACCATGCCGCGGCCCGGCTCCACGATGGTTTCCGGCAGATGGTTGCCGAAATGGGTGCGCAGCGAGTCGAAGATCGCCTGGCCGTAGGCGGTGCATTCCGGCACGTCGGTGCGGTAGCGGGTGGGGAAGCCGCCGCCCAGGTTGATCATGCCCAGATCGACGCCCAGCACCTCAAGCTCGCGGAACAGCTGCGCCACCTGGAAGATGGCGTGGTCCCACTGCATCAGGTCCTTCTGCTGCGAGCCGACATGGAACGACACGCCATAGGGCTGCACGTTCATGTCGCGGGCCTTCAGCAGCAGCTCGCGCGCCATCGTCAGGTCGCAGCCGAACTTGCGCGACAGCGGCCATTCGGCGCCCTCGCCCGAGGTCAGGATGCGGCAGAAAACGCGGGCGCCGGGGGCGGCGCGCTCGATCTTCTCCAGTTCCGGCTCGCTGTCGAAGGCGAACAGGCGCACGCCCAGCTCGAAGGCGCGGCGGATGTCGCCTTCCTTCTTGATGGTGTTGCCGAAGGAGATGCGGTCCGGGGTGGCGCCGGCCGCCAGCGCCATCTGGATTTCCGGGACCGAGGCGCAGTCGAAGGCCGAGCCGAGACGGGCCAGCAGGCTGAGGATTTCCGCGGCCGGGTTCGCCTTCACCGCATAGAAGATGCGGGCGTCGGGCAGGGCGTCGTGCAGATCGTTGTAGTTCTGCTCGACCACGTCCAGATCGATGACGAGGCAAGGGGTCTGCGGGCGCTGCTCTTCGAAAAAGCGCGCAATCTTCTGGGTCATCGAGGTCTCCTGGGACGCAAGATGATGGAACGGAACGGGTGAAGTCGGGGGGAACGGAGCGGCCGGGCGGGCCGATCAGCAAGTTAAAAAGCTGATCAGGCGCTCAGGCCGCCAATACTGGATTGCCCCGTACAGAACCCTGTTCTGTCCGTATGGTCCAGGAGCGGCAGATTTCGGAGACGGGTGAGCACGCGCCCACCCACAACAACATCAACCATCGTAACCTCCAAGTCGCCGCCTTGTTTAAGGGACGGTCGGGGATCACGCGTTACGTCGTTGCATAACCACATCTCGGAGACGCCGAGGGGCGGGCCAGCGGCACGTGCGCTTGCGAGTTCGCGTTACATAGATCCAACGCGATCGATTGCAAAGTGAAAAATGCCCTGTGCCCCAAAAAAGTGGCAGACCGTTTGAGGGGGCAAAAAACCGGAGTGATTTCATGGGCTTGACGATGGTTCTGACGGTGGGGGAGATCGGATTGCGGCTGCTGGCTGCAGCCTTTTGCGGTGCGTTGCTTGGGCTTGACCGCGAGATGCGCGGCAAGGCGGCCGGCTTGCGCACGCATACGCTGATTTCCATCAGCTGCGCCCTGACGACTCTGGTGGCGCTGGAGCTCTATGCCGGGCTGCACGCCGGCGGCGACGAGCGGCCGAGCGACCCGGTGCGAGTCATCCAGGGGGTGGCCCAGGCGGTCGGTTTCATCAGCGCCGGCGTGATGTTCCGCTCCGGCGACAGCGTGCGCGGGGCGACCACTGCCGCGGTGATCTGGGTGGCGGGCGGGCTGGGCATCGCCTGCGGTGCCGGATACTACCTGCTGGCGGGAATGGCTCTGGCCCTGTGCCTGATGGTGACGATCCTGTTCACCGTCCTGATGGACCGCTTCCCGCAGTTCGGCAAGGAGGACGAGGAGGACGGCCGCAAGGCGCAGCAGCGCCGCCGCACCGTCCGCCGGGGCCGGATCAGGCGGATCGCCCGCCCTGCGCCGCCGGGATGACCAGCAGCCGGTGCGCCAGCAGTGCGCCCATCCCCACCAGCCCGATGGCTCCCATCATCGGCAGGGCGCTGCCGTCGTTCATATGGCCGACGACGATGCCGATGATCGCGGCGATGGTCATCTGCGCGAAACCCAGGAGCGAGGAGGCGAGCCCCGCCATGGAGGCATAGGGGCCGACCGCGTTGGCGGTGGCGTTGGGCAGGGTCAGCCCGGCACCGAGAATGAACAGGAAGACCGGAAGCAGGATGGTCAGCAGATGGACCACGCCGGCCAGCGCCAGCAGACCGCCCAGGGCTCCGCCGCCGAGCGACAGCAGCGTGCCGATGCGGATCATCCGGCCGCCGCCCAGCCGCGGTGTCAGCCGGCCCGCCAGGAAGGTGCCCAGCATATAGCCCAGCACCACCGCGCCGAAGCTGGCGCCATACTGCGCCGGGGTCAGGTGCAGCCGGTCGATCAGCACGAAGGACGAGCCCGAGATGAAGGAGAAGATGCCGCTGTAGGAGAAGGCGACCACCAGCATATAGCCGACGAAACCGCGGTTGCGCAGCAGAAGCAGGGAATTGGCGGCGAGCCGGCCCGGCCGCAGCGCCTCTTCGTCGCGGTGGGCGTTGGTCTCGCCCAGCATGGACCACACCGCCGCCAGGATGCCGCAGGCGAAAACGGTGAGCAGGACGAAGTTGGCGCGCCAGCCGAACCATTCCGTCAGCATGCCGCCCAACATCGGCCCAACCGCCGGGGCAAGCGCCATCGCCATCGACATGTAGGCCAGCACCGTCGCCGCCCGGTCGCGGCCGAAGACATCGCGCACCACCGCCCTCGCCACCACCGGCCCGCAGCAGGCCCCCAGTGCCTGGAAGAAACGGGCGGCGATCAGCCCCTCGATGCTGGTGGCCATGGCGCAGACGGCGCTGGCCGCCAGATAGACCGCCACCCCGACCAGCAGGGTGGGGCGCCGGCCGAACCGGTCGGACATCGGGCCGTAGACCAGCTGCGACACCGCGAAGCCGACCAGGAAGATCGACAGGGTCATCTGCACCGTGACGACATCTGTGTCGAAAATCCGGACCAGCGCCGGCAGCGCCGGCAGATACAGGTCGGTGGACAGCGGACCGAAGGCGACCAGGGCGGTCAGCAGCACGCGGATCGGCAGGGAGTCTGGACGGGGCATGGCAGGGGAGGGTACCGCGGCGGAAAGCGAGGATGGGGCCGCACTGTATCAGACGAAACCACCCGCGCCAGCGGCGATCGCTGCGAGGCAGACCCGCAGACCCGCTGCGCCGCAGCGTCACTTTGCCGGCAGCACCATGCGGATGCAGCGCGACAGCACCGTGTTGCCGGTCATCTCGCGGTAGTTCTGGATGACGACCGGCTCGGCCGCCTTGCACTGTTCCATGCTGGCGAACTCCAGCGTGGTCGGACCGCCCTGGTTCAGGATGAACAGCAGCATCAGAACCCGTTCCATCCCTTTTCTCCCGTCAGCCGGCGGCCAGAACCGCGCGGGCGGCGGCGGCATCCTGAACGATCTGGTCCTTCAGCGCGTCGAAACTTGGGAACTTCATCTCCGGCCGCAGGAAATCGACCATCTGAACCCGCAGATGCAGATCGTACAGATTCAGGTCGACGTCGAACAGGTGGGCTTCCAGCCGGGCCACGGTGCCGTCCACGGTGGGGCGGGCGCCCAGGTTGGCGACGCCCGGCAGCCAGACGGTCTCGCCGCCGCGGTCGATGCCGGCGCGCACCGCATAGACTCCGAAGGCCGGGCGCAGATACTCGCCCAGCTCGATGTTGGCGGTGGGAAAGCCGATGGTGCGACCGCGCTGGTCGCCATGGACGACGCGCCCCTCGATCTCCCAGGGATGGCCCAGCACATGGGCCGCCTCGCGCGGCCGGCCGGCGACCAGCGCGTCGCGCACGCGGGTGGAGGAGTAGACCCCGCCCTCGGCGTCGGACACCGGGCCGACCTCGGTCACGCCGAAACCCTGGGCGCGGCCGGCGCGCAGCAGGAAGGCCGGGTCGCCCGACCGCTTGTGTCCGAACAGGAAATCATAGCCGCAGACGACATGCCGGACGCCCAGCCCGCCGATCAGGATTTCATCGACGAAGGCCTGTGCGGACTTGTGGCGGAAACCGTCGTCGAAATGGCAGACGATCAACTGGTCGACGCCCAGAGCCTCGATATGCCGGATCTTGACGCGGAAGGGCGTCAGCCGGAAGGGCGGGTCGTCGGGACGGAAGACGCTGCGTGGGTGCGGTTCGAAGGTGACGACGGCCGACGGTGCGCCCAAATCGGCCGCAAGGCGCTGGGCGGTGCCGATGACCGTCTGATGCCCGCGGTGCACGCCGTCGAAATTGCCGAGCGCCACGACGGCGCCCCGCTCTTCGGCCGGCAGGTCGGCGGTGTGTCTGTACAGTCGCATGCGCGCCCCGGTGCTGTGGGCGGACCCCGGCGGGTCCGCTTGCTCGGGCGTCTATATAGACCGACGCCGGCGCGGGGTAAACGCGCCGGCGCTGTCCTGCCGCCCGAAGGAGCGGCCGGGCGTCGAAAAATCAGCCGCGGGACGGAACCATCAGCAGCGCTTCGCCTTCCACCACCACGGTCTCGCCGACGGTGCAGACGGTCTTGATGACGCAGCGGCGCTTTTCCGGGATCAGTTCGGTGATGGTGGCGCGGGCGGTGACGGTGTCGCCGGCGCGGACCGGCGCCTTGAACTTCAGCGTCTGGCTCATGTAGATGCAGCCCGGTCCCGGCAGCTTGGTGCCCAGCACGGCCGAGATGAAGCCAACCGTCAGCATGCCGTGGGCGATGCGGCCCTGGAACATGGTGGTGGCGGCGTATTCCTGGTTGATGTGGACCGGGTTGGTGTCGCCGGAAATGCCTGCGAACAGGACGATGTCTGCTTCCGTCACCGTCTTGGCGAAGCTTGCCGTCATGCCGACGGACAGGTCTTCGATGCAATAGCCTTCGGTATCCTTGCGGACCTGACGCACGTCGTCCATCGCAGCAATTCCTCTTTCTCTCGGTGCCTGTTCCGGCGTCTGACGCACTGGCGCCGCGCCGTTCGCTGCAATGCGTCATGTGCACCGCAGCGATGGGAATGGCACCACGTCTCCTCCAAAAATGCAAAAAAATCTCTAACGTTCCGCACAAGACCGCGGTGAAGGCGACCTCGCCCTTCGGAACGCTTGCTCGCAATGGAAGGGCGCATTGCGCGGCCGGATTACTTCCAGCGGAGGGAAGAAAGGTGGAATCTTCGACCGATCAACAGCTTAACGCAAACTCCTCCCGGCTTTCGTCCCTTGCGGCAGGCGGTGGCGCGACTTTTGGACGCCGCTCCATCCCACAATGGCAAAGTCCGTTTCTTTTCAATCGATTGACTGTTCGGAGACTGTTGGTTCGGCGGCGCAATAAACTCCGGTTAGCGGGCGCGGCGAATCGGGAGCCGTCTTCGCCGCACTGCATCATTACTTGCCCGATCCGGAGTGCGACACTGTGTCGCTGCCGGTGCCGCCACTGGTGCCGGCGCTATCGCTGCGGCGGCTTTCACGGTCGGCAACCTGCCGGTCGGGGGTGAGTTGCTCGACCTTCGCCTCGACCTTGTCGCGGGCGGTGTCGGTCGGCTGCTCCGACGGCTTGACCTCGACGGTGACGGGGGCGGTTCCGTCCTCGATCATGTCCAGTTTCCTGGCGGCGGAGCGTGACAGATCGATCACCCGGCCGTCGACATAGGGGCCGCGGTCGTTGACGATGACATCGACGCTCTTGCCGTTGTCCTCGTTCGTAACCGTGGCCTTGGCGCCGAGCGGCAGCGTGCGCGAAGCCGCGGTCGCCTTGTTCTGGTTCATCGGCTCGCCGCTGGCAGTGGTGCGGCCGTGGAATTTCTGGCTGTAGAAGGACGCCTCCCCCTTGTGGACGAGGATATCCTCGCCATCCTCATGCTGCTCCACGCGCACGGGCGGAACCTTGGCCTTTTCGTTCGCCAGCACCGGGACGGCGGTCCCGCTCAGGGTCGTGGCGGCAATCGCCAGGACGATGATTCGCATTGTCTTCATCGGTACACCTCCAACGGCGCACCAACACCAGCCAAGGAAAAGAGTTCCATTGCGGATCATGTCCAAGGTCTCATTGCTATTTCCGGTTTCGTGCGTCTTGATGAATTCGGGTGGATTGTCCGCAGGGGCGCTCTTACAGTCCGAAGTGCAACGTCGAGGGGAGAGAATATGGCCGACGAGTCCGCCTGGACTGCATCCGGGGTCATGCCGGACCTGCGCCATGTGGAGATGCGGTCTGTCGCGATGGCCGACGGGGCGCGGTTGCGGGTCGCCGTCTGGCCGAAGCCGGAACGGGGGCGCGGCACGGCGCTGGTGCTGACCGGCCGTGCCGAGTTCATTGAGAAATATGCGGAGACGGCGACCGCATTGACGGCCCGCGGCTTTCGGGTCGTCGCGCTCGACTGGCGCAACCAGGGCCTGTCGGACCGGCCCCTGGCCAATCGGCAGATCCACCATCTGAGCGATTTCGCGCTGCTGGTCGACGACCTGGATAGCGTGTACCGGCAGATCGTGGCGCCCGTCGCCGCGGAAACCGGCGGGCCGCTGATCCTGCTGGCGCATTCCATGGGCGGCCTCGTGGCGACGCTGGCGCTGGCCCGCCATGCCGGCGACGATCCCGGCCGTTATGCCGCCGTGCTGCTGGCGGCGCCGATGTACGCCATCCACACCGCACCGCTGCCGCGCCGGCTGGCGCGGGCGCTGGCCTGCCTGGGGCTCGCCTGTGGATGGGGTGCCCGCTATGCACTGTGGCAGGGCGATTACGATCCGGCGGAGGCCGTTTTCCGGCCTGACAACAGGATCACCGCCGATCCGCGGCGCTTCGCCGCCTTCCATACCCCCTACGTCAAGCGGCCGGAGATGCGCGTCGGCGGCGTCAGCTTCGCCTGGGTGGCGGCGGCGCTGGATGCGGAGGATGCGCTGGGCCGCGGCGACCTGCCGCTGGAGCGGGTGCGGACGCCTGTCCTGCTGTTGAGCGCGCCCGGCGACCGGGTGGTCCGGGCGGAGCTTCACCGCAGGGTCGCCGCCCGGCTCGGCAACGCCCATCTTGTCGAGTATCCCGGCGCGAAGCACGAACTGCTGATGGAGTGCGACGCCATCCGCGACCGGGTTTGGACCGACATCGACGACTTCCTCGACAGGACGCTTGATCCCGTGCCCGGCCACAAGACACTTGCGCCGTCCGGCGGCTCTGTCGTCGGATAGGCGCCTTCAGGACCAGAGGTGCCCCTCAGCATGACCGATTTCTGGACGGCGTCCGGCTTCCACCTGTTGGCCCGCGATGCCGACAACCATCTGGCGGTGACGCCCGATTTCCTGCGCGCCTATCTGCTGCGGCCCGAGATGCGCCCGCCGGAGGAGGCCTGCGACGCCGAGCGCACGCTGCACGCCGCCTTGCTGGACGATCCGGCGCGGACGGTGCCGGCCCCGCTGCTCGACGCCATCGCCGATGCGGATGCGCGGGAGAATTTCCAGGTCTGGCTGGCCTTCCGCGACCGGCTGCTGGCCGCCGGGACTTTGGAGGGCTGCTACATCCGCCTGTTCCGCGAGGGTGCCCGCGGCGTGCCCGGCCTGTTCATCGACCAGCTGGCCCACGCCATCCTGCGCGGCATCCTGGACGGAACCCCGTCGGGCCTGCGCGCCCGTGCCGGCGAACTGTTCTTCCGCGAGCAGACGGTGTCTGTCGACGACGGCCGCGTCCGCGTCGCCGATGCTGAAACGGTGGAGACCATGGCGGCTTCGGGCGGCTTCGGCTCTCTCGGCCGTCTGGTGGTGGAGGCCGGAACCGCCCCCCGCAGTGTCGATCTGGACATCCTGGACGAGACCAACCACCCGCTCTACTGGGGCCGCGACGCCCGGCACGACACCGTGCTGGACATCACCTTCGCCGCCGCCGGTCTCGACGCGCTGGCCCGCGTGCTGGAGGCCTGGATCGCGCATTTCCTCGGCGTGACGGTCGGCATCCAGCCGGTGCAGAACATCCGCGACGACCGCTGGGTCTGGCATGTCGGGCTCGACAGCTCCGCGACTTCGATCCTCAACGACCTCTACAACGGTGTGGAGGTGGGAGAGGACCGGCTGGCCCGCATCCTCGCCCTGTTCCGCCTGGACTTCGCCGACCCCGCCGCCATGCGCTCCGACCTCGCCGGCCGGCCGGTCTATCTCGGGCTGGCGATGACGGAAGGGCGGCGGCTGAAGCTGAAGCCGCAGAATTTGCTGGTGAATCTGCCGCTGGCTTCGGTGGCGTGAGGGTATCGCTGCGGGTGCCCTCTCCCTAACCCTCTCCCGCGAAGCGGGGGAGGGAGGGACCCGCGAAGCGGGAGGGAGGGGGCAATCGCATTCACCCCCCCAATACCGCCCCCACCGGCTTCAGCGGCTCATGTGCGTCGAACAGGATCTTCAGGATCGCCAGGATGGGCACGGCCAGCAGCGCGCCCGGTATGCCCCACAGCCAGCCCCAGAACAGGATCGACACGAACACCGCGATGGGATTCAGCGATAGCCGCCGGCCGACGATCATCGGCGTCAGGAAGTTGCCCTCGATGGTGGTCAGCGCCACGAAGGACAGGGGCGGCAGCAGGATGGTGCCCAGCCCGTCGAAGGTGAGGACCGACACCAGGAACAGGACGCCGGTCATCACCGCCGGCCCGATGAAGGGGATGTAGTTGGCCACCGCCACCAGCACCCCCCACAGCGCCGGGTTGGGCAGCCCCCACAGCCACATGAGCAGACCGGTGGCGATGCCCAGCGCCGCGTTGATCACGGTGATGGTCAGCAGATAGACGGCGATGTTCTGCTGCAGCGTCGCCGCGACCATGGCGTAATGCACGCGATCGTCGACGTTGCGCATGGTGCCGATCAGCGCCTCCAGCGAATGGCGGCCTCTCGCCAGGAAGAAGTACAGCAGGACCTGCAGGATCAGGACATTGACGATCACCGCTTCGACCTGGCTGACCGCCTGTTCCATCAGCGACGGACCGCGCAGCACCACCTCGCGCACCGGTCCGCCCTCGTTTCCGGTCTCCTTGGCGATCTGTTCGATCTGGCGCGAGGCCTCGCGGGCCCGTTCGATGCCGGCGCGGATGTCGCCCAGCTTGAACTCCAGCTCGTGCAGGACGCGCGGCATGCGGTTCACCCACTCGGCCGCCGGAGCCGACAGGGTGTAGACCGCCAGCAGCACGCTGCCGAACAGTGTGATCACCATGATGGCGGCGCCGATCCCTTCCGGAATGCCGACGCGGTAGAGCGCGCGGACCAGCGGCCGCAGCAGGAAGCTGAGGATCAGCGCCAGCATGATCGGCAGCAGGACTTCGCGTCCGAAATACAGCGCGAACAGCACGGCGATCACGAACAGCCCGACGGCGGCGATGGTCAGCGGGTCGCGGCGGTTGCCGGGCGGGGGCAGGGGCTCCGTCACCGGCTCGGGCGTTCCGGGAAGCGGGGCCTCGGGGGCGGGTGGAAGCGCAGGGGGAACCGAGGCGAGCGGGCTGCGGTCTGTCATCGCGGTGGCCGGACCTCCGAAGGACGGCGCTTGACGGTGGCGCCGGACCCTCCGATCTAGGGGGGTGTTTTGCCGGACCGCGCTTCCTGCGGTCCCGCCCGTCCTTGCCGGAGACCCAGTCGCGATGCGCAGCCCGTTTCCCCTGATGAACGTTTCCGCCGGCCTTTTGGTTCTGGGCCTGCTGGCCGCCGGGTTTCCGCTCCGCTCCGCGGCGGCGGACGAGGTGGTCGGGCGCTTCTCCAACGACTGGACCGGCAACGGGCTCCAGGTGCAGGCCATCGAGGATCCCGGCGTGAAGGGCGTCACCTGCCATCTGGTCGATTTCGACCGCAGCCTGATCGACCGGCTGAGCAAGGGCAACTGGTTCGAGGACCCGTCCAACGCCTCCATCGCCTGCCGCCAGACCGGTCCGATCACCGTCGGCGACATCGAGCTGTCGCAGAAGGGGGAGGAGGTCTTCTCCGAACGGAAAAGCCTGATCTTCAAATCGATCGCCATCCGCCGCATCTACGACCGGCCGAACGACACGCTGGTTTATGTGGTGTACAGCCGGCAGGTGAAGGACGCATCCGCCAAGATGTCGATCTCCACCGTGCCGCTGTTCAGCGCCAACGCCACCTGGACAAAGGGCAAGCCGCCGGCGAAGTGAGGGTGCTTACCCGACGATCCGGCCCAGACGCACCGCCGTCTGGCCGGACTTCACCCGGCGGGCGGGCATGATCAGGACGCAGTCGTCGTAGGGGGTCAGGATGGCGCGGCCATCGTCCCAGCCGATGACGGTGCCGGCGCGGCCGATCACCTCCATGCCGATGAAGGGAGCGGTGAAGCGGAAACGCTCGCTGGCGGCGGTGACGGCGTCGGTGACCTCGACCACCCGCTGCGGGTCGGTGCGCGGGCGCAGGCGCGGACCGTTTCCCTGCCGGCCGATCATGTCCGGATCGGTCATTTCCAGGCCGAGCAGCAGGCGCAGGCAGCTTTCCAGCGCGACCGTCGCCGTCTCTGCCCGCCAATGCTGGCCGCATTCGACCAGGATCGCGGTGCGCGACCCCTCCGCCTCGGCGAAGCTGCCATAGTCGATCAGCCGCTTCCCCCCGGCATGCCCGCCGTCCGCCACCACCCAGGCCGGATAGCCCAGGCCGAGCGCCAGGTCCCGCCCGCGCGTGGTCCGCCCGCACAGGGTCAGCGGAGCCGTGTCCGCGGTCATCGAATGGAGGTCGAGCAGCAGATCCGCGGAATCATAGACCGGACGCAGCGCACGGGCGCGCCGCAGTTCCACGCTGTCGCGCCGGCCGTCGAGATGGTCGGCTGACCACAGCCGGTTGAAATCCTCGTCCAGATAGCGCGAGGCGTAGGGGTTCTGGCGATCGAATGTGGCGTAGGCGGCGGTGTTGGCGAAGACGAAGGTCAGCCGCCCGCGCTTCGGCCGCAGACCCATGCGCAACAGGGCGTCCAGCGCGATGGCGCCCCCCAGTTCGTTGCCGTGGACGAGTGCGTTCAGCACCACATGCGGACCCGGCTCCGCCGCGGACAGGCTGGTGACGTGGTCGATGCCGGTGTTGCCGCGCCGGTAGGGCGCGATGTCCGGCGGCGTGAGTTCGACGGGAGCGAAGAGGGGATCGGTCAAGCGGCAGGCTCGCCAGCGGTGGGGCGCTCCGGTCAGTATGGCGAACCATCCAACGCCGCGCCAGTCCGGCGGCGTGGTTTTTTCGGCTGATCCGGAGGGGCGTAATGTTGCGGCGGCATGGCAGGACCGTGACAGATAGCCGTCGACTGTGGCTTGACGCATGGGTTATAGGATCCGTGTGATCCTGTTTCCATGGGATCCGCAGGATCAATGAAGGCGGCGGTCGAGCTTGCGGTTATCACTGTCTTGGCGTCTGGGCGGGGCCGGTCGATGAGCTTCGTGATCGATGACGTACTTGTCCGCAATGATCCGGTCGGCCATCGCCTGCCGGTGCTGTTCGATTCGCCGCACAGCGGCAGCGTCTATCCCGCCGATTTCCGGGTGGTCTGCCCGCATCCCCTGCTGCGCCAGGGCGAGGACAGCCATGTGGAGGAGCTGTTCGCAACCGCCCCCGACCATGGCGCCACCCTGCTGTGCGCGCTGTTTCCCCGCACCTGCATCGACGTGAACCGTGCGGTGGACGACATCGACCCGGCGCTGATCGACGGCGACTGGCCGGTGCCGCTGCACCCGACCGCGCGCAGCACGCTGGGCATGGGGCTGATCCGCAGCATGCTGCGGCCGGGCGTTCCGCTCTATGACGGCAAGCTGCCGGCTGCGGTGGTGGCCGACCGCATCGACCGCTATTACCGCCCCTACCATGCCCAGATGCGGCTGGCGCTCGACGGGCTGGCGGATCGATTCGGTGCGGTCTGGCACGTCAACTGCCATTCCATGCCGTCGTCGCTGCGGCCGGACGGGCGCGATCCGCTGGCGGCGGATTTCGTGATCGGCGACCGCGACGGCACCACCAGCGAGCCGGGATTCGTCCATCTGGTGGCGCAAACCCTGCGCAGTTTCGGCTATCGCGTGGCGATCAACGATCCCTACAAGGGGGTGGAACTGCTGGCCCGCTACGGCGATCCGGCGCGCGGCCGCCATTCCATCCAACTGGAGATCAACCGGCGCCTCTACATGAACGAGGAGACGCTGGAGCGGCACGACGGCTTCGCCCGGCTGAAGGGCGACATCGACCTGCTGATCGGCCGCATCGCCGATTATGCCGGCCAGCGCATCCTGCGCCGCGCAGCGGAATAGGCGACCCGCCGCCATCCCTGTTCGGGCGGCGGGTCTTCCGGACGGGGCGGCGCCCCGCGGATCAGGCCTGCGTCACCTGCTGGCGCGCCAGATCCAGGAACTGGGCCATCTGCTTCTCCACCCGGTGGTCGGAGATGTCGACTCCGCGGGCGTGCAGATCGGCGCACAGCTTGTCCCGGATGTCGTGAGGGCCGAGGGTGGCGATGTCGGTGTCCACGACCTCGCGGGCGTAGGCTTCCGCCTCCGCCCCGGTCAGCCCCATCAGGGTTGCCGCCCACTCGCCGGCCAGCCGGTCGCGCCGCGCACGGATGCGGAAGAGCAGGTCCTCGTCATGTTGGAACTTGGTCTCGAAGGCCTTTTCGCGGTCGTCGAAGGTCGTCATGATGACCTGCGCTCCTTTATCGGTTTCACTCCCATTCCTAAGGATTATATAGCCGGGAAGCGGTCGCCGTCACCGTCCCGCCGCGTCGCAGCCACGGATATTCCGCGGCGTTTTCCACGGATTGACAGCGATCCCCGTTCCTCTCCCGCGACAAGACGAAACAGCAGACAGGGCAAGGCATGTGCAGCGTGATTCTCCTGCGGCGACCCGACGCAACCTGGCCGCTGGTCGTCGCCGGGAACCGTGACGAGATGGCAGGGCGCCCCTGGCTGCCGCCGGCCCGCCACTGGCCTGACCGGCCCAATGTGGTCGCCGGGCTGGACGAGCTGGCCGGCGGCTCCTGGATGGGGCTGAATGACGAGGGGGTGGTCGCGGTCATCCTGAACCGTTTCGGCACGCTGGGGCCGGAGGCCGGCAAGCGGTCCCGCGGCGAACTGGTGCTGGACGCGCTCGACCATGCCGATGCGGCCGATGCTGCGCGCAGCTTCGCCCATCTCGACATCCGCGCCTACCGCCCGTTCAACCTGGTGATCGCCGACAACCGCGACGCCTATCTGGTTGTCCATCGCGGCGCCAACCCGCGCCACCGGCCGGAGGTGTCGTCGATCCCCGCCGGCGTCCATATGCTGACCGCCTTCGAGCTCGACGACCCGCAGGACCCGCGTACCGCCTTCTACCGCCCGCTGTTCGCGCATGCCGCGCCGCCGACCACCGACGCCCCCGACGCGGAGTCCTTCGCCTGGGGCGGCTGGCCGGAATTGATGGGCAGCCGCATCTGGGAGGGCACGCCGGACGAGCGCGGCGCCATGGACTTCCTGCTCCCCGGCGGCTTCGGCACCTCCTCCAGTTCGCTGCTGGCGGTGCCACGGGTGGAGCGCCCCGACCTGAACCCGATCTGGCACTTCGCCCCCGGCCGTCCGCACGCGGTGCCCTATGCGCCGGTGGAGCTGTGAGGGGCCGGCGGCCGCACAATCCAGCCCTTCCGCCCCCATCGTTGTGTTCGTGCACCCGGCTTGCTATATCACTTGGGCACATTCCTGGGCCGGCAAGCTCGCTTGACCGGTCCTTACGTATTTGGACGAACACGCGATGACACGACGCCGGCGCATCTACGAAGGCAAGGCCAAGGTTCTCTTCGAAGGGCCGGAGCCGGGCACCCTGGTGCAGTACTTCAAGGACGACGCCACCGCCTTCAACAACCAGAAGAAGGGCGTCATCACCGGCAAGGGGGTGCTGAACAACCGCATCTCCGAGTATCTGATGAGCCGGCTGTCCGAGATCGGCGTGCCCACGCATTTCATGCGCCGCCTGAACATGCGCGAGCAGCTGGTGCGCGAGGTCGAGATCATCCCGATCGAGGTCGTCGTCCGCAACGTCGCCGCCGGGAGCCTGTCGCGCCGCTTCGGCATTCCCGAAGGCACGCCGCTGCCGCGCTCCATCATCGAGTATTATTACAAGTCGGACGAGCTGGGCGACCCGATGGTCTCGGAAGAGCACATCACCGCCTTCGGCTGGGCCGGCCCGCCGGACCTCGACGACATGGTCGCGCTGTCGCTCCGCGTGAACGACTATCTGTCCGGCCTCTTCCTCGGCATCGGGCTCAAGCTGGTGGACTTCAAGCTGGAGTTCGGCCGGCTGTGGGAGAACGAGGAGATGCGGATCGTCCTGGCGGACGAGATCAGTCCCGACAATTGCCGGCTGTGGGACGTCAAGACCAACGAAAAGCTGGACAAGGACCGGTTCCGCCAGGATCTGGGCCGTGTCGAGGAAGCCTATCAGGAGGTCGCACGCCGCCTCGGCATCCTGCCGGAAGGCGGACCGAGCGACGTCAAGGGCCCCAAGACCATCCAGTGACTGCCACCCGACAACCACCCCTCCACCTAACACCGTAAAGCGAGCGGACATCCGATGAAGGCCAAGGTTCACGTCACCCTCAAGCGCGGCGTTCTCGACCCCCAGGGCAAGGCCATCGCGCACGCGCTGCACACGCTGGGCTTCGACGGCGTCGAGGACGTCCGCGCCGGCAAGGTGATCGAGCTGCAGCTCAAGAGCACCGACGAGGCGACCGCCCGCAAAGAGGTCGAGGCGATGTGCAGCAAGCTGCTCGCCAACACCGTGATCGAGGACTACGCCATCGAGCTGGTGGCCTGAGCCACCGCTTGCGGGATGTGGAGCGCGGCCGATGAGCGTCGAGCATGAACGCTGATCATCTGGCCGCGCTCGACCCCATTTTCGCCGAGTGCCTGCGCGTCGGCGGCCCGGTGATCCGCGATTTCACCCGGCCGACCGGCTTCGTCGGCCTGCTGCGCATGGTGATGGAGCAGCAGCTCTCCACCAAGGTGGCGCTGGCGCTGTGGGCCAAGCTGCAGCACCGGCTGGGCGGCGCGGTCACCCCCGACGCCATCCTGGCGCTCGACGATGAAAGCCTGCGTGCCTGCGGCTTCTCCCGCCAGAAGATCGGCTATGCCCGCGGCCTTGCCGAGGCGGTGGCGAGCGGCCGGCTCGATTTCGACATCATCCATGATTTGCCCGACGAGGAGGCGATTGCCCAACTCGTCGCGTTGAAGGGCATCGGCCGCTGGAGCGCCGAGGTCTATCTGATGACCACGCTCGACCGGCCGGACATCTGGCCGATCGGCGATCTGGCGATCCAGCTGGGCGTCCAGCGGCTGAAGGGCTGGGCCGACAAGCCGACCGCGAAGCAGCTGATCGAGGTGGCCGAGCCCTGGCGGCCCTATCGCTCGCTGGCGGCGCGGCTGGTCTGGCACCATTACGTGGCATTGCAGGAGCAGGCGAGGGCGGCGAGGGTCGGCAAGGGATTGCCCCCTCCCTAACCCTCCCCCGCTAATGCGGGAGAGGGAACTGCCGCTGCACTCCCGCAAAGCTCCTGCCCCCTCCACCGCGGTAGCGGGGGAGGGATGGGGAGGGGGCCTCCGAGCGATCACTCACCCCGCCAGCACCGGCAACCGCCACCCCGCCAGTGCGATCTCCACCGGCAGCCGCGCCAGCACGTCGCCGTCGCCCTGCACCGCGTCGGCGAACAGCTCGTCACCCGCCGGCCCTTCGATGCGCACGCGTTTCGCCGTCACCACGCGATACTCCGGGAAGCGCGCCAAGCGCCCGGCGGTGACGCCCCAGACATAGCGCAGCGCGTTCAGCCGCCCGCCGCGCGGGAACAGGCAGACATGCAGCTCCGGCTCGGTCAGCCGGGCATCGGGCGCACAGATGAAGCGGCCGCCGTAGAAATGCCCCTTGGCGACGATGACCGACGCCACGTCCTGAGCCTCCCCGTCATCCAGCGTCACGCGATAGCGGTGATCCGGCCGGGTTGCCAGCTGCACCAGCGTTTCGGCCACATAGGCGCCCTTGCCGATCAGCCGCTTCACCCGTGGATCGACCCGCTCCACCACCCGCGCGTCCAGCCCGACCCCGGCCATCAGCGAGAACACCCGCCCATTCGCCAGCGCCGGCCAGATCATCGTCCGCCTCCCGCCGGCAATCGCCGCGGCGATGCACTCGGCATCCATGCCCAAACCCAACTCGGCGGCCAGCACGTTGGCGGTGCCCATCGGCACGATGCCGAGCGGCAGCGGCAGGCCCGCCTCGGCATGGACCGCCAGCCCGTTGATGACCTCGTTGATGGTGCCGTCGCCGCCGGCCGCGATGACGGCATCGACGGCGGCGGGATCGGCCGCGCTGGCGAAGGCCTCCGCATCGCCGCGCTTGCCCGTCGGCTTGACCGTGACCGACAGGCCGCGCGCCTCCAGCCGGGAAACCACCGCGCGCAGCCGCCGCGCCCGCCGCCCGCCCGCCGTCGGGTTGTGGATCACCAGCAGCCGCCGCACTTCGGTCGTGGCATCGTTTCCGCCGCCCGTGCCCACCACCGGGTTCTCGTCCATCAGCACCGTGTCGCGCACCGATTCGCTCTCCCTGACCGGCGCACCAGGCGCCTTCTGTTGCGGAACCGTGAAGGGCAGGCGGCGGTTTCGTTGCAGTAAAACTGCAACATTGTGACGAATGCCCAAATCACTGTGACGAATAGGTGCGGGCGTTCCAAATCATTGTCAAGATATGGTGCTTTCCTTTATACGGCAGTTGTCTTGATGGCCACCGGCCATGGCGACGACGGAGCGGATGATGGACGCCGTCCCAGCGGTCAAGCGCTACCGCAGCATTTGGATATCCGACGTTCATCTGGGAACGCGCGGCTGTCAGGCGGAGCTGCTTCTCGATTTCCTGAAGCATACCGAATCGGATCACCTGTTCCTGGTCGGCGACATCGTCGACGGCTGGCGGCTGAAGAAAAGCTGGTACTGGCCCCAGGCCCACAATGACGTGGTGCAGAAGATCATGCGCCGCGCCCGCAAGGGGGTGCAGGTCTATTACATTCCCGGCAACCATGACGAGGCGGCGCGCGACTATGTCGGCCTGCAGTTCGGCGGCGTGCATGTCGTCGACGAATGGGTTCACACCACCGCCGACGGAAAGCGTCTGCTGATCACCCACGGCGACAAGTTCGACGCGGTGGTGCGCTATGCCAAGTGGCTGGCCCTGCTGGGCGATCACGCCTACGTCACGCTGCTGCACGTCAACACCCTGTTCAACTGGGTGCGCCGCAGGCTGGGCTTCAATTACTGGTCGCTGTCGGCCTACCTGAAGCACAAGGCCAAGACCGCGGTCGAGTTCATCGGCAAGTACGAAGAGGCGCTGGGCGACGAAGCCCGCCGCCGCAATGTCGACGGCGTCGTCTGCGGCCACATCCACACCGCCGAGATGCGCGATATCGAAGGAATCCTCTATTGCAACGACGGCGATTGGGTCGAGTCCTGCACCGCCTTGGTGGAGCACGACAGCGGCGTGCTGGAGATCATCCACTGGGCGGAGGTCATGGCGCGGCGGCTTCCCGCCCCCGGCCCGAGTGCGGGCAAGATCACGGCGAAGGAACGGGAAGCGGCGTGAACATCCTGATCGTCAGCGACGCCTGGCACCCGCAGGTGAACGGCGTCGTGCGCACCATCGGCACCGTACGGGCCGAGTTGGAGGCGATGGGCCACAGCGTCGAGGTGATCGGCCCCGACCGCTTCCGCACCCTGCCGATGCCGACCTACCCGGAAATCCGCTTGGCGGTGGGGGCGAAGCGCCGGCTGTGGGCGATGATCGACGGCATGCGGCCCGATTGCATCCACATCGCCACCGAAGGACCGCTGGGCTTCGCGGCGCGGTCCTATTGCCTGAAGCACGGCAAGCCCTTCACCACCGCCTACCACACGCGCTTTCCCGAATATGTCCGCGACCGCGCGCCGATCCCGCTGGCGCTGTCCTATGCGGTGGTTCGCCGCTTCCACAAGCCGTCCTCGGCGGTGATGGTGGCGACCCAGACCATCGAGGATGCGCTGAAGACCCGCGGCTTCGCCAACATCCGCCGCTGGACCCGTGGCGTCGATACCGAGCTGTTCCGTCCCCGCGACAAGGGCTTTCTCGATCTGCCGCGGCCGGTGTCGATGTATGTCGGCCGCGTCGCAGTGGAAAAGAACCTGGAGGATTTCCTGCGCCTTGACCTGCCGGGCACCAAGGTGGTGGTCGGCGACGGTCCGGCACGGGAAGAGTTGCAGCGCAAATACCCGGCTGTCCATTGGGTCGGCGCCAAGCATGGCGAGGAGCTGGCCAAGCATTACGCCGCCGCCGACGTCTTCGTCTTCCCGTCGCGCACCGACACCTTCGGGCTGGTCCTGCTGGAGGCGCTGGCGTCGGGCGTGCCGGTGGCCGCCTATCCGGTGCCGGGACCGCTTGACGTGGTCGACGGCTCCGGCGCCGGCTGCCTGGACGTCGATCTGAAGCGGGCGGTGGAAGGCGCCCTGACGATCCCGGCGCAGACCTGCCGGGACTATGCGCTGGGTTATTCCTGGCGCCGCTCGGCCGAACAGTTCCTGTCCAACCTGCGGCCCTTCTCGTAAATGCGTCAGGTCAGCGGGGGCGGCGCTTCGCGGTGCCGTCCTCCGCCGTTCGCCCTGACCCGCTGGCGCAGCAGCAGCCGCGTCCGCGTCCGCGCGTCGTCCACCATCGGCACGATCGCCAGCAGCACCAGGAATGCGGCCAGCGGCACCGTCGTGACGTAGCCCACATATTTGAATCCGGCGGCACCGACCACGCCGCCCAGGCAGAAGGCGCCGAGCAGGGCCACCAGCAGCCCCAGCCGCGGCCAGTTGGTGCGCACCGGCTTGTAGCGTTCTGACTCGGTGCCGAGATTGATGTAGACCAGCTTGCCCAGCTCGATCCCGATGTCGGTGACGATGCCGGTCATGTGGGTGGTGCGGATCTCCGCATTGGAGATCTTGGTGACGATGGCGTTCTGCAGCCCCATGATGAAGCACAGCAGCAGAACCGTCACCGGCACGAACAGGGCCCGATGGTCGTCCAGGCTGTTGCCCAGCAGCCCGAAGCCCAGCAGCAGCAGCGCCTCCCAGAACAGCGGGTAGGCATAGGCGCTGTGCATCCTGTGGTGCCGCCCCCAATTGACGAGGATGGTCGAATAGGCCGCCCCCGACACGAAGGCCGCCACCGACGCCATCCCCGCCGCCGCCGTCACGAGGTTCCCCAGGATCAGGTTGTCGGCGATGGACGAGACGATGCCGGTCATGTGCGAGGTGTATTGCAGCACCGCCAGCAGCCCGCCCGCATTGATCGCCCCGGCGACGAAGGCCAGCGATACACCGAGATGGACGTTGGCCCGCCTGGTTCGCTTGCTCTCCGAAAGCGTGCGCAGATATGAAAAAGGCATGCATCACCGCGAGGCGGAGGATTTGGATCAGGATAGCGGACGGACGGGGCGGGGGACAATGCGACGGGATGGGCTTTCCCGTCTCGCGAAACCGATCCCTTGGCGATGGACGCGGGCCATGGTTCCATTCTGCTCTCCCCCATCGGCGCGAGATGTCCGCTCATGAGCCCCGAATTCCTCGTCACCTCCCTGATCGTCGTCGCCTCCCCCGGCACAGGGGTGTTGCTCACGCTGGCGGCCGGATTGTCCCAGGGCGCGCGGGCCAGTGCGATCACGGCGTTCGGCTGCACGCTGGGGATCGTGCCGCACATGGCGGCGGCCGTTCTCGGGCTGGCGGCTCTGCTGCACACCAGCGCCGTGGCCTTTCAGGGGCTGAAGATCCTGGGCGTGCTCTATCTGCTCTACATGGCCTGGGCGACGTTGAAGGAGCAGGGGGCGCTCAACGTCGAGGCGGAGGCGGCGCGGCTTCCGGCCGGGCGGATGATCCTGCGGGCGGTTCTGGTCAATGTCCTGAACCCGAAACTGTCGATCTTCTTCCTGGCCTTCCTGCCGCAGTTCGTCACCGATGCCGATCCGCAGCCGCTCGCCCGCATGCTGGAGCTCAGCGGCGTGTTCATGGCGCTGACTTTCGTCGTGTTCGTCGTCTACGGCCTGTTCGCGGCGGCGGTGCGCGATCAGGTGGTCTCCCGCCCACGGGTGATGGCCTGGATGCGCCGCAGCTTCGCCGCCGCCTTTGCCGCGCTGGGGGCGAAGCTGGCGCTGGCGGAGCGGTGAGATGGGAATTGGAGACCATGACGAGCTGGACTATATCTGACCAATCATCTGGTCAGGATGCCCGGACATGAACATGATCCCCCTTGCCGACGCCAAGGCCCATCTCAGCGATCTTGTCGCGCAGGCGGAAGCGGGAGAGACCGTCTGCATCACCAGGCGCGGAAAGCCTGTCGCCCGGTTGACGGCCGTGCAATCCGCTCGCCGTCCGATTTCCCTGGCGGAGCTGCAGTCGGTCACGAATTCTATGCCGATGCAGTCTGAAGATGCCGGGGATTTCGTCCGCAACATGCGTGACGGCGACCGGTATTGATCCATTATCTCGATACGTCTTTGGTGGTTGCCGCACTGACGAATGAAGCTGCGACGGCGCGCATCCAGGTCTGGCTGCACCGGCAGGATCCCGCCGGTCTGTTGATCAGCCCATGGGTCATGACGGAGGTATCGTCGGCATTGGCGATCAAGCTGCGCACCGGGCAGCTTGCTGCCAATCATCGCGCGGCGGCGTTGGCATTGTTCACGCGGCTTTGCGCAGAGACCTTCACCATTCTTCGGGTTGAAGCTGCGCATTTCCGAACTGCGGCCCGGTTTGCCGACCAGCACATGCTTGGCCTGCGGGCTGGCGATGCCCTGCATCTTGCCATCGCGGCGGAAGCCGGGGCTTGCCTGTGCACGCTCGACCGCCGCTTGGCGGAGGCGGGGCTCGCGTTGGGGATCGAAACACTTTCGCCTTGATGACCAACAGTTCCGCGGAGCCCCGACCTGCCAGCCACGCACCCCCATCGAACCGGCCCCTGTTACGGAACGGTTGCCGCGTGCTAAGGTGCCGCCGGGCGCGCTGCCGGTGGTCCGTATCAGGGGGACCGGCAACGCGCCCGTTGTCGTCCGTCTCCTGTTCCGGGCCTTGATGCTGCAATCCCTTTACCGTGGCCTGACGACCGTCGCCGGGCCGGCGGTGCGCCTCTATCTCGACCGCCGCCGCGCCGCGGGCAAGGAAGACCCCGTGCGTCAGGCGGAGCGGTTCGGCATGCCCTCGCGCCCGCGGCCGGCCGGACCGCTGGTGTGGATCCATGCGGCCAGCGTCGGCGAGGCGAATTCGGTCCTGGTCCTGATCGGCCGGCTTCTGGACGACGCGCCCGGCCTGACCGTGCTGATGACCACCGGCACCGTCACCTCGGCAGAACTGATGGGACGGCGCCTGCCCGAGCGGGCGATCCATCAATATGTGCCGGTCGATCTGCCGGATGCCGTCGACCGTTTTCTCGACCACTGGCGCCCCGACGCGGTGCTGTGGACGGAATCGGAGATCTGGCCGAACCTGCTGGCCGGCATCCGCGCCCGCGCCATCCCCGCCGCCCTGGTCAACGCCCGCATGTCGGAGCGCAGCTTCGCCCGCTGGCGCAACGCACCGGCCTTCGTCGGCGGGCTGCTGTCGACCTTCCAGATCACGCTGGCCCAGACCGAAGGCGATGCGGAGCGGCTGCGGCGGCTGGGTGCCGCGGGCGTCGCCAGCGTCGGCAACCTGAAATTCTCCGCCGAGCCGCCGCCCGCCGCCGCCGATGCGATGGAGCCGCTCCGCGCGGCGCTGGCCGGCCGGCCGGTCTGGCTGCTCGCCAGTTCCCATCCGGGGGAGGAGGAGATCGCCGCGGCGGTCCACGCGGCGCTGGCTCCGGCTCTGCCCGGCCTGCTGACGATCATCGTCCCCCGCCATGCCCATCGCGGCGAGGCCGTTGCCGAGCTGATGCGGTCGCGCGGCTTGCCGGTGCTGCGGCGAACGGACCGCCTCCTGCTGCCGGGGCCGGAGCATGCCGTCTATGTCGCCGACACGATGGGCGAGCTGGGACTGTTCTACCGCGCGGCCCCGGTTGTGTGCATGGGCGGCTCCTTCATCCCCCATGGCGGGCAGAACCCGGTGGAGCCGGCGCAGCTGGGCTGCGCGGTGATCTACGGTCCGCACATGTTCAATTTCGGCGAGATCACCCACATGCTGGAGGCCGCCGGCGGCGCCCTGCCGGTCGCGGATGGCGAGGCGCTTGCCCGCGAGATCCGGCGGTTGCTGACCGACGACCATGCGCGCGACCGCATCGTCGCGGGGGCGGCGCGGGTGACGGCGGACAACCGGCGGATCATCGACCGCGCGCTGTCCGCGCTGTCCCCGCTGCTGGGCACCGCCGGCATCCCGACCGCCGCCTGAAGGATGAGCGTGAGGGGATGAACGTGAGGGGATGACTGGCCCGTGAAGACCCCCGCCTTCTGGTACAGGCCGCCCGGCTTGGCATCCTCGCTGCTGGCGCCGCTTGGCGCCCTCTATGGGCTGGCCGGACGGCGGCGCATCGCCGGGACCGTTCCGCAGCGCGTCGCGGCGCCGGTGGTCTGCGTCGGCAATCTGGTGGCGGGCGGCGCGGGAAAGACGCCGGTCGGGCTGGCGCTGATCGCCGCACTGCATGCCCGCGGCGTTCCCGTCCATGCCCTGACCCGCGGCCATGGCGGACGGGAGGCCGGGCCTCTGCAGGTCGATCCCGCCCGCCATACCGCGGCCGATGTCGGCGACGAGGCGCTTCTGCTGGCCGGCGCCGCGCCCTGCTGGGTGGCGCGCGACCGCGTGGCCGGTGCGCAGCGCGCGGTCGCCGCCGGGGCGGGGGCCATCGTCATGGATGACGGGTTCCAGAACCCCGCCCTGCACAAGGATCTGGCCCTGATCGTCGCCGATGGCGCGGTCGGCTTCGGCAATGGGCGGCTGGTGCCGGCGGGACCGCTGCGCGAACGGGTGGCCGACGGCCTCGCCCGCGCCGATGCGCTGGTGATCCTGGGGGAGGACCGCAATGGCCTCGCGGCGCTGGCCGGCGGGCGTCCGGTGCTGAAGGCATGGCTGGAGCCCGATCCCGCCGCCGCCGCCCGGCTCGCCGGCCGCGACGTCCTGGCCTTCGCCGGCATCGGCCGGCCGGAAAAGTTCTTCGCCACGCTGGACGCGCTCGGCGCCCGCGTGGTGGAGCGTGCGCCTTTCGCCGACCACCATCCCTACCGCCCCGCCGAGCTCGCGGCTCTGATCGCCCGCGCCGCAGCGACGGGCGCCTTGCCCGTCACCACCGCCAAGGACGCCGTGCGTCTGCCGCCGGAACTGCGGGGCAGGGTGGAGGTGCTGCCGGTCGCGGTGCGCTGGGAAGATGAGGGGGCGCTCGCCACGCTGCTGTCCCCTGTGCTGTTGAAAGGAAGCTCCGATGGCCAAGCCGCGTAGCCCGCTGCAGCAATGGCTGACGCGCCATGTCGGCTACAAGCTGGAGGCGGCGCTCGTCCATGGCGTCTGTGCGCTGTTCCGGGCGCTGCCGCTCGACCGCGCGTCGGCGCTCGGCGGCTGGATCGGGCGCACGGTCGGGCCGTTGTTGCCCAACAGCGCCCGTGCCCGCCGCAATCTGACCCGAGCCTTTCCCGAGAAGAACAAGGCGGAGATCGACGCGATCCTGCGGGGGATGTGGGACAATCTCGGCCGCACCATCGCCGAATATCCGCATCTGGAGCAGATCGGCCGCGAACGGATCGAACTGGTCGGCATCGAGCATGTCGACATGCTGCGCGAGGACGGCAAGGCGGGCATTCTGGTCTCCGGCCATCTGGCGAATTGGGAGGTGCAGTCGGTCACCGCCCGCCTGCATGGGTTGGAGTTGGGGCTGGTCTACCGCGCGCCCAACAACCCCATCGTCGGCGAGTTGCTGGTGAAGCTGCGCGGGGCGGCGACCGGCACCCAGATCCCCAAGGGGCCGGACGGCGCACGCATCCTGCTGCGGCACCTGACCGGCGGCGGCCATGTCGGCATGCTGATCGACCAGAAGATGAACGACGGCATTCCGATCCCCTTCTTCGGCCGCGACGCCATGACCGCACCGGCCGCCGCCATGCTCGGCATGAAGATGCAGCTGCCGCTGTGCCCCGCGCGGACCGAACGGCTGGAGGGCGCGCGGTTCCGCGTCACCGTCCTGCCGCCGGAGGAATACCCGACCAGCGGCGACCGCAATGCGGATGCGCGAATTCTGATGGAACGGCTGAACCGTCTGTTGGAGGATTGGATCCGCGACAAGCCGGCACAATGGCTGTGGATCCATCGCCGCTGGCCGGATTGACCGCGTCCCCATCGCCCGAAGGCCCGCTGCCATGACCCTGCCGCTCGATCCCCATCTGCTGCAACTCTACATGATCGCCGTCTGTGTCCTGGTCCTGGCGCCGGGACCGGATTCGCTGCTGGTGCTGACCCGCAGCATCGCCGACGGCCGGCAGGCCGGGGTGGTGGCGACGCTGGGCATCTGCGTCGGCAACATGGTTCATGCGCTGCTGGCCGCCGCCGGCATCTCCGCCCTGATCGCCGCCTCGACCACGCTGTTCGACCTGCTGCGCTATGCCGGCGGCGCCTATCTGGCGTGGATCGGCCTGCGGTCGCTGTGGAGCGTCTGGACGAGCCGGGGCGCCGAACCCGCGCCGGCCATCGAGGCGCCGCCCTCGGCCCGCCCCGGCCGCGTGTTCGTCCAGGCGCTGCTGACCAACCTGCTGAATCCGAAGATCATCCTGTTCCAGCTGGCCTTCGTCCCGCAATTCATCGCCCCAGCCCTGGGCAATGTGGCTCTGCAGACCTTCATCCTCGGCAGCATCATCTCGGTGCTGGGCGGCCTCTATCTGGCAGGCGTCGCCGCCCTCAGCGCCGGCGCCGCCCGCCGCGTGCTGTCGAGCCCGCGGGTGCGCACGGCGCTGGACGGCATCGCCGGGGTGCTGTTCCTGGGCTTTGCGGTGAGGCTGCTGCTGACGGACCGGAAGTTCGCGTGAGGGGCGCGTGAGGGGAAGGCTGGCCCCCGACCCTCACCAAAGATCGTCCTCGTCCTCCGCCCCGGTGTCGACATCGAAGGTCGCGGTCTGGCGGACGACCGGGTGGCTGTCCTTCCACTCATCGAAATCCGACACCACAGCGGGGCGGATGCCCAGCGCCAGCACCGGGCAGCCGCCGCCGCGGCCGGCGTCCAGCCGGTAGAGCAGCTTCTTCATCCAGGTGGTGCTGGCGCCGTACTTGTTCTGGAAGTTCTTCATCTCCACCCGCCGCGCCACCTCGGTGAACAGCGGGATCAGCTCGGCGCTGCGGGTCAGCAGGACGCCGGCATTGATGATGCCGCATTCGTAGAAAGTGCGGGCGGCGTAGAGGTCGCGGTCGAAGGTCTGGTCCTTGCTGTTCCATTCCAGGTCGAAGGAGACGCGCCCCTTCACGAAGTCGATCTTGTGTCCGTCGATGAAACCGTTGACCTTGTACAGCTCCTCGCGCTGGCGCTGTTCGGTCACGGTCTGGCCTCGGTTCTTGCCGGCTATGCGGCGCTTCTCCTCGTGCGTCACGATCATCTTGGTGATGAACAGGTCGCCGCGGATGCGGGTTTCGTTCCAGCCCAGCGGGTTCAGCATCCGCTCCATCGTCTTGGCGATCTGCGACTTGTTGCCGCCGGATGCCACGATGTCCTCGGTGCGGATGCGGAACTCCATCAGCCGCTCGGTGATCTCGCGGAATTCGGCCGTGCAGGCATGGGCCAGGATGCGGGCGGCGTTGCGGTAGCTGTGCACCTCGTACAAATCGAGGAAGCCCGCCGGGAACAGGTCGCCCAGGTCGGGATCCCGCGCCTCGATCAGCGGGGCCTTGTCGTGGATGCAGGCAAGCAGGGTCATGACGGCACATGCGCGATGGAAAAACGGCGCCACCATGGCGGCTGCCGCCCGGCAAATCCACCCTTTCCGCCGGACATTGCGGTCTCGTGGTCACGATCGGGGCCGAACTGGCGACCATTCCCGCACCTATGATAAGGTCGCCCGCGCGCCGGGGTGGAAAATGAGCGGCAAGTTCGCCGGGGGACCGTAATGAGCGACGAATTCCTGTTCGCGGAGGAGGAGCCTGCCGTAGAGGCGGCGGCGGAGGCCGCCGAACCGGTCGAACCCTGGCTGATCCTGATCGTCGACGACGACCCCGCCATCCATGCCACCACCAAGATGGTGCTGCGTGGCTTCACCTTCGAAGGGCGTCCGGCACAGTTCCTGTCGGCGGCCACCGCGGCGGAGGCGCGCGGGGTGCTGCGCGACAATCCGGCCATCGCGGTGATCCTGCTGGACGTCGTGATGGAGTCGGACGACGCCGGCCTTCGGCTGGTCCGCTACATCCGCAACGAGCTGAGCAACCGCCGCGTCCGCATCATCCTGCGCACCGGCCAGCCGGGACAGGCGCCTGAACGCGACGTCATCCTCAGCTACGACATCAACGACTACAAGTCGAAGACCGAACTGACGGCGCAGAAGCTGTTCACCTCCGTCGTCGCGGCACTGCGCGGCTACCAGGACATCACCGCGATCGAGGACCACCGCGAGGGGCTGGAGCGCATCCTCGACGCCTCCTCCACCCTGCTGGGCCAGCGGACGATGGCGGAATTCGTGCGCCATGCCGTGGCGCAGATCGTCGGCGTCTGTCCGCCGGGGGACGGGGTGGCGCTGGTCAGCCGTCTGTCGGGTGGCCCGTCCGATGGGCCGCGGCCGGGGGAACCGCTGGTGCTGGGCGGCGCCGGACGCCATGCCGGGATGGAGGGGACCCCGCTGTTCCTGGCCCTGCCGCCCGACGCCGTGCAGGCGGTGACGGCGGCGCTGGCCGACGGCCGCAACCGGTTCGAGCGCGGGCACAGCGTTCTGATCTTCCGCTCCGCCACCCGGCGGCACGACACGGCGGTCTATCTCGGCCATTACCGGGCGCTGACGACGGACGAGCGGCGGCTTCTGGAGGTTTTCTGCGCCAAGGTCGCCATCGGTTTCGACAACGTCCACCTGTACGAGGAACTGACCGAACTGAACCGCAGCCTGGAAGGCCAGGTGGCGGAGCGCACGCGCGACCTCGTTGCGGCGCGCGAAGCGGCGGAGGCGGCGCGATCGGAGGCGGAGGCGGCCAACCAGGCGAAGTCGCTGTTCCTGGCGACCATGAGCCACGAGATCCGGACGCCGATGAACGGCATCCAGGGCATGCTGGAATTGCTGGAGCACACCAGCCTGACCGGCGACCAGCGCGAATTGGTCAGTGTGGTGCGGGAATCGGCCGGTGCGCTGCTGACGATCATCAACGACATTCTGGATTTCTCGAAGATCGAGGCCGGGCGGCTCGACCTGGAGCGGGTGCCGGTGGCATTGGCGGGGGTGGTGGAGGGGGTGGCCGACACGCTGGCCCCCGGCGCGCGGGCGAAGGGCCTGTCGCTGGTCACCTACGTCGATCCCGACCTGCCGGCGGAGGTCTTGGGTGACCCGGTCCGCATCCGGCAGGTGCTGTTCAACATCGCCGGCAATGCGGTGAAGTTCACCCAGTCCGGTTCGGTGACGGTGCGGGTGGAACTGACGCACTTCGACGGCGACCGCGTCATCATCCGGGTCGCGGTGACCGACACCGGCATCGGCATTTCGCCGGAGAACCAGATCCGCCTGTTCCGCCCCTTCACCCAGGCCGAGGTGTCGACCACCCGCCGGTTCGGCGGCACCGGTCTCGGGCTGTCGATCTGCCGGCGTCTGGCCGAACTGATGGGCGGTGACATCGGCGTCACCAGCGAGCTGAATGCCGGCTCCACCTTCTGGTTCACCTTCGCCGCCGATCTGGTCCAGCAAGAGGATGACGCCTCTCTTCTTCAGCGGGCCCCGCTGCAGGGCGTGACCGTGCTGCTGCTGGCCGCGGATGCGGAGGAGCGCGGATTCCTTGCCCGCTACCTGAACGCCGACGGCGCCCAGGTGGTGGAGGCGGCGGATGCCGACGCGGCGCTGCGCACCTTGCTGCCCACCGCCGCCTGCGACGTGCTGGTCTCCACCGTGGGCTCCGACGGCGCGGCACTGGATCACGACCCGCGTGGCCGCGTGCGTGGCCGCGTCCTCATCGGTGGCGACGCGATGACGGCCGGCGACACGGCTGCGCTGGGCTCCTCCGGGGGCGCAACCGTCGTCCTCGGCCGTCCGGTCCGGCGGACCAGCCTGATCCGCGCGGTTCTGGCGGCCGCCGGACGCATGCCGGCGGGTGAGGGCGGACGGGCCGACCTGCGGCCTGAACCGGAACCCGCCGCTCCTGCCGCCGGCCGGCGGCGGCTGCCCACGGTGGAGGAAGCGCGGGCGCAGGGCCGCCTGATCCTGGTGGCGGAGGACCACCCGACGAACCGGCAGGTCATCCAGCGCCAGTTGACCCTTCTCGGCCATGTGATGGAAACGGCGGAGGACGGCGCTCAGGCGCTGGAGCTGTGGCGGGCCGGCGGACATGGCCTGCTGCTGACCGACTGCCAGATGCCGGAGATGGACGGCATGGAACTGGCCCGCAGCATCCGCGCGGGGGAGGCGGGCGGGGGAGGCCTCCGCCTGCCCATCGTCGCCATCACCGCCAACGCGACGGAGAACGAGGCCCAGCTTTGCCTGCTCGCCGGCATGGATGACACGCTGGCCAAGCCGGTCAGTCTCGCCGATCTCCGCCGCGTGCTCGACCGCTTCCTGCCTCCTCTCGATGGTGACGTCTGGGAGGGGGAGGAGCCGTGCGAACCGTCGCAGGACCTGCCGGCAATGACCGCGGAGTTGCAGCAACCCACCCTGGAACCGGCACTGCAGCCGGTATCCGCCGCCGCCGATCTGCCGCCGCTCGACATCGGGGCACTGACCGCGCTGTTCGACGGGGACGCCGACTTCGTGGGGCATCTGCTGGGCGAGTTCGTGACCTCCAACAATGCCTCCCACCGATGGCTGACCGATGCACTGGCGGGGGAGATCTGGGACGAGGTGCGGCAGGCCGCGCACAAGCTGGCCGGCTCCTCCCGCACCGTCGGCGCCCGCGACCTCGCCGCCGCCGCCGATGCGGTGGAGATGGCGGTGATCGACCGCCGGCTGGACGGCATCGCCGCCATGGTCGCGCGCGTCGGCGTCGAGCTGAACCGCGTCGTCGCCCACATCGAGGCTGTCTGATCCTCCAGCCGCGCGGGCTGCGGTATCCGGTCTGCAATCCGCTAAGCTATTGGAACGTACAGAACTTGGCGTCATCCCCGCGAAGGCGGGGATCCAGGTAACTCCGCAAACAAGCGGCTGAAGCGGATGGATTCCCGCCTTCGCGGGAATGACGGCCGAAAAGAGTTCTCCATCCTTCCGCCGACGCTTCCTCGCGACGGAACAGGGGCGTGCCATAGCCGCCCTCACAGGCTGTAACGAACCCGACATGGCAGCCCGCTTGTCGCCTTTGCGACAAGGCTGCGATTCATCGCATCTCCTTGAAATTATGAACATTTTCCATGGCTTGGCCGGCGTCCTGCCGGCTGGCACGCCGCTTGCTGTCCTGGGTGTATCCCGGCCCGGTGCCGGCCCCAACCCCACATGCGCGCCACAGCGAGAGCGGAAGCCAAGGAGAACGGGATGCACATCGTCGTCTGTATCAAGCAGGTGCCCGACAGCGCCCAGATCCGCATCCATCCCGTCACCAACACCATCATGCGGCAGGGCGTGCCCGCCATCATCAACCCCTTCGACCTGTTCTCGCTGGAAGAGGCGCTGCGGCTGAAGGACAAGGTCGGCGCCCGCGTCACCGTGCTGACCATGGGGCCGCCGATGGCGGAGACCTCGCTGCGCAAGGCGCTGTCGCTGGGGGCCGACGACGCGGTGCTGCTGACCGACCGCAAGTTCGCCGGTTCCGACACGCTGGCGACCTCCTACGCGCTGACCTCGGCCATCCAGAAGCTGGCGGAGGAGGATCCGGTCGACATCGTCTTCTGCGGCAAGCAGACGGTGGATGGCGACACCGCCCAGGTCGGCCCCGGCATCGCCACCCGCCTCGGCTTCGAGCAGCTGACCTACATCACCAAGATCGAGGATCTGGACATCGCGTCCAGGGAGATCGTGGTGCAACGCCGCTCCGAAGGCGGGGTGCAGGTGCTGAAGACCAAGCTGCCCTGCATGATCACCATGCTGGAGGGGACCAACACCATCCGCTTCGGCAAGATGGACGATCTGTTCCGCGCCGCCCGCTACGAGCTGAAGACCTGGAGCCGCGACTTCACCGGCGCCGAGGAGGGCCGCGTCGGGCTGAAGGGCTCGCCGACCGTGGTGTCGAAGGTGTTCGTGCCGAAGCCGCGGGCGGAAAAGGCGAAGATGATCGTCGCCGATGCCGATACCCCCGATGCGATGGCCGCCGCCGCCATCGACGCCATCTTCGCCGCCCAGCCCAAGCTGGCCGGCGACCTGCTCGCCCGCGCCGCGGCCGGGCTCTGACGATTTACCCGCGGGAGACCCGACGATGAGCGAACCGAGCAAGCCCCAGGGCCGCAAGTTCCAGCTTCCCGAACACCTGAAAATTTACAAGAACGTCTGGGTGATCGTGGAGCAGGAGCGCGGCATCGTCCATTCCGTGTCGCTGGAGTTGCTGGGCGAAGCCCGCAAGCTGGCCGATAAGCTGGGGGTGGAGGTGGGCGCCGTGGTTCTGGGCGCCGACAGCCCCGACCTGAACCGCATCTGCGGCGACGCCATCGGCTATGGCGCCGACATCGTCTACAAGGTGACCGACCCGGCGCTGGCCGACTACCGCACCGACCCCTATTGCCGCGTGATGACCGAGGTGGTGAACACCCACAAGCCGGAGATCGTGCTGCTGGGCGCCACCACGCTGGGCCGCGACCTGGCGGGCGCCATCGCCACCACGCTGGCGACCGGCCTGACCGCCGACTGCACCGAACTGGACATCTACGCCGACAACCGCTCGCTGGCCGCCACCCGGCCGACCTTCGGCGGCACGCTGCTCTGCACCATCCAGACTCTGGCCTACCGGCCGCAGATGGCGACGGTGCGGCCGCGCGTCATGGCGATGCCGGAGCGCGACGACGCCCGCACCGGCCGCGTCATCGAAATCCAGCCGGATCTCCGCGAAGAGGACATCGTCACCAAGGTCCTGAACTTCATCGCCGACCGCGAGCAGAACGAGGCGCAGCTGGCCTTCGCCGACATCATCGTGTCGGCCGGCAAGGGGCTGGGCAAGGTCGAGAACATGAAGCTGGTCTTCGACCTCGCCCGGGTCCTGGGCGCGGAGGTCGGGGTGACCCGCCCGCTGGTCCAGGCCGGCTGGGCGACCAACGACCGTCAGGTCGGGCAGACCGGCAAGACGGTGCGGCCGAAACTCTATATCGCCGCTGGCATCTCCGGCGCCATCCAGCATCGGGTCGGCATGGAGAAGTCGGACCTGATCCTGGCGATCAACACCGATCCGAACGCGACGATCTTCGACTTCGCCCATCTCGGGCTGGTCGGCGACGCGCTGAAGATCCTGCCGGCGCTGACCGATGCCTTCGGCCGCCGCCTCTCCATCAACCGCATGGCCGGCTGACCGCCGGACGAGAAAGGAGCCTGTCGACATGGTCGAAAAGTTCGACGCCATCGTCATCGGTGCCGGCCCGTCCGGCAACGCCGCCACCTACACGCTGGCCAAGCAGGGGCTGAAGGTGCTCCAGCTGGAGCGCGGCGAATATCCCGGCGCCAAGAACGTCCAGGGCGGCATCATGTACGCCCACGAGCTGGAGAAGATCATCCCGGACTTCCGGGACGATTGCCCGACCGAGCGCCACATCATCGAACAGCGCGTCTGGTTGCTGGGCGACGACAGCTATGTCGGCACCAACTACCGCTCGGAGTCCTTCAACAGCGACAAGCCGAACCGCTACACCATCATCCGCGCCAACATCGACAAATGGTGGGGCGAGCAGATCCGCAAGGTCGGCGGCCTCCAGATCTGCGAGACCACGGTGACGGAGCTGATCCGCGATCCATCCGGCAAGGTGATCGGCGTGCGCACCGACCGCGAGGGCGGGGACATCCACGCCGACGTCGTCATCATGGCCGACGGTGTCAACGCCCTGCTGGCCAAGCGCGCCGGGCTTCAGGGCGAAGCAGCGCCGGAGAATGTGGCGCTGGCCGTCAAGGAAATCCTCTTCATCGATCCCGAGCTGATCCAGCAGCGCTTCGGCATCAAGGAGGACGAAGGCGTCGTCATCGAGATCATGGGCAAGGTGACCAAGGGGATGGTCGGCACCGCCTTCCTCTACACCAACAAGGAATCGCTGACGATCGGCATCGGCTGCCTGATCTCCGACTTCAAGAACGGCGATTGCCCGCCTTACCGGATGCTGGAGGATCTGAAGAAGCATCCCGTCATCAAGCCGCTGATCGAAGGGGCGGAGATGAAGGAATATGCCGCCCACATGATCCCGGAGGGCGGCTACAAGGCGGTTCCGCAGCTCTATGGCGACGGCTGGATGGTGGTCGGCGACGCCGCCCACTTCAACAACGCTGCCCACCGCGAGGGCTCCAACCTTGCCATGGCGTCGGGCCGGATGGCGGCGGAGACGGTGATCGAGCTGAAGGCCGCCGGCAAGGGCTACAGCGCGTCGAACCTGGCGGCCTACAAGAAGAAGCTGGACGACAGCTTCATCATGAAGGATTTGAAGAAGTACCGCGAGCTGCCCGGCATCATGCACGGCAACAAGCAGTTCTTCGGCGCCTATCCCGACGAAATCACCTCGGCGGTCCACAACTGGTTCACGGTGGACAGCGTCGACAAGAAGACCAAGGAAAAGCAGATCATGAAGTCCTTCATCAAGCGCCGCTCGGTGATGGGACTGGTCGGTGACGCAATCAAGCTGGTGAGGGCCGTGCGATGAGCATCATGGTCAAGGTCGAAGAGAAGCTCTATCAGAACCGCTACATCGTCGATGAAAGCCGGCCGCACATCCAGATCAAGAGTGTGGAGGCCTGCCAGAGCTGCGAGAAACAGGCCTGCACCGTCTGCTGTCCGGCCGCCTGCTACAGCAAGAACGAGACCGGCGGCGTGACGCTGGTGACCGACGGCTGCCTCGAATGCGGCACCTGCCGCGTCGTCTGCCAGGACAAGGGCAACATCGCCTGGGACTATCCGCGCGGCGGCTACGGCATCAGCTACAAGTTCGGCTGATCGGTTCGCGTGTGTTGTCTTCCCCCGGAACTGGATGGCCTCCGCGCGGCGACGTGCGGGGGCCGATTTGTCTGGTGGGAAGTGGTTGCCGGGCAAGGTGTTTGCCCCCACCCTAACCCTCCCCCTCTTCGAGGGAGAGGGGACTGCCGCCGCTCTGCGACTAACTCCCTCTCCCGCGTTAGCGGGGGAGGGTTGGGGAGGGGGCCTGCGCCGACAATTTTCTAAACGCTACCCCGCAACACCTCCGCCGCATGGTCCAGCGCCCGCTGCAGCTCGGCCGGGAAATAGGGCTTGCGGACGAAGCCGAAGGGCTCGCAGTCGGTGGCGCGGTGCCGGGTCTCGGCATCGGCGAAGGCGGAGGTGAAGATGCAGCGGATGCCGGTTAAAGCGCGAATGGCCGCGGCGGCGTCGATCCCGTCCCGCGGACCGTGCAGGCGGATGTCCATCATCACGATGTCGGGGCGCAACCGTTCGGCTGCTGCGATCGCGGCGTCGGCATTGTCCTCGATGCCGATGACGGCGAAGCCCAGCATCCCCAGGACCTCTTCCAAAGCCATGGCGGCGAGACTTTCGTCCTCGACGATGAGGATGCGCAGGGGCTGGTCGGAGGCAGGCGTAAGGTCTGTCATCGTACTCGCGCGGGTACTGTCACAAGAATTCTACAGGAGCCATGCAACAGGCGAACCCAAAAAGCGCAGGATTATGACCAATGGTGCGGTCTGCGCTGGATGCATGGCACAGTGGGCAAGCGTGGCCGCAGGTCGGCGCAGATGCTCGATGATAGTTGGCGCGCCCTTGTTTTTCACCCCGTCGGCGCACCATCTCTATCCCATGGCTGTTTTCAGGACCGAACAACGCGGACCTGCGGGCGTCCCATGCGGACCATTGGCGGGGCCGCGCCCTATTCCATGAGGAGGACGGCGATGGACCTGCGTGTCTGTTTCGAAAACATGGAGAGCGTCAACGTCAACGACGCGGCGATGATGAAGCATTACGCCAAGAGCTATCTGGCGGATTTCGACCCAGAATGGGCCGGATTCATCATGCTCCCTCACGACGAGACCATGCGTGCCACGATGGAGCCCGCCTGGCAGGTGCTGATCCGCGACGCCACGCCGAGGACGGAGCAGCAGTTGCTGCGCTACATCGACGAGAACCCGATGGCCGCCTACCACATCCATGTCTATCGACGCGACGACGGCCCCAACGAGAGCAAGATCCACTGACGGCAAAGGGGGCGCGACAGGCGCCCCCTTCTGTCCGTTGGTCCGGTGCGGGCGGCTCAGCCGACCGGCGTCCCCAGCAGGCTGTCCAGCGGGACGAAGCGGTCGGCCATCTTGCGCGCTTCCTCCTTGTGGACCTTGAAGGTCTTTTCCGCGATGGCGTTGGACACCACGAAATCCTGGTACGCCCGTTCCAGATGGAAGCGGTAGCGTGACGACATCCCTTCGTCGTCCAGTCCCTCCATCCCATGGTCCGCCGACAGGTAGTCGTGGAAGCGCTGCAGGATGTGCAGGCGGTTCACATGGACCACGCGCTGGTCGTAGGTGACGTGGAAAAAGCGCAGGAAGTCTTCCGCGGTTTCCAGGTCGTCGAGGTCGTCGGTGAAATCGCTCATCGTCGAAGGCTCCTCACGCGTGCTGCTGGGTGGAAGGGGAGGGGCCGCACCCCTCCTGGTCGCAGATGTTGCCACAAGAGCTGCAGGCCACACCGTCCAAACGTATATCGCCGTGCATATCGTTCAGGCGAAATTCCGACAGGCGGATGTTCTTAGCAGGAAACTGTGACGGTTCGGTTGCGGTGTGGGCTTCCAGCCGGGCTTCGATGCGGTTGATGTGGTCGATCAGGCAGGCGATGGCCTTGCCGACCGGGTCCGGCATCAGGTGATGCTCCAGGTCGATGCCGTGATCGGGAAGAGGGCGATCGGACAACTGCCGATGCGCGTCCGGCCGGACAACCCGGCCGGGAATGCCGACCACGGTCATGCCCGCCGGCACCGGCTTGGTCACCACCGAATTGGCGCCGACCCGCGCGTTGGCGCCGACGGTGATCGGCCCCAGGATCTTGGCGCCGGCCCCGACGAGGACGCCGTCCATCAGCGTCGGGTGCCGCTTGCCCTTGGTCCAGGAGGTGCCGCCCAGCGTCACCCCGTGATAGAGCGTCACGTCGTCACCGATCTCCGCGGTCTCGCCGATCACCACGCCGGCGCCATGGTCGATGAAGAACCGGCGGCCGATGGCGGCGCCTGGGTGGATGTCGATGTTGGTCACCGCGCGGGCGACATAGGACAGGAAACGCGCCGGCCAGCGCAGCCCCTGCCGCCACGCCGCATTGGCGACGCGGTGCATCACCAGCGCATGGATGCCGGGATAGCAGGTCAACACGTCGAAGACGTTGCGCGCCGCCGGGTCGCGGTCGAACACGCAGGCGACGTCCTCGCGCAGCAGGGCCAGAATGCCCGGAGAGCTTTTGGGCTTGGTCATGTCGCCGCCTCCAGGAAGGCGTGCAGTTCCTCAGGCGTCGGCGGCCGTTTGGCGCGGGTGGCCAGCGCGCGGACGCGCGGCAGCACCGCCTGCGCGGTGGCGTCGTCGCAGGCGATGCCGAGCCGCTCATAGGCCAGCTTCACCGCCGCGGTGCCGGAATGCTTGCCCAGCACGATGCGGTGTTCGCGCCCGACCTCGGCCGGGTCGAAATTCTGGTAGGTGGCGCGGTCGCGCAGCAGCCCGTCGACATGGATGCCGGCCTCATGGGTGAAGACGGCGGCGCCGACGATCGACTTGTTGACCGCCACCGGCCGGTTGGAGGCCCGTTCCACCAGATCGCTGATGGTGCCGAGCGAGCGCGTCTCCACGCCGGTGTCGATGTGGTAGAGGTGTTTCAGCGACACCACCACCTCCTCCAGCGGGGCGTTGCCGGCGCGCTCGCCCAGTCCGTTCACCGTGGTGTTGACGTGGGTGGCGCCGCCCAGCACCGCCGCCAGTGAATTGGCGTTGGCGAGGCCCAGATCGTCATGGGCGTGGATCTCGATCTCCAGGTCGGTGGCCCGGCGCAGCCGTTCGATGCAGGCGCGCGTCTGGAAGGGATCGAGCACGCCCAGCGTGTCGGCGAAGCGGAAGCGCCGGGCGCCGGCCTGTTGCGCCACGGTGGCGGCGGCGATCAGGAAATCCATGTCGGCGCGCGACGAATCCTCGCCGCCGACGCTGACCTCCAGCCCATGGTCGCGCGCCTGTTTCACCCGGCGCTCGATCTCCGCCAGCGCCCAGGCGCGGCTGCGCTTCAGCTTCCTGGTGATGTGGATGTCCGACACGGGCATCGACAGGTTGACGAAGCCGACATTGCAGGACAGCGCGGCCTTCAAGTCGGCATCGTGCATGCGGCACCACACCATCAGCCGGCCCTTCAGCCCCAGCGCCGCCACGGCGCGGATGCCCTCGCGCTCCTCCTCGCCCATGGCGGGGATGCCGACCTCCTGCTCCGGCACGCCGGCGGCGTCGAGCGCCTTGGCGATGGCGATCTTCTCGTCGAGCGTGAAGGCGACGCCGGCGGTCTGCTCGCCATCGCGCAGCGTGGTGTCGTTGATGGTGGCGAAGGTGGTGGGCATGGGGGCACCTTCTGGGAGTTGTTGCCGCGGGTTGCCCCCTCCCCATCCCTCCCCCGCTCCGCGGGAGAGGGGGTAGAATGCTTGGTGGCGTGACGTAACCGTCAAAGCGGCGGAGTTCCCTCTCCCGCGAAGCGGGGGAGGGTTGGGGAGGGGGCATAGACCCTCGCCCCCATGAGAAGTGTCGCAGGCCGGGCCGGGGACCCGCCCCGACGGGGTGTCGTCGGGCGGGGTGCCGGGACGGGCCATCGACCCGGCCTGCGATTCCGGTGTTACGAATAAACGGGCGCGAATTCCTTGGGCTTGCCGGCTTCCTGCTGCCAGTAGGGCGACAGGCTGCGCAGCTTGGCGATGATGCCCGGCACCACGGCGATGACCCGGTCGATCTCCTCCTCCGTCGTCTCGCGCGACAGCGAGAAGCGGGTGGCGCCATGGGCGGCGGTGTAGGGCACGCCCATGGCGCGCATGACGTGGCTGGGCTCCAGCGAGCCCGAGGTGCAGGCGGAGCCGGAGGACGCGGCGATGCCGGCCTCGTTCAACAGCAGGAGGATCGCCTCGCCCTCGATATACTCGAAGGCGATGTTGCAGGTGTTGGGCAGGCGGTTGTCGGGGTTGCCGGTGACGAAGCAGCTCGGCACCGCCGCCAGGATCGCCCGTTCCAGCTTGTCGCGCAGCGCCTTCACCCGCGTGTTCTCGTCGCCCATATGGACCAGCGCCAGTTGGGCGGCGGCGCCCAGCCCGACGATGCCCGGCGCATTCTCGGTTCCCGCGCGGCGCGAGCGCTCCTGGTGGCCGCCGCGCAGCATCGGGCGGTAGCGCAGGCCACGCTTGACGTACAGCGCGCCGATGCCCTTGGGGGCGTGCAGCTTGTGGCCTGACAGCGACAGCATGTCGATGGCGCTGTCGGCCAGCTTCACCGGGATCTTGCCGACCGACTGCACCGCATCGGTGTGGAAGAGGGCGCCGACCTCCTTCGCCATGCGCGCCAGCTCCTCCACCGGGAAGATCGTCCCGGTCTCGTTGTTGGCCCACATGATGGAGACGATGGCGACCTGATCGGACAGGGCGGCGCGGTAGGCTTCGATGTCGAGATTGCCGCGCTTGTCCACCGGGATGCGGTGGACCTTGCAGCCGCGCTTCTTCTCCAGATACTCGCAGAGCGCCAGCACGCCGGGGTGCTCGACCACGCTGGTGACGATCTCGCGCTTCTTCGGGTAGGCCTCCAGCGCCGACAGGATGGCGGTGTTGTCGCTCTCCGTTCCGCCGGAGGTGAAGACGATCTCGCTGTCATGGGCGGCTCCCAGCAGTGCCTGGACTTGGCAGCGCGCCCATTCGATCTTGCCGCCCACCGCGGCGCCGAAGCCGTGCATGGAGGAGGCGTTGCCGAAATGCTCGGTGAAGAGCGGCAGCATCTCCTGCAGCACTTCCGGATCGACGCGGGTGGTGGCGTTGTTGTCGAGGTAGATTCCCTGGCTCATGGCTTGGCGCTCCCCTTAGCCCGCATGGGCCGGCATGAGGGACGCGGGCTTGACCCGCACGAACTCGCCGAGCGCCTCGACCAGCTTCATCTGCACGCCCATCATCGTGCCGGCCGACTGCGAACAGCCGGAGCAGGCGCCGGTCAGCCGGACGTAGATGTCCTTGCCGTCGATGTCGACCAGCTCCACGTCGCCGCCGTCGCGCTGGATCTGCGGCCGCATCTCCTCGATGGCGCCCATGATGACCTGCATGCGCTGGACATTCGTCAGCTTGGGCGCCGCAGCCGATTCCGCCTTCGGCTCCAAGGGCTTGATGGCGTCCAGCCCGACCGTGCCGGGGGCGTGCTTCTTGGCGGGCTTCAGCGCGCCAGTCTTCGCCAGCACCTCTTCCAGCACCTCCTCGATCTTCTCGTGGCAGGTCTGGCAGGAGCCGCCGGCCTTGGTGTAGTGCGTGACCTCCTCCAGCGTGGTCAGGCCGTTGACGCTCACCGCGCGCTCGATCATGGCGGCGTCGATGCCGAAGCATTTGCAGACCAGCTCGCCTTCCTCATGGTCGTCTTCCCACGCCTCGCCCTTGTAGTTGGCGATGGCGGCGCGCAGCGCCTCCGCACCCATGACGGAGCAGTGCATCTTCTCCGGCGGCAGGCCGCCCAGATACTCGGCGATGTCGCGGTTGGTCAGGGTCAGCGCCTCGTCCACCGTCTTGCCGATGATCATCTCGGTCAGGGCGGAGGAGGAGGCGATGGCCGAGCCGCAGCCGAAGGTCTGGAACTTCGCATCCAGGATGATCTGGGTGTCGGGATCGACCTTCAGCATCAGACGCAGCGCGTCGCCGCAGGTGATGGAGCCGACCTCGCCGACCGCGTTTGCGCTGTCCAGGACACCGGAGTTCTTCGGGTTGAAGAAGTGTTCCTTGACCTTGTCGGTGTAGTTCCACATGTCGCTGCTGCCTTTCCGTGGGGTGCGCGCCTAGGGGAAGAGTGTCCGGGGAGACTTCAGTGCGTCGAATAGGGGGTCGACGATCCGCAGCTGGACGAGGAGGTCGAGCAGGAGCCGCCACCGCCTTCACCGGCGGAGAAGGACTTGCCGCAGCCGCAGCTGCTGGTCGCGTTCGGGTTGTCGAACTTGAAGCCGGAGCCTTCGATGCCCTCGACGAAATCGACCACCACGCCGCTGAGGAAGGGTTGGCTGTTGGCGTCGACGAAGATGGTGACCGGGCCGAAGCTGAGCACCGCGTCGTCGTCGCCGGCCGCAGCCTCCAGGCCCATCTGGTATTTCAGGCCGGCGCAGCCGCCGTCGGTCACGGCGATCCGCAAACCGGCCGCCGCACCGCCCGACTTCGCCAGGACCTGTTCCAGGGTGGAAACCGCCGCATCCGTCAGAGTCACCATGTCCCGCCTCCTCAAGCCGCGTTGCCGGGGGTGCCGGCCGATCTGACGAGGAATAGAGCAAGCGGTGTGCCAAGCAGACAAAGCATTGATTTATAACGATTGTCAGGTCGGAGGGGCATGGCGAGAGTCCGACAATGTTTCGCCTTCCAACGTTTTTGTCGGGTTTGGCGCGTGTCGGTTTTGCGACAGCCGCGACACTTCGCCGCACAATAATATTGTGGTCATTCCCTGCGCCCGCGCGCGTACCATGTGGCGTCGTCGGTGCGTCGGATGGTTGATTTTCTCAACAGAAAACCCAGGCAGCGGAAAGGCGAGGGGAGCGATGAGCGACGAACCGATCGAACTCAGGATGTCGAACGGCCGCATGGCCTTCGGCGACGTGCCCGAACAGATCGACGAACTGTTGCAGGAGGCGGTGAAGGCCCGCGACGTGCCGGAGGTCTGCGAGTCGCTGCTGTGGGAGGCGCATCGCAAGGGGCCGCGGGTGCTGCCGGTCTTCCATGCGCTCTACAAATTCTACTTCAACCGCAAGAAGTTGGCGGAAGCGGAGCGGGTGGCCCGCATCGGGTTGGATGCCGCCGCACTCCAGGGCGGCTTTCAGGCGGACTGGTCGCAGCTGACCGCGGGCTCCACCGACTGGACGGCGGCCGGACCGGCGCGCTTCTTCCTGTTCACCATGAAGGCGCTGGCCTTCATCGAGCTGCGCCGCCACAACCGCGGCAAGGCGCTGGCGATCCTTGCCAAGATGGCGGAGATCGACCCGGCCGATCAGGTCGGTTACGGCACCATCGCCGCCTTGGCCCGCGGGCTGGACGGAGAGGCGTAGAGGCCGGCTCCACATAAAAAAGCCCCCCGGCCCAGGGGGGAACCGGGCCGGGGGCAGCGGGGATTTGCGTCTCACGACGCTCTCACGACGCGCTCTCACGTCGAGAGCAATTGCGGCCCCGCCGGGGCAGTGGGGCCGCAATCCCGTCAGGCGGCGACGGATTCCAGGGCCGGATAGTCGGTGTAGCCCTTGGCGTCGCCGCCGTAATAGGTGGTGCGGTCCGGCTCGGCCAGCGGCGCATCGGCACGGAAGCGCACGGGCAGGTCCGGGTTGGAAATGAAGGCCTCGCCGAAGCTGACCGCGTCGGCTTCACCCTTGGCGAGTGCGGCGTCGGCATCGCCGCGGCTGTAGCCGCCATTCAGGATGAACGGACCCTTGAAGGCGGCGCGCAGGGCGGACGCCACATGCGGCGCCCCCTCCGGCGGGGCCATTTGATGGCCGGGCTTGCCCTCGATCACATGCAGATAGGCGAGGTTGAAGGGATTCAACGCCTTGGTGATCGCCAGGAAATGCGGCAGCGGGTCACTGTCCTTCATGTCGTTGAACACACCGGTCGGCGACAGGCGGACGCCGATGCGGTCGGCGCCGACGGCGTGGGCCGTGGCCTCCAGGATCTCCAGCAGGAAGCGGCAGCGGTTCTCCACCGTTCCGCCATACTGGTCGGTGCGGGTGTTGGTGCTGTCGCGCAGGAACTGGTCGATCAGATAGCCGTTGGCCGCGTGGATCTCGACGCCGTCCAGGCCGGCATCGAACACCGCGCGCTTGGCCGCATCGGCGAAATGGCGGACCAGTCCGGGGATCTCGGACGTTTCCAGGGCGCGCGGCACCGGGAACGGCTCCATGCCGGCACCGGTGTAGAGTTGGCCCTTCGCCGCGATGGCCGAGGGGGCGACCGGGGCGGCGCCGTTCGGCTGGAAAAGCGGATGGGAGATGCGGCCGACATGCCAGAGCTGGGCGACGATCCGCCCGCCGGCATCGTGCACGGCGTCGGCCACCGCGCGCCAGGCCAGCGTCTGGGCGTCGGTGTGGATGCCCGGCGTGTTGGGATAGCCCTGGGCAGTGTCGCAGACCTGCGTCGCCTCGGTGATGATCAGTCCGGCCGAGGCGCGTTGCGCATAATACTCGGCGGTGAGCGCGGTCGGGCAGTTGCCTTCGCCGGCGCGGCTGCGGGTCATCGGCGCCATGATGACGCGGTTCGGCAGCTCGATCGCGCCGAGGCGCAGTGGGGTGAACAGATCCGGAGCGGCGGTGCTGTGCGTGTCGATGCTCTGCGGCATGGCGGGACTACCCCCTGTTGGGCAAATCAGCTTGTATGTATGTGAGTACATACTTGAACCCGAGCCTGCCGCTTGTCAAGTATGTATCTGCATACTTATTATGACGTCGGCGGGACGCACCGGAGAGGGACGGGTTTTGGACGCAAGCAAGGACGATGGCGGCTGTTGCCCCGGCAACGGCACCGAAGGCGCCTGCGAAGGCGGGGCGCGCAAGCGCGACCGGGCCGCGACCGAGGGCGCATTGCTCGACGCCGCCAAGGCCGTGTTCGCCGAGCGTGGCTTCGACGCGGCGACGACCCGCGAAATCGCCGGCCGGGCGGGTGTCAATGAACAGTTGATCCAGCGCTATTTCTCAGGAAAGAGCGGGTTGCTGGTGGCGGTGGTGGAGCGCTATTGGCGCGAGGAATCGGGGGGCTGCAACCTGCCGCCGCCGGACGAGGATCTGGAGACCGACCTTGCCCGCTTTCTGCACGCCCAGTTGAGGCACAGCTGGGAATGCCGCGACTTCACCCGTGTCGTGCTGGCCCGTGCCCTGGTCGATCAGGCGGTTGCCGACGAGATGGCCCGAACCCTGTCGCAGAGCCGCATTCCCTGTCTGCTGAAGCGGCTGGAGGGGTTCCGCGACCGCGGCGCCATCGCCGCCGACGCCGATCTCGCCAATGTGGCGGCCGGCATTGCGACGCTCAGCTTCGGGCTGGGCTTCCTCGATCAGGTGGTGTTCGGCCGCGACGACGCCGGCATCTGCGCCATGGTCGGCACGCTGGCCCACACCATCGCCCACGGCCTGACGCCACGGTAACGGTTATTCCGCAGCGGCGGCGGTGCGGGTGGCAGCGCGATGGCTGTGCACAGCGTCGGCGGTGAAGACGGCCAGCGCCACCCAGATGCAGGCGAAGGCGATGGCATGGCTGCTGGTGAAGGCCTCGCCATAGACCAGCACGCCCAGCAGAAGCTGTCCGGTCGGCCCGACATATTGCAGCAGACCCAGCGTGGTCATGGTCAGTCGGGTCGCTCCGATCATGAACAGCACCAGCGGCACCGCGGTCATCGGCCCGGCCAGCACCAGCAGGATGCTCTCGCCCCAGTCATGGCCGAAGGCCCCGCTGCCGCCCAGCCACAGCAGATAGCCGAGGGCGGCCGGCAGAAGCAGCGCCGTTTCCACCAGCAGCCCGATCACCGGATCGACAGCGGCCTTCTTGCGCACCAGGGCATAGAACCCGAAGGACAGCGCCAGCGACAGGGCAACCCAGGGCACGGCGCCGTAGCTGACGACGAGGCTGCCGACGCCGGCCGCTGCGATGGCGACCGCCAGCATCCGCCCACGGCTGAGCCGTTCGTTCAGGAACAGCACGCCCAGCAGCACATTGACCAGCGGGTTGATGAAGTATCCCAGGCTGGCCTCGACCAGCCGGCTGTTGACCACCGCCCAGATGAAGACGGTCCAGTTGGTGGTGACCAGCAGCGTGGTGACCAGGAACACGCCCAGCCGGCGCCAGCTTCCCACCGCAGCGAGGACCGCCGCCGGTCCGCGGGTGGCCAGCACGCCGATGCCGACCAGCACCACCGTCCAGACCACGCGGTGAGCCACGATCTCCACCGCGCCGACATCGCCCAGCGACTTGAAGAAGACCGGATTGACCAGCCCCCAGATCAGGTAGGAGGCCAGCGCCGCGACGAACGCCGCGGTTGTGGAGGTCGGGGCCTTGGCGGGCGGCGGGGTCTGAACCATACCGTCCGTTTAGCACATTGTTTGTGCAATCCGGCAGCGGGCGGCCGGACATGGCCGGGCTGCGCGGCCGGCATCTCTCCGGTTCCACGCCCTGTTCACCCAACAAAAAACCCCGCCGGAGCGGGGCTTTTCGTTTCGGTCCCTGAAGACTTGCTCCTTGAAGACCCTGGCCGCATCAGGCGGCGGTGGCGACGCCCTTGTCGGCCAGCAGGGTCTGCAGCTCGCCCGACTCGTACATCTCGCGGACGATGTCGCAGCCGCCGACCAGCTCGCCCTTGACGTAGAGCTGCGGGAAGGTCGGCCAGTTCGAGTATTCCTTCAGACCCTGGCGCAGGCCCGGATCCTCCAGGATGTTGACGCCCTTGAACTTGACGCCGGTGTGGCTCAGCACCTGGACGACGGCGGCGGAGAAGCCGCACTGCGGGAACACCGGGGTCCCCTTCATGTACAGCACGACATCGTTGTTCTTGATGTCCTGCTCGATGCGCTCGACGACGTTCTGATCGACCATGACTCGATAACCCTTCCGATTCGGCCCGGCTGTGCCGGAGCCTTGTCCGTTTCGACGTGTGTTCAGGCGCCTTCCGGCGGGCTCTGACGTCAGGCGCCTTCCGGCACCGCGGTGGTCAGCGCCAGGGCATGCAGTTCGCCGCCCATCCTGCCCTGCAGGGACGCGTAGACCATCTGGTGCTGCTGCACCCGGCTCTTGCCCTTGAAGGCGGCGGAGGTGACGAGCGCGGCATAGTGGTCGCCGTCGCCCCGCAGATCCGCGATCTCGACGACCGCGTCCGGGATGCCCTCCTTGATGAGCTTTTCGATCGTGGCGGCTTCCATCGCCATGGGTCCAATCCTCGTTCTGTTCAGGGCTCTGTTCAGGATTGCCCCGCCCGGGCACTTGCTTCTCAGGATAGAGTAGGTGCGGGCGGGCCGTTTGTCATCCACCGGCAAATATTTGCCGGAATGCGGAAGACGCGGCAGCGGCCCGCCCCATCAAATGCTCATTCGCCGAACACGCGCTTGAACACGGTGTCGACATGCTTGGTGTGGTAGGTCATGTCGAACATCGGCTCCAGCTTGTCGCGGCCGATATGCTTGGCGATGTCGGGGTCGGCCGACAGCAGGTCCAGGTAGTTGCCGCCCTTCTCCCACACCTGCATGGCGTTGCGCTGCACCGCCTTGTAGCTGTCCTCGCGGCTCATGCCGGCCTGGGTCAGCGCCAGCAGCACGCGCTGCGAGAAGACCAGACCGCCCAGATCGTCAAGGTTCTTCTGCATGCGCTCGGGATAGACCACCAGCTTTTCCATCATGCTGGTCAGGCGCACCAGGGCGAAGTCCAGCGTGACGGTGGCGTCGGGGCCGATCATGCGCTCGACCGAGCTGTGCGAGATGTCGCGCTCGTGCCACAGCGCGACATTCTCCAGCGCCGGGACCACGGCGGAGCGCACGATGCGGGCCAGACCGGTCAGGTTCTCCGACAGGACCGGGTTGCGTTTGTGCGGCATTGCCGACGAGCCCTTCTGGCCGGGGTGGAAGTATTCCTCGGCCTCGCGCACCTCGGTGCGCTGCAGATGACGGATTTCCGTCGCCAGATTCTCGATGCTCGAGGCGATGACGCCCAGGACCGAGAAGTAGAAGGCATGGCGGTCGCGCGGAATGACCTGGGTCGACACCGGCTCCACCGCCAGGCCCAGCTTGGCGGCGACATGCTCCTCCACCCGCGGGTCGATGTTGGCGAAGGTGCCGACGGCGCCGGAGATGGCGCAGGTGGCGATGTCCTGGCGCGCCTGGACCAGGCGCTCGCGGCCGCGGGCGAAGGCGGCGTAATGGCCGGCCAGCTTCAGGCCGAAGGTCGTCGGCTCGGCATGGATGCCGTGGCTGCGGCCGATGGTGACGGTGTCCTTGTGCTCGTACGCCCGGCGCTTCAGCGCGGCCAGCAGGGCGTCCATGTCGGCCAGCAGCAGGTCGGCGGCCTGGGTCATCTGGACGGCGAGGCAGGTGTCCAGCACGTCCGACGAGGTCATGCCCTGGTGGACGAAGCGGGCCTCGGGGCCGACATATTCGGCAAGGTTGGTCAGGAAGGCGATGACGTCGTGGCGGGTCTCCCGCTCGATCTCGTCGATGCGGTCGATCTCCCACTTGCCGCGCTCCCACACCGCCTTGGCGGCCTCCTTCGGGATCACGCCCAGCTCGGCCTGCGCGTCGCAGGCGTGCGCCTCGATCTCGAACCAGATGCGGAAGCGGTTTTCCGGCTCCCAGATGCGGGCCATTTCGGGGCGGGTATAGCGGGGGATCATTATTCTTCTCCTGGTTGCGGCGCGCCGTAGACGCCAAGGTCGCGAGAAAACCTTGGAATTCCAATGGCTTAGCGGTGTCGCGATGACGGTTTCAAGACGGTTCTGGAGGACGGTCGGTGATGGCTATTTGGTGGCTCTTCCACATCGCGACGGCATGCTTCCTCCGCGTAAGGATGCGCCATCCTCAACCCCGCTCTAAGGCGTTGATCTAGCGCGTCTTTTTCGCGTTGGCCTTGCACAGTGCCGCCTACCGTAATTTTTGCCAGTGATCTCAAGAGCTTAACAGGGAATTCCGGGGAAGGAATCGTGATGGCTCCTCCAGTGAGGCGCAAAATCAGACTGACCGATGCTGCTGTCAAGAAACTTCCCATTGGCCGGTCCTGGGACACGGAAATTGGAGGATTTGGGGTCAAGGTCTATGCGTCAGGTAAGGCGCAATACATCCTTCGTTATCGCGGTCAGCAGAAGCAGCAGCGGGAATTCAGGCTTGGACAGGTTGGCGTGATCGGGGCCGATGAGGCTCGCAGCAAGGCGAAGATCTTGGTGGGCAAAATCGTGGAAGGCTCCGATCCAGCATGGGACCGCAAGGTCGGTTTGGCCTCAGCGCGAACCTTCAACGAGGTCATCGACAGATATCTTGACTGGGCGGATGGGCACCACAAGGAAACCTCATTGGCAGAGGTTCGTCGTTACTGCCGCCTGCATATCCGTCCACGGTTCGGCGAGTTCCCGGTCACGAGCATGAGCCGGGGAATGGTCCAGCAGGCTTATGACAAGATGCGACAGGGACCGCATTTCCGCGCGAAGATGATTGCATGGGCGCGGTCGATTTGGACCTGGGGTGAGAAGCGTGAACTTGTCGGTGACGCTCGTAACCCGTTTGTGATCGACGTTGGTGTTTCCAAGCCACGACGGTCAAGGGTGTTGACCGCAGAAGAATACGAACGTCTGTGGGCGGCTATCGAGAAGCACCGTTACCGTGGAGCTATAAAGAACGTGTCGCTCTGGGCGATTGAGTTCATGATGCTTTCACCGCTTAGGAAAACGGAGGTGTTTCGTCTGCGATGGGAGAACGTGGACATCAATCGTAGCATCATCAGAGTTGTTCAACACAAGACGGACCAGAAAGACGGTGTGCTTGAAGTCCACATCAGCGCACCGCTCAAGCGCCTGCTGAAGAGGATGCCCAGGTCATGCGAATGGTTGTTTCCAACGCCGGATTCGGCGACGGGACACATCATGAGCCTGGATCGTGCTTGGTCGCAGATCAGAAAGGACGCGGGGTTGTTGAATGATGATCGTGTCACCCTCCATGATTTGCGGCGAAGTTGGAATAGCGTGGGCGCAACGCTGGGGTATGGCCCAAGCGTGATGGGAAAGGTGATCGGAAACTCTGCTCGCGTAAACGAGCGCCATTACTGGCACTTACAGGAGGCCCAACGGCGCGAAGTTACAGGTAATGTTGCGGAAGCTATCGCGGGATTTGCAAGCGGCAACTTGAGGGCGAATAGAGAGACGGGTTCTTTGGAAGACCGTCCTCCAGAACCGTCTTGAAACCGTCATCGCGACACCGCTAAGCCATTGGAATTCCAAGGTTTTCTCGCGACCTTGGCGTCTACGGCGCGCCGCAACCAGGAGAAGAATAATGATCCCCCGTCAGAGGCGTCAAGGCTGGATTTGGTGAACGCAGCGAAGGATGTAGGGGAACGGCCCAGAGGGCCGGGCCATCGGTCAGCCATCTGGGCTTATCGCTGAGCATCGGTTGATGGGCGGGGGCATGCCCCCGCCCGTGATCATGCGGCGTGCTTGGCTGCCAAAATGTCCTGGATGGTGAGCACCTGGGCGGATGGTTTCGGCCGACTACTGCTCTTTGCCTGGGCATCGGTTGCCGTGAACCGGTATTCGCTCCGGCCGCCGCGACTCCGGTGTTCAAGCCGGTCGTCCTGGCACAGCTTCATCTCCTTCGCGAACTTCACGACGCTGTAGCGTTCGGCCGGGAAGAACGTCTCCCGCCATTCCTCGAAGTGGTCGGCGAACAGGGATGCGCAGGTGGTCCAGGAGTCCGGGATGTGGACGTCGGAATCGAGCCATTGTTCAACCGGGGTCCGATACCGCTGTCCCGCTTGCTCACCCCGGATCAGCGCATAGACGTCGCCTTCAAACGCCGGGGCCTCGGCGTCCTCGTCCACCGAGCGCCAGAAAGCCATGGCGTCCAACTTGCGGATCGCGGCAAGGTCGATCCTGTCGCACACGTTAATCTGGAAGAACCGGCGATTACCGCTGGGATCCATGATCAAGGTGTCGAGGTCAAAGTTCCCGCAGCCGATAAACGTCGAGATGATCTCCCGCTTCCCGGCCTCTTGATAAAGCTGTCGGAATTGCTGGGATCGGCTGGTCATCAACCCTTTCACCTTGTTCACCTCCGAACGCCGGGCATTCGCCATCTCGTCGAAGAAGATGATCGGCATGGTGGTGAGGTCCATCATGCGGCTCTGATCTTCCAGCATATCGAAGGACGTGGCCGTCACGGCTTCCTCGACAGGGTTGATCAGATGCTCAACAGTCGTGGTCTTTCCACAGCCTTGGACCCCCATGAGATACGGCATGATGTGGGTCCGGTAATGGATCGTCCCACGCATCGCGTTCTTCACCCGGTGAACCCAGTTCCTCAGCACAGCTTTGGCCGCCTCTCGATGTGTCGGGTTATTGACGGTGTTGTGAAAGAGGAGGTCGAGGATACGGTCAAAGACGGTGGTGTCGGCCGCCGGGTCGAACTTCACCCGCTCGTAGCAGGCTTGCAGAGCCTCTTTGTGCGCCAGCCGCCGCCATTCGGCCCAGGCGCCGTTGAGCGGATTGACGGCAGCGAACGCCCCATGGTCGCCGGTCCAGATCGCGATCTGGTTTCGGACATCGGCGCTGCCAACGGTCTGGCCCTTGGCGTCGATGAACGTTCCGTCCACCTTCATCCGCAAGTCACGCGACTCGATGAAGGCGGAGATGAAGTCGATGAGGCCGTCAGGATAGCGGCCGAGATCGGCGGTGATCCGCCATCCCCGAACCATGTCGGCAGCCTCCCGCTTCGGCAGGCCGGAACGCTCCTCCATGGTGCGGCGCACATCGGCCCACAGCCAGGACGGCGCGTCATTGGCGGCCTTGGCCGCTTCGGCGAACCGAAGGATGTCCTCCGGTGTTGCCGTCCATCGCCCAGGCTGTTGGTTCCACTCGTTGATGATGTCGTGCAGGTCCATCATGCCGCCCCTCCCATGGCCCGCGCTTGACGGCGGCGGATACGGTCGAGGAGCCGGGGATCGCGCCGGAACGGTTCCGGGGCCGGTTGACGTGCGATGAAATTGAGCGCGTGCTCGGCTTCCCGGCGCGTCCCTGTTCGAGGGCGGGCCTTGCCGCTGGCCCCGTCCATCATCAAGGCCAACGCCTCCAGATCGGCCGCCGTGATCGAGACGCCGAGGAACCGTGCTCTCGCCGCGATCCGACACATGAACTTGTAGAACCGGCCGGAGCCAATGGGCGCGGAGAAGTATTCCTGCTGCATCTCCTCGGTCACCAGCGCCGTTGGATCGTCGCATGGCGGGGCCAGTCGCCACACGGTATCCGCAACGCTCGCTGGTGCCACGGTCGGAGCGGCAGGCACGGGGAAGGCAGCGATCAGGGCGTCAACGTCGAGGGCGGCGCCCTCCACCCGGCAGGCGAAACGGTTCTCGGCCCCGTCCCAAGCGGCCGGGATGAAGAAGACGCGGCTGGGATCTCGGGTCCGATGATCGAAGAGTCGGCCAAACCGTTGGTTGGCCGCCCACCAGAACGCATCGAACTCATTGATCTCCACCGGTCGGGACAGCGGCAAGATCAGCCGCATCCGATGATGGTCCGGCTTTGACTTGGTCGTTGAATGCAGGATGTACGGCAGATCGCCGAGCAGTTCCACGACATCCTCGAACCGCACCGAGCGGGCCGGATCATCGTTGTCGAGGTCGAAGGCCGCAAAGCTCCATCGAGCGACGGCATCCTTGCGGCGGGTGGCGCCGGGTTGGAACTCGGCAGGCGAGATGGTTGGGACGGTCCCGGCGTCCTTGGCGCTCGGCGGCCGGGCGATCAAGCTCCAAGCGTGGAGGCGGTCGCAGGCTTCGCGCCAGGAAAGGGTATCGTAGGTTGGGATGGTGTCCCGGATCGTCGGGAAGAAGCTCCAAGTAATAAGCATGTCGTTGCTCGTGAATGCCCCGCATGGTGGCAGCCATGCGGGGCGGTTTTGGCACACGACAAGTTTGGAGGCACGTTCCCGGCGTCAGATGGACGCCCGGCCTCGTGATGTATTTAGTTGGCGATAAAGTCGTGTGCTCCGCTCTGCCAGCGGTCCGCCTGCACGTATTTAAGGCGGAGATGGGTTCCGTTTGTCGATATCTTTCTCGTGCCCAGCGGATATTTCCTGGATCGACATTTGAATATTGACAATGGCGACGGTCCATTCGGTATAATCGTTGCCCCTGTCCGCTCCGCCGCTGGGGAGGTGGGGTCCACCCCACCGGGTGGTGGGGTTCACCTCACCAGCCAACCCAATGATATTGTTGATGAATTTCTGTTTGGTGGGGTAGGTGGGGTGATTTCTGGAAAGTCATGAGAGAAGAAGAGAAAAAGACAAGAGGTTCGGAAACCACCCTCACCACCCCACCATCCCCACCATGATCCACACCAGACGGTGAGCAGTTCGTGATCACGGCAGGTCGGGCGTAGCCCTGGACCCCACCATCCACCGGCGCGGCGGGGAACCGCGTTCCCCACCGTCGCTCCACGATCACGCCGCGACGGCAAGCTCCCCGATGGACGCCGCCTTCGCCGACCGAAGGGCCATGTAGTAGCTCGACCGCGAGATGCCGAGCGTCCGGCACGTCTCCGCGACCGGCGTACCAGCGTCGCTCGCCAACATGATCTGCCGGACCACGGCCGCCGTGACCTTGGACGGGCGGCCGAACTTCACCCCGCGTTGCCGGGCCACGGCGACACCGGCCTGCGACCGTTCCCGGATGAGGTTGCGCTCGAACTCCGCCAGCGTCGCCAAAACGCCCAGGATCATCCGGCCGGTGGCGGTGCTGGTATCGATCTGGTCCATCACCGAAACCAGCTTGGCGCCGCGACCCTCCACCTCTTCCACGATCTGGAGCAGATGGATCTGCGACCGGGCCAACCGATCCAGGCGCCACACCACCAGTTCATCGCCCGGCCGGAGCAGATCAAGGACGCGCCGCAGTTCCTCGCGATCCCGGCGGGCACCGCTGGCCTTCTCCTTGAAGATGTCGCGATCATCGACCCCGCGCTTCAGCAAAGCGTCAAGCTGGAGCGCCCAGTCCTGTTCGCTCGTGGACACCCGCGAGTAGCCGTAAATCCTCCCCATGTCCAGAAACCCCCGTCCGGTTGTCTCTAATTTTCGCACGGATTTTCTGGACGTCAACCGCCGCAGTTCCACGTCATCTTCAGCACCGTCCAGAAACCCAAGAAATTCTGGACAGGCCACCTCCCCTGGTGCCGCATGCCCTTTACGTGGGACAGAAATACCACTCAGGATCTGCGTGGGACGGAAATACCACGCGAAAAAATTGTGAAAAACATATTGACCCTCGGACCGCCCATGATAATATCTCCAACAACGCTGAACGGCGTTCAAAGCGCAATCATCAAACGCGCGACTGGCTCGCAAAACGACACGCCGCCAACATTCAACATGGAAACATTCCGTGAATGCATACATCTGGAGGATTGAAGATGAAACACAATGTGATTCGCGACGCACGGACAGCAGAGGATAAACTCGATGAAATAATGGGCAAAATTCTTGATGGAGAAATGTCCCCAGAACAGGGAGCTAGCTTAGCGAACAGGATTATTAACGATAAAAAGAGGCAAAAAAAGCTATGGAAAGGACTTGCTGATCATCAAAAATGACGGCATTCAAATAATGAATGCCTAGCGATGCAATTAATATCGATATTTTGTTATAACGTTAATATACAATAAAAATTGATCTTATTTCCGATAAAATCTCTATAAACCTTACTGCTTTACTTTGATGCGCTTCGATGTTGAGGTTGGCCTATTGGAACCCGGAAAAAATCAATTCATGAAGCAACGCGCCACATGATGCCTTAACCGCCGAAAATGGCGTGACTCCCGAATGGTAGCTCTTCCGTCAAGCGCCATCACGTGTCGATTTGCCATCAGGCTGATTGTTGGACATCACTGCCGCGTCTTCGGTCAAGCATTCGTTACGACTTGGATGAAACGCGCGCCTCGCTGACGCCGCAAACTCCGGGTTCTCTCGCGACACCTTCCGGCCCAGCGCCGCAAGCTCCTCCATCCGTGCCCTCATCGCCGCGTCCATGGCATCCTCCCGATAATGCGGTAAAAACAGTCCATTTTACCGGAAATGGTTGCTCCTGGGGCTGACGATTATGCCAACCCCAGGACAACAGCCGGGTAGACGTTACTCTTCCTCGAACCCCTGCGATGTGAACTTCAGGGTGCGGCAATTCTCGGTGACGGTGCGGACCAGATGATCGCTCGCCCCGCTTGGCAAGACCGCATCGATCTCCAACGTCACCGTGACCTCCGCGCCGACAACCCCAACGAGGTGCGCGATGACCTCATTGGCAATCTCGCCCGCGTCGCGACCGACCCGCATTGCGTTGAGCGTGACCGTACCATGGAACCGCCGAAGGGATGGCGGAGCATCGACGATCACCTCAACGCCGCCTTCGGTTTTGACGGGCATGCTTCCACCGCCGGAGGACGGAGGTACCGTTCCCTCACCCGGCGTCGGCGCCGGTGCCGTCACGGCGGTTTCGGAGGTATGCTGGGCGTCTGCAACGGTCGCTCTCACCAGCAGTCCATCCAGGCTATCCGGGGCCATGGTCGGCGGCTTTCCGCAGCGAAGTCCGCGATACCGCTTCGCAACCTCGTCGTAGCTGTCGGCGAAGGCAAAGGACTCCTGCTTCCACAGGAGCAGTCCAAGCCCATCCTGGATAGCGGCGGTAAGAACCGTCGTATCCCTCAGGCGCGGCAGGTAGATGTATTGCGCGAAATCCTGCGCGAGCTGCCGGATCTCGACATGATCGCCCCGCCATAGCGGCACCCGGTCCAACTCCATGCGCAGCCGGGTTCCCGCGATGGACGGGAAGAGAAGATCGGCACCACGCAGCTTCTTCGACGCGCGGGCGGCAAGCGGCTCCTGCCCGGTCAGGCGAAGCGCCTCCCAGGTCACCGGCGTTTGTGGGGTGTCCTGCACCGGCGTCAGGAGCCATTGATAGGCTTCCGGCAGCCGGGCGGCCACCGTGCCGTCCGCCGTCTTCAACTGCGTCTCGGCCTGCCGGACCTGATGCGGATCGAGGTTCAGCTGGTTCTTCTCGTCCAGAATGGACCACCAAGCGCAGTAACGGCGCGTCGCTTCGTCGAGGTCTTGCAGACGGGCCTGATCGACCGCCAGAAAGGCCAGGGTGTTGCGGAACAGGCGCGGCCCGCTGCCGCGCGACTCCAGGATCGCCTTGGCCGCAGCTTCGGCCTTGTTCCCTTCCGCCTTGCTGTAGGGAAAATCGATGCCGAGCACCACCAGCCGGGCGTCCAGATCGTCCGGCACATCAGCGCCCGACTGTGGGAAGGGGTGAATGCGCCGGAAGTCGCCGGTGGAGCGCAGATCGAGACGGAGTCGGCGCTCGATTTCGGTGATGACCGGATCGGGGTTTCGTTTGAGTTGCTCCGCCCGGTCTTCCGCCATCTTGGTGACGGTCGGCTGGGTCGAATACCAATAACGCGCGCCGTCCTGGTAAAGGTAGGTCGCCGCCATCGCCAGCCGCCGCAGCGCGTCGCCGAACAGCGACGGCGTCTCGCCGGGCATGACGCAGCCCAGTTTGATCCGACGATCCTCCAACCCCCGGTTGGCGGCGGTCGAGGTCGGAGCGGACCCCAGATACACGGTGCGGGCGACGCGCCGCGTCGCCGCGAACTTGCCCAAGTTGGTATTGCTAGCGTCGATCTGGAGCGGCAGGGCGCTCGTCCCATCCACGTCCTTCTCGATGATCGGCTTCCAATCGTCGGACAGGTAGCGGGTCAGTTCGTCCCGCACACGCGGATCGTCTATGGGCAGGTTGCCCGGCATGATCAGCGGGTTGCGGTCGCCCTTTTCCCACAGGCTATGGATCACGGCGGCCATCAGGCGCAGCACGCCACGGGTGCGCTGGAACTTGGGCTGGGTCGACCAGTCGCCATAGAGCCGGTCGAACACCTCCGGGTGGATCGGATAGGCGGCCTTCATCCGGCCTTCATACGGGGAGTCCCGGCATTCCGGCGGGAATTCCTGGTGCTGGGTACGGTAGACGTCATGGAACGCGCTCGCCACCGTATCGCGGGAGACGAACTGTGCCTTGTCGATCAGCGGTTCGAACAGGCGGCGGCGGACGATCTCGAAGCCTTCCTCCGTGCTGGCCGGTGCCCAGGAGGATTCAACGCGACCGATCACGTTTCGCAGCCGCGCCAGCGCCGCCCGGCCGCGCTCGCCGCCCACCTCCTCGTCGGCGCCCACCGCATGGGGCGAGGTGCCGGTGTCGGAGGCGGGAAGGCTGATGACCAGCAGGCAGTGCTTCGCCAACTTGGCCGATTCGGTCAATGCCTGGGCGAAGCTGAAATGGGTTTCGAAGCTGCCGCCGGGCAGGTCCGGGTCGTCGTGGAGCTGACGGGCGTAGGCCACCCATTCGTCGATCAGGATCAGGCAGGGGCCATATTCGTTCATCAGCTCCCGCAACGTGTCGCCGGGGCTGGTGGCCCGTTCGTCATCCGCCCGCAGCCGTGCGAAGGCCGCAGCGCCGCCAAGCTGCCATGCCAGCTCGCCCCACAGGGTGCGGACCACGGTGCCGTCCGGCTTCACGCTGGGGTTGCCGGGGGAAATCTTGTTGCCGACCAGCACGACCCGGCGCACCGACGGGGGCAGGCTCTTCACCTCCGATTCGATCAGCAGCGGCTCCACCCCCAGCAGATCCCCTGGTGGCATGCCGGAGAACAGGTGGTAGAGGGCCAGCATCGAGTGGGTCTTGCCGCCACCGAAGTTGGTCTGCAACTGCACGACCGGGTCGCCGCCCTGGCCGGTTAGCCGCCGCATCGCGCCGGTCAGCAGGCTCTTCAGGCTTTCGGTCAGGAAGGTGCGGCGGAAGAACTCCGCCGGGTTGCGGTATTCGTCTGAGCCTTCGCCGAGATGGACCTGCCACAGATCGGCGGCGAATTCGGCCTGCTGGTAACGGCCGCTCGCCACGTCGCGGTGCGGCGCCACCACCTCCCGCCAGGGCTTCAGGCTGCCGGTGACCTGACTTTCGATGGCGGTGCCCGCGCCCTTGCGTTTCTCCGACCGCATCTGCTCGTCGAAGATCAGGCGGCGCAGTTCCATCTTCATCCGCCCGACTTCATCGGCCTGCGGCGCCGACACGGCGGTGAGCAGGCGGGCGATGCTGTCCAGCGCCCGGTCGGCATCGTCGCTTGAAAACGGCTTCTGGTGCGCCCAGCCGTTGCGATGGCCGCGAATCTCCCCGACCAGCCCGCGTTCGGCGGGGCCGAGCGTGGCACGGAAAACGTCGTTCCACGACTCCCACATCAGCTTCAGCAGTGCCGCCGCGTCCCAGTCCGGGATCGGCCGGTTGCGGGTCATCGGGTCTTCGTTGAAACCGACCAGCGCTGGAATGGCGACGGCGCGTTTCAGCGCGCTGCCGATCTCGCGTTCGATGAAGGGGCCGAGGCCGGAGCGTAACAGGTCGAGCGCCTTGCCCACGCGCTCCTGGTTGGTCAGTGCCATAACGGTATCTCCGGTTCCGGCTTACAGCAGGGTGCCCTGGGCGGGCGCGGGTTCGGGTTGGATGTCGCGCGACAGGGTCAGGATTTCCGGCCAGCTCTGCACCAGACCGTTGTAGGCCATCGCCTCCGCCGCCCGCTTCTTGCGTTCACAGAGCGTGTAGAGCCGATAGGCGAGTTCGCGCGCCACCTCGGCCTTCGAGCCGATGGCCGCGACCATACGGGCGGCGGCAGTTTCGCCGCCGGACTCCAGGACGCGGATCAGGTGATGCACCATCTCCCACACCGTCAGGCGCGGGTCGGTCGCTGGATTCCAGTCGGCGGGAAGCTCCGCCGGACGCAACAGACGGACCTTGCCGCCCTTCGACACCAGTATCCCCGCCTCAGCGAGACTGGCGACGGCAGTATTCTTGGCCTTGGACAGTGTTTCGGCGTCGCCATAGGCCCCGTCGCTGAAGCCCACCTGCTCGAACCAGGACAGCGCCCAGCGGGTGTCAGCATCGAAATCGCCTTCCTGCTCGGCCAGGGATTCATCCAGTAGTTCGTTGATCAGGGAGAGCGCTTCACGGACAGAAACCCGCTTGCTTTGGGCGTCCAGCACCTGGGCATAGCGGGTATAGACCGCCATGCCAGGGCCGATGGCTGATTGCGCCAAATCCACCGGGGCGATGTTGCCGCGCTGGAGATGGGCCAGAGCCACAGGAAGCTCGGCCTTCAGCGCATTCCGAAACTCACGCTTGGTGGCCGTAGGGGCGTCATCTGGGCGATGGCGGCAGACCAAGACAATGGAGGAGGCCAGAGCGTTGGTGTTGCGTCCAATGTTTCGAGTTGCCAATTCGGACCGCATAGGCCAAGTCCCACTGATGGCAAATCCAGCACAGATAACGGCATCAAGAAACGTTTCCCAGCCCGTGCTCGCAGTTCCGGCATCATTAGCGGTTTCGGACTGCTTGAAGGCATAATAGATGGTGACTGGAAAAGCGGGATGAGCCTGTTCGGCCAACCGATGCATGGCTGCCGTCATCCCGGTCAGGAAGAAGGTCTCCGCCGCCTCTTTACCACCATGGCGATAGGGGGTCGCCACCAGTTCCTCGGACTTCGGAACTGCCAGGGTGGAAAACAGGGTCGGGAAGACCGGACGCAGGGTGCGGCGCAGCCAGACATAGAAAAAGTCGGACAAATCGGCGTAACCGATATTGTCGTAGTAGGGCGGGTCTGTGGATATAACGCGGGCATTGCTGGTCGATTGGGTCTGCGCATCGCTTTGCGTTGCCCTTCCGCCAGTGCAATCCATAAATTTGTCTAGAACTTCGCATAATGAGTGAGTTGTTCCGTAAAAATCCCCGCCCGCGCCTGCAAAAGGATTGGTTTCAACATAATCCCAAGTCATTGGCAGTGCCTGTCTGCCGAATGTTCCGCGCATACGGTCCATTCCGCTTTCCCAGACACACAAAGATGAGTTGCGGTCAGTGGCCTTACTTACAGAGAACCCGCAGTATACAGCTACAGCGTCAGCATAGGCTGTGGCTCCGGCACCGCCATCGACGAGGCTCTCGCCGTCGTCGAGACGTCCAGCGGCTAAGGCATCGGCCTTGATTCGCTCCCGCGCCTCCTGCACCAAATCGGAAAACGTCGTCAGCGCCATCAATTGGCGCGATGTAAACAGATCGCCGTAGGTGGTCAGACCGTATTGAACAGTCCAGAAGTTGCGCGGATCGTTCGGCAAGTTTGTTTCCGGCTTCCAGTCGGGGGTCGCTCTGGTCGCCAAGCTCTCCATTTCCTCGGTGGGCGACAGATAGACGCGCCCCCGGTCTCCTTCCGCGACAATCGCCATCAGCCGCGCACCCATCCTCCCGGTCTGCCCTTCACCTTTGATGTAATCGGGCATAATCGGCGATCCTGACATCACACATTGGAAATTGGCTCCGCGCCCCAATTTGGTGCCATTCTTCGCTGCATCGGTATCCCCTGGCTTGCCGATCTTGACGACGAATCGGTAGCCACCATCCTCAATGACTGGCTCGACGTAGGCTTCCTTGCCGGGCTTGGTGGACAGCATGAATGTGGAGGCCAGTGGCACATCCACGTCATGGAAGGCGGGGTTCGGGCTTTTCACCGTGCGCGCCCACAGCCAAGCAATGACGGTCAACTTGCGGCCTACCAGCGGCCTCAAGTCGAGCCGCTCATCAGCCATAGACGCGGTGATCTCGATTTTGGGATACAGGTGCCCGATGCGCTTTTCCGCCTCGTCCCGCATCCATTGGCCGTAGTGCCGCACGTCCTCTGCCAGCCCCTGCGCCCCCTTACCGCTCCATGTGCCGCCGCGCGCCAGCTCCATTCTTGCTTGCAAGTTGACCGGTGGTAGCCCAGTGAACTTGGGCGGGATTTCGATCATCGCCTTGTTGATTAGCACCGCCACAGGGTTGAGGTCGGTGGCATGGGCCTCCAGTCCTAGCCGTTGAGCCTCCAATGGCAGGGTGCCACCGCCCGCGAAGGGGTCGTGGAAGCCGGGTAGCCGGTCTGGGGCAAATAGTTCCCCTGCACGCGGATGGGCGACATTGTCGGCGCAGGCTCGCCGCCAGTTTTGCCTGATCTCGGCGCGAGCCTGTTCCAACACCGCTTCGTTGGTGGTGTTCTCCCACTTAACCAATTGCTCGATGATGCCGAATAGACGGTCACGCTCCTTCTGTTGCGCCTCTTCCGTCGGGAACAGGTCCGGCCACGCCGACGGATCGTCCACCATCTGCGCGAAGATCACCGCCCGCGCCGCTGCCAGGGGCCGTCGCGCCCACCACAAGTGCAGCGTGCTGGGATGCCCATGCCGGATCGACTTTTCCCGTGCGCTGGCCTTGTTGATCGCCTCCAGCGGCAGGGCGACTTCGATGAGCTTCTTGCGGGTCTTGACCATCACAGAGAGTCTTTCAGCATACGGATTCGGATTTGGCGCGGTGCCATGCGCTCCAGAAGAACCTGATCGCCGGGCATGGCCCCGGCACTCGTGAAAAAGGCGCGTGTGCCGCCCCGGTCGCGCAAGATCATCTTGCTGCCATCGACATCGGTCGTGACGGTCGGGCCGGGGTCGAACGCCACCGTGACGGTTCCTTTCGCCATGGTAGCCGTGTTGGAACCGCCAATGGCATCATTCGGGAAAAGGCCGAGCGCATTCGTCAACCGGATGTAGCCATTGTCGATGGCGCCTTTCGTCAAATGGACGATGTGGCTGTCCACAGGGGGAGCAGGTGGAGAAACTGGCGCGGCGGCCGGAATCAGCTTGCGTGCGGGTTCGACGGTGTCTTCAGGGTTTGACGTTTCGCCGGACTGCTGCGCGATCAACGCCGTAACCTCCGGCGGAAGATTCACCCACGTCACCGCACCCGACGGATGCCGATACGGCACCGGCTTGGGCAGACGCCGCACCTGCGCCAACTCCCAGGGAACGACCCACCCGGCCGCGAGTACATCGGCGATTTGGTTCGCCCCAATGCCATGCCGGTCCCCAGTCGCGGTCAGCCCATCGCGGTCCAGCGCTGAATGGCAAGCCACCAGTTCCGCCACGCCGCAGACCATCCCGCTGCCTTTGCGGATCAGGGCGATTTGCCCCCGGACCAAGGTCGGCTTCGACCGCATCTCCCAGGTCTTGCTGCCGGACAGGATCAGGTCGATCCACGGCTCGCGAATGACCAGCCCCTTCATCGGAATGTCCCGCACGGTTTGGACCACAGCAGTGGACGGATCCTATCGGTCATTCCACCTCCTCCTCGGGTGCCCAAAGCGGAGGAGCACCGGGCAACGCCAGTTCGATCATGTAGAGGCAGAGCGCATGCGACGCTTCGGACGGTGACCGGCAAGAAACCGCACCGACCGCACGCAGAACGTTTCGCACGACCTCGTCATCCCGTACCAGCGCCGGGAACAGGTGATGGTGGATGAAGCGTCCCCACAGCTCGGCCGGATGGGTGGCAGATTGGACGAACAGATCGATCTGCGGCTCGTATGCCTCGTCGCGATAACGTCTGCACAGAATGGTCCAGGGCGCCAGAAGCGGCGCCAGATCCACCGGATCGCTGCTGCCCATGGTGGTGATTGGTCCAAGGCGGTCGCGCGTAACCCCCAGAAGGTCCGCCGCCCGAAGGAAGCGGCGGCGGCAGACCGAGTAGAGCGCGAACAGCTCCGCCTTCGCCCGGTGCTCCTGATGGACGGCCAATTCCTCACGGGTCATGCGATGGCTCCCGCCTTGGCGATCAGTTCCGCAAAGCCATAGTTCACGCTGGCCGCGTCGAAGTCCGGCTCCCGCCGGAAGGGTTGGCGGATGTAATGTACGCGATGGTTGGGACCGTCGAATTCGACCACGGCCAGGATGAAGTCATCCGGCTTGTTGAGCGCGGTTAGGATTTCGTTGCGCGTCACCGTGATGGTATCGGCGCCGGTGACACGGCCCTTCACCTCGATGAAGCGCAGGCGGCCGGTGCCGGGGATGCGGCTTTCGATGTCATAGCCAAGCCGGTCGAACTCCCGGTCCACCGGCACGAATCCCAAGCCCCGCTCCACATCCATCACGATGGCGCGCGCCCGTGCCGCCACCGCCATGGTGTCCACCATTTGAACCAGCGGTCGCCCGGACATCGCGGCGATCAATCCGGCGGGGACGATCAGCACGCCGCCCAGCGCCACCGGCGGTAGGGCCGCCATCTGCCGCTCCTGGCGGATTTCCTCCAGGCGCTTTTCCAGCCGGGCCTGGAGCGCGTCGGCGCGCTTGCGGGCCTCGGCCGAATTCAGGTTGGCGTTAGGCTTGCCCGCCTTTTCCTGCTCCTTCAACCGCTCCGCGCGATGGTCCCAATAGGAGATTTCCTTGGTCAGACGGTCTCGCACCGCCGCCTCGGTCCGCGCCAGCAGGGCCAGCTTGCGCTCCTTCACCTCGGCAAGATGCTCCGGCACCATGTGGGCGATAGCGTGGCCGAGGGCTTGGCGCTCCAACTCCGGTCGGATCCAGCCGCATTCGGGCCGAGCGAGAATCGCTTCCACTCCGGGTTCGTCGGCGCGCAACGGGCGAACGTCGAGGTAGGGGGCGTAATGGATGTGCCGGGTCTCCCCGGCCTCGTCGATCTCCACGTAGAGCAGGCGCTTGGAGATCATCCGCCGGTCGCCGCTGCGGGTGACGCCGCCGTCCTGGAGCGCGCTCTCCATCGTGAACATGACGCGGGGCTTGGTGCCGGGGTCGCGGTCGTCCACCAGGATGGAGCCGCGCCGTAGCAGGTCGCGGTGCCGCTCCAGGACCAGATCGATCACCGAATCCAGCAGGGGATGGCCGGGGCAGACGAAGGCGGCGAGCGTCTGACCCTGCGGCGCCACCAGCGCCTTCTCGAAGGCGATGCGCTCGTAACGGGGCAGCACGGGTTCGCCGATGCCGATCAGCCGGTCGCGGTTGCGGACCGGGGCCGGGACATGGGTCACCTCGAACCGGCGCGGCTCACGCTGCTTCACCGTGCCGCCCAGGCGCCGGAAGGCTTCCAGGAAGAAGGATTCGATGTAGTGGGGTTGCAGGCGACGCGCCTCCGCCCGCTCCATCTCCTCGCGGATGCGGTGAACACGGCTCGCGTCCATGCTGTCCTGGGCGAGGGCGTGATCCTCCAGCAGGTCTTGCAGATGGTCGCGGTCCACCGCGTCGTCGATGACCCGGTTCAAGCGGTCCCGCACCTCCGGCTGTTCGCCGTAGCGGATGGCCGAGATCAGGAGATCGCGCAGCGGGCGTCCGTCGAACTGGAGCTTTCCGAGCACGTCGAAGACCTGCCCACCCAGCGATTTGCGGGCCTGCTCCAGCTTCTCCAGCAGCTTGCGATAGACGTCGCCTTCGCGCGTCTCGTCGGCGACGAGGTTCCACAGGTGGCAGACCTCGGTCTGGCCGATGCGGTGGATGCGGCCGAAACGCTGTTCCAGCCGGTTGGGATTCCAGGGCAGGTCGTAATTGACCATCAGATGGGCGCGCTGGAGGTTGATGCCTTCCCCCGCCGCGTCGGTGGCGAGAAGGACGCGCACCTCCGGGTCGTGCTTGAAGGACTCTTCGGCCTTCTTGCGCTCCTCCCGACCGAGGCCGCCGTGGATGCAGACCACGGCCTCCCGGCTGCCGAGCAGGGACGAGACGCGGGTTTCCAGATAGTTCAGCGTGTCGCGATGCTCGGTGAAGAGGACGAGCTTCTGATGCGGCGACGCCGTGGGCTTTGGCGGTGGGTTGTGCTGATCCGGCCCTCCGGCGTCGTATTCGGCCTGTTCCTCGGCAAAGCCGTTGGCGATCACGGTGGGGGTGAAGATTTCGGACAGGAGGCTCGCCAACTCGCGCCATTTGCGATCCTCGCCGGACCGGCGGATCGAGGACGCCAGGGCTTCGAGGCGCTTCAGCGTGTCGATTTCGATCTTCAACTCGCCGATGCTGCGGGCGGCGGTGGCCTGATCAAGGATCTCCTCCTCGGCGGCCTGTACCTCGTTGTCCGGCGCGTCGTCGAGATCGTCCACATCGTCGGCGTCGAGCATCCGGCCCGCCGATAGGACCGTGCCGACCTCGGCCCCGCGTTGCAGCACCTCCAACTCGCGCATGCGGCTTTCCAGCCGCTCCCGGCGACGGCGGAGGGATTGGTAGATCGCCTCCGGCGAAGACGCCAGACGCCGTTGCAGGATCGTAAGGGCGAAGCCAACCGTTCCAGCGCGTTTGTCGTTTTCCAGCGCGTCAGCGCGGTTGAACTCCTGCCGAACGTAGTCCGTGACCTCCTTGTAGAGCTGCGCCTCGGCATCCGACAGGGTGTAGGTGACGGTGTAGGCGATCCGCTCGGGGAAGAGAGGCTTGCCGTCGAACTTCAGCAGCTTCTCCTTCACCATGCGCCGCATGAGATCGGACACGTCGGCGGTATGAACGCCATCGCGGAACCGGCCTTCGAACCGGTCGCCGTCGAGCAGCGCCATGAAAAGCTGGAAATCCTCCTCCTTGCCATTGTGCGGTGTCGCCGACATCAGCAGGAAGTGCCGGGTGAGCGTCGAGAGCAGTTGGCCGAGCCGGTAACGCTTGGTGTATTTGATCTCACCACCGAAGAAGGTGGCCGACATTTTGTGGGCTTCGTCGCAGACGACCAGATCCCACCGGCAATCCGGGGCCTGGAGCTTCTGCTGGACGTCCTCGTCCCGCGACAGCTTGTCCAGGCGGGCGATGACGAGGTTGTTCTCCAGGAACCAGTTGCCGGTTCGGGCCGCTTCAAGCTTGTCGTTGGTCAGGATCTCGAAGGGCAGATGGAAACGGCGGTAAAGCTCGTCCTGCCACTGCTCTGCCAAGCTGCCAGGGCAGACGACAAGGCAGCGTTGCAGATCGCCGCGCGCGATCAGCTCCTTCATCAGCAGCCCGGCCATGATGGTCTTGCCCGCGCCGGGGTCATCGGCCAGCAGGAAGCGCAAGGGCTGGCGGGGCAGCATCGCTTCATAGACGGCGGTAATCTGGTGGGGCAGCGGCTCGACCACGGAGGTGTGGACCGCCAAGACCGGGTCGAACAGGTGGGCCAGCCGGATGCGCTGGGCCTCCGACACCAGACGGAAGAGGTCACCCTCGCCATCGAAGCTCCAGGGGCGGCCGACTGTCGCCACCTCGATACGCGGTTCATCGTGCCGGAACAGCAGTTCGTTGGCGACCCGGCCTTCCGGCGTCTTGTAGGTCAGTTCGACCGCCGCAGTGCCATGCCACTGAACGCTGACCACGGTCACAAGCCCGTTCGGCAGGATGCCCCGCACGGAAGCGTTGGGGGTCAGGTCTTCGAGCCGCGCCATCTCAAGCAACCCCATGAAGCTGTTGGGACGCGGCGCCGATGGCGTCGCGGTTCAAAAGGACGATTTGTTGATCCTGCGGTCGGCGTGCGGAAGGGTCGGTGTCGATGCCCAGACGCTTCAGCGTGTAATAGAGAAGCGCCCGGCGTACCCGGACCTCCGCCCGCCCATCGACCATGCCGTAATCGCGCCCTATCGCCGCGTGCTGGGACGCGGATAGAGCCGGATGAGGGCCGATTTCGAGCGCCACGTCCTCATGCCAATCCGTGTCGTCAGCGGGGTTCGTCGACGCGGGAGTCAGCGTCCTGGTCTCCAGGATCCTGGGGAGCACAAAGTCCTTGAACCGGCCATCGGCGCAGCAAAATGCACGCGCATGCCAACGGAAGCCGTCATGGGCTATCGCGTGTGGTTCAATCCAGCGCCACGTGGGTTCCACGCGCGACATGGACTGGTAATGGATCTCCACCGCCTCGTGGCCGTGGATGGCTCCTATGATGGTCCGAAGGACGCTCGCGTTGACCGTTCTGGCAAGTACCGGCAGGACACCGAATGGAGGCAGACGAGGCAGCCAGCATTCCGATTGGCCCAACACCGCCTCCGAAACCAGACGAAGCTGCGAGAGGTATTGTTCGGCGTCTGGGCGGAAGAAGATCGGTGCGAAAGACGGAGAGCGGACGTATGCTTTGGCATGGGTGTCATAGGACATGTTGCCCGGTGCCATGGCAAGGTAGCGCCGCAGATCGGCGGATGCCTGCTGGATCGAGATGCCGAACATGCCCGTCAGGTCGGCGCGGTTAGCGTGACCGTCCCAGAACAGGCGGAACTCGATGAATTCGAGCCGCCGTTCAATTCCCCACCGTAGCTTCGCAGGAAGCTGCTCCACGAGACGCCTGTTCGCCGGTCAATCCAAAAAACCCTCCTAGTTTCTGGACCGTCCGACGATTGACGTCAACGTGGAATTATCAATTTGAGGTATGCCTTTTGGTCGCGTCGGCCGCAGGACGGCTCCGTTGGGAAGATGTGCATTTCCATCTCGGTACCATCATGCGGGGAGCACTGAACCAAGTCGACCGTCACATTTCCCAGGTTAGCACGTCCTCAGCCATCCGGCGGCTGGCACAGCCAATGGCGACAGTCCATTCACCTCCAACTTCATCATCAACCGCCGCGACCTTGAGGCCGCGTCGGGAATTGGTGTGGCAGACGAGTCGATCATAATCCGCAGGGTCAATGATGACCGAGACCTGAAACGGATATCGTTGATCTTTCGTCTCCAAAATTTGTGCGTTGCTCATGAACATTTCCTCGCGGTTTATCGGGCAAGATGCCCAAGACTATTTACCGTGAGGGATTCTTCCGTTGGAAACAGGGCGGATCGAGAGAACATGCTGGACCTGCTGTGGGTTCAGCAGCGCACCGGGGCGAGCAGCACGTACCAGACGGGTGGCGTCGTCGGCCAGGGTGCCAAGTTCGACCAGCAGGCGGGCTGCGATCATCCCAGACCGTCCGCGCCCAGCCCGGCAATGTACCAGCACCCTTTCGCCACAACGCAGGCGATGCCGCACCTCGGGACCAGCCAGCGCCCAGGTTTTCTCGAACTCCTCGTCAGGTGGATGCTGGTCGAAGATCGGACAGCGGAACAGATCGATACCATGCAGCCCAGCTTCATGCGCAAGGCGCTCAACCCCAAGAACGCGGGTTTCGCGCGGCGTCAAAAGCGAGATGATGGCATTTGCCCCCCATCTGCGGATGGCTTGGAGGTCGGCGGCCATGTCGCGATTCCACCCACCGGATACTGGATCGCGATCCTTGCGGCCTGGACAAAAGGTGACCCCAATATGACCGGCGGCGCCGGGCACCGGCACCTCCACGATCTCCATCGGGTGCGTCGCGCTCGTGCAGAGAATCATCGACGCCTCCAAATCTTTGTTACGCCATCCGGCAACGGGGCAATCGGCTTCGATCCGGTGTCCGGCTCAATCAGAACGTAGAGCCAGCACTCAACCTCACCGGTTCTCGTGAATATCATTTCAGCGATGCGCTCGTAGAAAATTCCATTTCCCTCGACGAGATCGACCTCATCAAGAGTGCGCCGATTCACTTGGTATATCTCGCCCTGAACATGGAAACGACCCGGCCGCACCATTGCCGGAAAATCCCCAAGATCAACGAGATCGAATTCTGGCCGAGTTCGCCCCTCTCCGAAAAATCTTGTACCTTGCAGATATGAGTGATTGTGAAATCCGCGCCTCAAACTGCCGTAGACGAACAGCATCCCGCTGTCCTTCTTCGGCATCCTCTTCAAGAGCGGCATGGCTTTCACAGGGAAGGGATGCAAGGGATCGGCAGGTCGACCATCCCGATGGATAGCAAATACTTGCGGAACCGCCTTTCGGTTTCGGCAATCAGAAGACAATGGCTGAACGAGTTCGGCGGGAAATTATCACCGCGCTCGGAACGCATGGCGTGGAGCACCTCCTGGCGGAGTTTCAGATAGACGGCCATGTGGACATTGATTGCTGTCTGCCGCTCATTCCATTTCAAGACGGCGACCGTTCGCGTAAACTCTCGTTCTTCGTCGAGCAACGGAAGGCCAGAACGCCGCCGCAAGCGGTTTCGGTCACAGACAGAAGTTTCGATTCCTTGAAAGTCGGACTCCATATGAATGATCCCAAAGAGTGGAGAACAATAATAATGCATTGTTCTCCTGAAGTCGACACATCAGAACTCACCATCATCCTGTCGAAACCTTCGCTCTTGGATTTCCTGGTATAATCCTTGGGCAGACGGGGCTGCCCCGCCTGCCCGTCCTGGTCATGCCGCGATCCGCCCCTCGTGAACCACCATCCCATGTGGTGGATCGGACTGCATGTCGAGTGGGTGTCCGGTGGATGGAAACTGGCGCCACAGTATGCCGTCCAGCATAGCGCCTCCCTTGCCATATCCGTCGTCCACGCCTTCCGGGTTGTTCTCAACCTTGCCCCACTGCTTGAAGAAGAACGGCGCCCCCCTGCGAATGCACTGGTCCCGGATATCTCTCACCCAATCGATGGAGCACGGCCGAGCACCGATTCCGCTTTCACCGCCCGCAATCACCCAATGAATGCTGTCCAGGTCCAGCGGCCCCACCGAACCAATCAGCGGTTCAATCGAAAGAAAGCGGGTGCGGGCTGGGATACGCCGAAGGTCATCAACCCGGCCCGTGACCTTTGCATTCTCGACAGACGTTCCAATCCAGACGTGGTCACCGAGCCTCACATTGTGCTTGGCGATAAAATCGGCGGCATAGCCGGGGCGCTTTGTCAGAACCTGAAAGATGTGGTGCGGCAAACTATTCATGATGTTAATAATGTCGAGCACGTCATGCTCATTAGCTTCTTCATAGAACAAGTCGGACATGCTGTTCACGAAATAGACGCTTCCCCGCTTATCGCCGACTGGCGCACGAAAGACTTTAGGCGAGTTGCGTCGGATGACCCCACTCCAGACCGCAGGCTTTCCCGGCTTGCGTTCCGTCAGACCCTTGTATTCTGGCCGATTCCTCATTCCAGCCAATCGGTGCGCCATCTTCTGCGCATAGCAGTTGGTGCAACCCGCCGAAACGATTTTGCAGCCGATCAGCGGGTTCCAAGTCTTTTTAGTCCATTCGATGGTCGTCATCTTCATTTTCCTTCAAAAAAGTCGCGCGTCTTTGTTGCCGTCCGTCTTGTGGTGACATCGGCTTGAAAATCGTTTCGCGTGTTTTTGGTGGATCAGGCGGAACAAGCTCCGCCCCGGAGATCAATATTGCGTTCCCTGAGGCGGCTCCGACGGAATCCGCATCGTGGAAACTGCTTTGCTACTGATAATCCTTCGCCGTCGCCCTGGTCATGCCGTGACACCCGCCATCAGGCGGCGGTCGTCAACAAGGTGGAAGGTTTGGCGCCGGAGCGTCAAGAAGTGACCAATCGTTTCAGCGGCCAAGCACAGCAGCAAGTTCATCGAACAGCGGCTCAAGGTCATCTGCTTTCGCCTTGGCAAGACGTTTGCCGATGGATCGAGCAGCTTTTACCGGTTCAAGGGAACCGAGTTCTCCAGAGCTTTCATCATCAATGTGCCTGCGGCTGCTTCCAACCCTCCCACGGTCGGCGGCCTTCTTGATTCCCCCCTGCTCCTCGATCCAGGCAACGAACCCATCGGAGTCGATTCCATCCTGCAATGCGGCACGCATGGCATTGATCCAATAGGCGCGATTACGCTTACGAGGATCGGTGTTGCCCGGCCATGCCATGTAGCTGATGATCGCCGGGGTGTCGGCGATCTTCAGGCGGTTGATCGCCTTGGCTTGTCCCGATTGTTCGATGATCTGCTCGCGCTTCTCGTCGCCAAGATCGTCCCACAGGCGAATAATTTCGTAGACTACCGCGAGGGAGCGATAAGCACGCTTGTTGCCGATTTCGTCTGTCTCGGTCGAGTAGCGGTCCACGTCCTTCAACGAGGCGACAATCTCGTCCACGGTGGGACGAAGCGGCGCACTGAGTTGCTCTTCATCCGTCGCGTTGTGACCGGCCTTCCTCACGAGATCGTCATAAATTTGTTGTTGCTGATCCAGTGCCTCCTCCAGTTCAGCCACACGATTCTCAAATTCGCGTTTGGCTTCGTCAAAGGCAAGGAATGCGCCACCCGTTTTGAGTGTCTCCTTTGGTGAAATGCCTGTTGAGTCCATATACGTGTAGGCTTTTCTGATGGCGTTCAAAGCTTCAATGTCCGATGTATTCGGATGTCCCGCCATGATAATCATCTTTGAAGCCTTAGCGATTGCGTGGTAATTCAGCAAATTTTCCATGGGTCTCCGTTATCCTCGTATCGGTTTCCATATCAAGAGTGCGCATTGAATAACGTTCGGTTCTGCGTGGAATCCAATCCAACGCCCGTTTTTTGAAGTTTCCGCATGTTGATGATTGCGCTTTGAACGCCGTTCAGCGTTGTTGGAGATATTACCATGGGCGGTCCGAGGGTCAATATGTTTTTCACAATTTTTTCGCGTGGTATTTCCGTCCCACGCAGATCCTGAGTGGTATTTCTGTCCCACGTAAAGGGCATGCGGCACCAGGGGAGGTGGCCTGTCCAGAATTTCTTGGGTTTCTGGACGGTGCTGAAGATGACGTGGAACTGCGGCGGTTGACGTCCAGAAAATCCGTGCGAAAATTAGAGACAACCGGACGGGGGTTTCTGGACATGGGGAGGATTTACGGCTACTCGCGGGTGTCCACGAGCGAACAGGACTGGGCGCTCCAGCTTGACGCTTTGCTGAAGCGCGGGGTCGATGATCGCGACATCTTCAAGGAGAAGGCCAGCGGTGCCCGCCGGGATCGCGAGGAACTGCGGCGCGTCCTTGATCTGCTCCGGCCGGGCGATGAACTGGTGGTGTGGCGCCTGGATCGGTTGGCCCGGTCGCAGATCCATCTGCTCCAGATCGTGGAAGAGGTGGAGGGTCGCGGCGCCAAGCTGGTTTCGGTGATGGACCAGATCGATACCAGCACCGCCACCGGCCGGATGATCCTGGGCGTTTTGGCGACGCTGGCGGAGTTCGAGCGCAACCTCATCCGGGAACGGTCGCAGGCCGGTGTCGCCGTGGCCCGGCAACGCGGGGTGAAGTTCGGCCGCCCGTCCAAGGTCACGGCGGCCGTGGTCCGGCAGATCATGTTGGCGAGCGACGCTGGTACGCCGGTCGCGGAGACGTGCCGGACGCTCGGCATCTCGCGGTCGAGCTACTACATGGCCCTTCGGTCGGCGAAGGCGGCGTCCATCGGGGAGCTTGCCGTCGCGGCGTGATCGTGGAGCGACGGTGGGGAACGCGGTTCCCCGCCGCGCCGGTGGATGGTGGGGTCCAGGGCTACGCCCGACCTGCCGTGATCACGAACTGCTCACCGTCTGGTGTGGATCATGGTGGGGATGGTGGGGTGGTGAGGGTGGTTTCCGAACCTCTTGTCTTTTTCTCTTCTTCTCTCATGACTTTCCAGAAATCACCCCACCTACCCCACCAAACAGAAATTCATCAACAATATCATTGGGTTGGCTGGTGAGGTGAACCCCACCACCCGGTGGGGTGGACCCCACCTCCCCAGCGGCGGAGCGGACAGGGGCAACGATTATACCGAATGGACCGTCGCCATTGTCAATATTCAAATGTCGATCCAGGAAATATCCGCTGGGCACGAGAAAGATATCGACAAACGGAACCCATCTCCGCCTTAAATACGTGCAGGCGGACCGCTGGCAGAGCGGAGCACACGACTTTATCGCCAACTAAATACATCACGAGGCCGGGCGTCCATCTGACGCCGGGAACGTGCCTCCAAACTTGTCGTGTGCCAAAACCGCCCCGCATGGCTGCCACCATGCGGGGCATTCACGAGCAACGACATGCTTATTACTTGGAGCTTCTTCCCGACGATCCGGGACACCATCCCAACCTACGATACCCTTTCCTGGCGCGAAGCCTGCGACCGCCTCCACGCTTGGAGCTTGATCGCCCGGCCGCCGAGCGCCAAGGACGCCGGGACCGTCCCAACCATCTCGCCTGCCGAGTTCCAACCCGGCGCCACCCGCCGCAAGGATGCCGTCGCTCGATGGAGCTTTGCGGCCTTCGACCTCGACAACGATGATCCGGCCCGCTCGGTGCGGTTCGAGGATGTCGTGGAACTGCTCGGCGATCTGCCGTACATCCTGCATTCAACGACCAAGTCAAAGCCGGACCATCATCGGATGCGGCTGATCTTGCCGCTGTCCCGACCGGTGGAGATCAATGAGTTCGATGCGTTCTGGTGGGCGGCCAACCAACGGTTTGGCCGACTCTTCGATCATCGGACCCGAGATCCCAGCCGCGTCTTCTTCATCCCGGCCGCTTGGGACGGGGCCGAGAACCGTTTCGCCTGCCGGGTGGAGGGCGCCGCCCTCGACGTTGACGCCCTGATCGCTGCCTTCCCCGTGCCTGCCGCTCCGACCGTGGCACCAGCGAGCGTTGCGGATACCGTGTGGCGACTGGCCCCGCCATGCGACGATCCAACGGCGCTGGTGACCGAGGAGATGCAGCAGGAATACTTCTCCGCGCCCATTGGCTCCGGCCGGTTCTACAAGTTCATGTGTCGGATCGCGGCGAGAGCACGGTTCCTCGGCGTCTCGATCACGGCGGCCGATCTGGAGGCGTTGGCCTTGATGATGGACGGGGCCAGCGGCAAGGCCCGCCCTCGAACAGGGACGCGCCGGGAAGCCGAGCACGCGCTCAATTTCATCGCACGTCAACCGGCCCCGGAACCGTTCCGGCGCGATCCCCGGCTCCTCGACCGTATCCGCCGCCGTCAAGCGCGGGCCATGGGAGGGGCGGCATGATGGACCTGCACGACATCATCAACGAGTGGAACCAACAGCCTGGGCGATGGACGGCAACACCGGAGGACATCCTTCGGTTCGCCGAAGCGGCCAAGGCCGCCAATGACGCGCCGTCCTGGCTGTGGGCCGATGTGCGCCGCACCATGGAGGAGCGTTCCGGCCTGCCGAAGCGGGAGGCTGCCGACATGGTTCGGGGATGGCGGATCACCGCCGATCTCGGCCGCTATCCTGACGGCCTCATCGACTTCATCTCCGCCTTCATCGAGTCGCGTGACTTGCGGATGAAGGTGGACGGAACGTTCATCGACGCCAAGGGCCAGACCGTTGGCAGCGCCGATGTCCGAAACCAGATCGCGATCTGGACCGGCGACCATGGGGCGTTCGCTGCCGTCAATCCGCTCAACGGCGCCTGGGCCGAATGGCGGCGGCTGGCGCACAAAGAGGCTCTGCAAGCCTGCTACGAGCGGGTGAAGTTCGACCCGGCGGCCGACACCACCGTCTTTGACCGTATCCTCGACCTCCTCTTTCACAACACCGTCAATAACCCGACACATCGAGAGGCGGCCAAAGCTGTGCTGAGGAACTGGGTTCACCGGGTGAAGAACGCGATGCGTGGGACGATCCATTACCGGACCCACATCATGCCGTATCTCATGGGGGTCCAAGGCTGTGGAAAGACCACGACTGTTGAGCATCTGATCAACCCTGTCGAGGAAGCCGTGACGGCCACGTCCTTCGATATGCTGGAAGATCAGAGCCGCATGATGGACCTCACCACCATGCCGATCATCTTCTTCGACGAGATGGCGAATGCCCGGCGTTCGGAGGTGAACAAGGTGAAAGGGTTGATGACCAGCCGATCCCAGCAATTCCGACAGCTTTATCAAGAGGCCGGGAAGCGGGAGATCATCTCGACGTTTATCGGCTGCGGGAACTTTGACCTCGACACCTTGATCATGGATCCCAGCGGTAATCGCCGGTTCTTCCAGATTAACGTGTGCGACAGGATCGACCTTGCCGCGATCCGCAAGTTGGACGCCATGGCTTTCTGGCGCTCGGTGGACGAGGACGCCGAGGCCCCGGCGTTTGAAGGCGACGTCTATGCGCTGATCCGGGGTGAGCAAGCGGGACAGCGGTATCGGACCCCGGTTGAACAATGGCTCGATTCCGACGTCCACATCCCGGACTCCTGGACCACCTGCGCATCCCTGTTCGCCGACCACTTCGAGGAATGGCGGGAGACGTTCTTCCCGGCCGAACGCTACAGCGTCGTGAAGTTCGCGAAGGAGATGAAGCTGTGCCAGGACGACCGGCTTGAACACCGGAGTCGCGGCGGCCGGAGCGAATACCGGTTCACGGCAACCGATGCCCAGGCAAAGAGCAGTAGTCGGCCGAAACCATCCGCCCAGGTGCTCACCATCCAGGACATTTTGGCAGCCAAGCACGCCGCATGATCACGGGCGGGGGCATGCCCCCGCCCATCAACCGATGCTCAGCGATAAGCCCAGATGGCTGACCGATGGCCCGGCCCTCTGGGCCGTTCCCCTACATCCTTCGCTGCGTTCACCAAATCCAGCCTTGACGCCTCTGACGGGGGATCATCGGCACTCTCCGGAGGATGCGGGCGCTGGATTGAGGGTGGCTTGCGGGTCTCATAGCACGCGCGCGCGACCATAGCGGCGTGGGCATGCGTTTTAAAGCCTCGCGATGCTCCGGTTTGCCCGTCCGGACCGGACCGTCGTCGGCCGCATTGATCTTCGCCGCCGAATCGTTGCCCGGTGAAGGGAATCCGCGCCTAGATCTCTGCAGGCATGGTTTCCGTGATTTCCCTGTACACTCGCGGACGCGGCGCAGATCGTCCATCCAAGGGCGAGGAAAACAGTCAAAGAGTCGCGCTGTGGTGGCTTTAATTCGCTTGCGGTTGAATCCTTGCGAGCATTAAGCAACACTTGCACAGTGCATCGGGGCCGGCCGCAGCCGGTTGCCGCGAGCTTCATCAGATCAGGCCATCCGAAGGGAGCCCTTCTTGTCCGACCCCGTCGCCGAGCTGGTTCGTGCGCCGTCGCGCTCGTCAGACGAGGCCCGGCTCTACCGCCTGCAGTTCCTGGCGTCGATGGCGTTGGTGTCGGCGCTCGTCCTCGGGCTCGGCTTCTATTTCGTCTGGCAGCATTGGGCCGATCTGGAGCACGATCTGAAGCAGAGCGAGGCGCGTTATGTCCAGGAGCAGCAGCAGGCCCTGGTGCAGGAGGTGGAGAACGCGCAATCCTATCTGGCCTACATGCGCTCGCGCGTGGAACCGCTTCTGAAGGAGCATCTGCGCGCCCAGGTGGATGAGGCCTACGCCATCGCCCGCAGCGTCCATAATCGGGAAAAGGACATCCTGCCCGATGCGGCGGTGAAGGAATCGATCAAGGAGACGCTGCGGCCGCTCCGCTTCTCCGGCGGGCGCGGCTATTATTTCATCTACGACCTGAACGGCGAGTCGGTGCTGATGCCGGTCGATCCGTCGCAGGAGGGAACCACGCCTTTCGCGGCTCCCGATCCGCATGGTGCCGCGGTGGTGCGCGAGCTGATGCGGGCCGTCCAGGACCCGAGCCTGCGCGGCTTCGCCCGATACCGCTGGCGCATGCCCGAAAACCCGGCGCAGATGGTGGACAAGCTGGCCTTCGTCCGCCGGTTCGAACCCTATGACTGGGTGATCGGCGCCAGCGATTCGTTGGGGGCGGCGGAGGCGCAGCTCCAGCGTGAATCGCTGGAACGGCTGCGCGCCTTCCGCTTCGGAGAGACCGGCTATATCGGCGTGCTGCGCCAGGACGGGCAGGTTCTGCTGTCCCCCACCGCGCCGGCGTCGGAAGGGATGAACGCGCGCGACCTGCCGTGGAAGACCGAACGCGATCTCGTCACCCGCTTGCTGGAGCAGGGACGCCAAGGCGGGGGGGAGGTGCGCTACGACTGGATCCATCCGGTCACCGCGCGGCCGACGCCGAAGATGGCCTATGTCTCCGCCCCCACCGTGTGGGGCTGGATCCTCGTCGCCGGCTTCTACATCGACGATGTCGGCAAGGAGATGGAGGCGCGCAGGGCGGAGATCAGCCGCGGCGTCAACCTGCGCGTCTGGACCACGGTCGCCGTGCTGGGCGTGGCGCTGGCTGCGTCCGTCGGCGTGTCGTGGCTGGTCACCGGCTGGATCCGCCGCATCGTCGGCAGCTACCAGTTGCGGGTCCGGCATAGCGACAGCATGCTGCGCGAGCGGGCGCGCCAGCTCTATCTCGCCAACTTCTTCGTCGACCATGTGTCGGAGATCGTCGTCCTGGCAGATGCCAACCTGCGCATCGCCTACATCAACCCCTTCGGCTGCAAGGCGCTTGGCGGGACGCTGGAGGATCTGGTGATGGGGCAGGCCGACCTGCTGAAACGCTTTGCAGCGGAGGGCGAGGACGCGGCCAGCCATTACGAGACCGTCTACCATACTCCGGACGGCCGCACCCTGGAGCTGGAGGTCACGGCCAGCCGCATCACCTACGAGGGGGAGGTCTATTATTCCGCCATCGCCCGCGACATCAGCGAGCGCAAGCGGGCGGAATGGCAGCTGCGGCTGTCGGCCAAGGTGTTCGACAACGCCGCCGAAGGCATGTTCGTCGCCAACGAAGACCGCCGGATCGTTGCCGCCAACGACGCCTTCGCCCGCATCACCGGCTATGACCGGGACGAGGTGCTGGGCCGCAGTCCGGAATTCCTGCGCTCCGACCGCAATCCGCCGGGCTTCTATGACGATCTGTGGGCGCAGCTGCGCGAGAACGGCCATTGGGCCGGCGAGATCTGGAGCACCCGCAAGAATGGCGAGATGTTCCCGGAATGGCTGAGCGTCAAGCTTGTGAGGAACGAGGATGGCGCGGTCGCCAACTACATCGCCGCCTTCACCGACATCACCGAGACCCGCGCCCAGGAGGAACGCATCCGCCATCTGGCGCAGTTCGATTTCCTGACGGACCTCCCTAACCGCTTCCTGCTGCGCGACCGGCTGGACCGCGCCATGCTGGCCGCCGGTCGCCACGGCACCAAGGTGGGGTTGCTGTTCGTCGATCTCGACCGCTTCAAGACCATCAACGACAGCCTGGGCCATCAGGTCGGCGATAGCCTGCTGCGCGAGGTGGCGGTGCGGCTGCTCGGCACCGTGCGGGCCAGCGACACCGTCAGCCGCCAGGGCGGCGACGAGTTCATCCTCCTGATCAGCGACATGGACAGCCCCGACGCGGCCGGCATCGTGGCGCGCAAGGTGCTGCATGCCCTGTCGGAGCCCTATCTGATCGATGGGCACGAGCTGCAGGTCACGCCCTCCATCGGCATCGCCATCTACCCGGACGACGGCACCGGCATCGACGCGCTGCTGAAGAGCGCCGACATGGCGATGTACGCCGCCAAGGAGGCCGGGCGCGCCACCTACCAGTTCTTCACCCCGGAGCTGAACCGCCGCGCGTCGGATCGGATGTGGACGGAGAACAACCTGCGCCGCGCCCTGGCCAACAACGAGCTGGAGCTGCATTTCCAGCCGCAGTTCTCGCTGGACGGCCGCCGGCTGATCGGGGCGGAGGCGCTGGTGCGCTGGCGCCAACCCGACGGCACGCTGATCATGCCCGGCCAGTTCATCCCGGTGGCGGAGGACACCGGCCTGATCCTGCCGCTGGGCGATTGGGTGCTGGGGGAGGCCTGCCGCCGCGCGGCGGAACTGCTGCGGCACCAGGATCTGCTGATCGCCATCAATCTGTCGGCCGTGCAGGTCCGCCGCCCCGGTCTGGCGGAGCGGGTGGCGGGCTGGCTGTCGGCCTACGGAATCCCGCCCTCGGCGCTGGAGCTGGAGGTGACGGAAAGCGTCCTGATGGACGATTCCGACGTTGTGTCGGAAACCTTCTCGCAGTTGCGCGAGATGGGGGTGCCACTGGCCATCGACGATTTCGGCACCGGCTATTCCTCGCTCGCCTATCTGAAACGCTTCCGGGTCGACAAACTGAAGATCGACCGCAGTTTCGTCAGCGGCCTGCGTGCCGGCAATCCGGACAGCGGCGCCATCGCCGAGGCGATCATCGGCATGGCGCGGTCCTTGCGCATGCAGACGCTGGCCGAGGGGGTGGAGACAGAGGAGCAGTATCACTGTCTGGCCACCATGGGCTGCGACCAGTGCCAGGGCTATCTGCTGGGCCGTCCCATGCCCTATGAGGATTTCCTGGCCTTCGTCCGCCGCGATGCCGGCACGGCTCAGGCGCAGTTGGCCGAAGTGGTGCAATAGGCGCGGGGGCCGGGCTGCACGGCCCCGCCGTCCGCCTTACCCATACCGCAGCAGCCGCGTGCCGTTGGCCTTCAGCCAGGCCCGCGGCAGCTCGACATCCCGACCGGCTGTCAGGCTGGCGCACAGCGCCCAGAAGCGCGGGGAGTGGTTCATCTCGCGCAGGTGGGCAACCTCATGGCCGACGACATAGTCCAGCACCGGTTCCGGCGTCAGGATCAGGCGCCAGGAGAAGGACAGACGGCCGGTGGACGAACAGCTTCCCCAACGGCTCCTGGTGTCGCGGATGGTGACGGCGGCGACGCGGGCGCCGATGGACTCGGCCTTGACGCGGGCACGGGTCGACAGTTCCCGCTTCGCCTCGGCGGTCAGGAAATCGCGGACACGGCGGGCGACATGCTCCGGCTGGCCGCCGACCAGCAGGGCGCCCTCCTCGATCCGGGTCGGGCCGCGCAGGGCGGGGTCGTGGCGGATCACATGATCGACGCCGAGGTACGGCACACTGGCCCCGTCGGCGAAGGGCAGGGAGGGCGGCATCGCCGCCAGACGCGCCCGCAGCCAGCCGTCATGCCGGCCGACGAATTGGCGGGCGTCGGTCTCCGATACGCCGACCGGAACGACAACCTGGACCAGCCCGCGGCCGGCATCGACGCGCAGGGTCATCCGGGTGGCGCGCGCACTCTCCCGCAGCTCCAGCGGAATCGGCAGGCCGGATATCTCCAGCGCCCGCGGCGGCTGGGGTGGCCGGGCGGCGGAACGCTTGCGTCTGCGCAAGAGGGCGGGGAGAGGAGGGCGGCGCTGCACCATGCCGTCTTATAGCGCGGCTGCGGCCTTATGCGAAAGCGTCCTCCCACCTTGGCGGTAACGGAGTTAAGGCGCAGCCTCGGCTTAAAGCATTAGGGCCTTCGAACGAACCATAGGCTATGGGGTGGACTGAGGTCACATTTGACACGATCGATCGGAGCACAAGATAAAGCAGAGGTAACGCGGCGGTCCCATGATCTCCGGTATCCCACAGTTCAGAATGCCTTTCTTTCTATCTTCGGTCTTCCCCGCAGTTTTACCGAGTACATGCCGATGCCACTCATCCAAGGACAGACGCCGACCCGCGCGGACTGGTTCGACGCGCTGCTGTCGGCCAACGACGCTCCCCATGCGTTGCTTGGCGGAGATGGGCGCGTGCTGGTGGCGAACCGTGCCTTTGCCGAAGCTCTGGGCCGTGCGCCGGATGCGGCGGAAGGGCGAACACTGGCAGAGGGCGGGCTGGCTGCGGAGGCGGCCGCCGCAATCGACCTGCTGCGGCGCCAAGTGCTGGCGACCGGCGCCCCGGCCGTCGGTGCCGGACCGTTTCCCGGTCTTGGGCGGGCCGTGACGTTGAGCCCGGTGCGGGATGCCGGCGGCGCCATCCGTGCGGTGGCGCTGATCGCGGACGCCGGCGTGACCGCCCTGGAGGAGGCGCGGGCGGATGCCGCGCAGGCGCGTGCCGATGCGGAGCGCGCCCGCACCGCCAAGGGCAAGTTCCTGTCGGCGGCCAGCCATGACCTGCGCCAGCCCTTCCAGGCGATGCACCTGTTCCACCATCTGCTGGTCGGCCGGCTGACCGATCCGACCTCCATCGAGCTGGCGAACAAGCTGGAGCAGGCGATCGTCGGCGGCGAGACCCTGCTGCGCGCCCTTCTGGAGGTGTCGGCGCTGGAAGCCGGGCTGGTCACGGCTAAGCCGCAGACCTTCCCGGTCGACGAACTGCTCGCCAAGATGCTGGAGGAGTTCGGGCCGGAGGCGGAGGCCAAGGGGCTGCGCTTCAACGTCCGACCGCTCGACGCCCAGGTCACCAGCGATCCCGTGCTGATGGAACGGCTTCTGCGGCCGATCCTGGCGAACGCCCTGCGCTATACCCTGACGGGCGGCATCCTGCTGGCGGCGCGGCGGCGCGGCGGCACTCTGCGCATCGAGGTTTGGGACACCGGTGTCGGCATCGACCCGGCCAACCTTGGGGTGATCTTCGAGGACTTCCACCAGCTCGGCAATCCCGGCCGCGACCGCAAGCAGGGGCTGGGGCTGGGGCTCGCCATCGTGCGGCGGCTGGCGCAGGTGCTGGGGCACCCGGTGACGGTGCGCTCCAAGCTCGGCAAGGGCTCGGTCTTCGCGGTCGAGGTGCCGTTGTCCGGTTGCGACGGCGACCGGTCGGGCGACGATCCCGCCGACAGCGAGCCCGAACCGGCCGCCGGCACCCAGGCCGCTTCCGCTCCGGCAAAGGCCGGGACGGTGCTGGTGATCGAGGACGACGCCATGCAGTTGGAGGGGATCGGCATGCTGCTGCGCGGCTGGGGCTATGCCGTCATCCCCGCCCGCGGCATCGTCGAGGCCTGTGCCGAGTTGGACAATGCCGCCGCCGCCCCGGATCTCGTGCTCTCCGACCTGCGCCTGTCGGGCCCGGAAACCGGCATCGACGCCATCCAGGCGGTGCGCGCCCGCTGCGGCCGGCGCGTGCCGGGCGTCATCGTGACCGGGGACACCGACCCCGACCGGCTGCGCAGCGTCGACCGCAGCGGGCTGCCCCTGGTGCACAAACCTTGCGATCCCCGGGCGCTGCGCCGCCTGCTCTCCCGCAGCATGAAGGCGGGTGCCGCACCCGCTTCGAATGGCGCGAACCGGCCGGACGTCACCTGTTCGCGATAGTCTTTCCGCGCCTGCGCATTTTCGCTCCGCAACACTCCGGTCGGCGGCTGGCCTGCGTCATGAAGCTGCGATACGGCGTCTTGACAGAGCCGGCTCGGCGTGGGCAGTGTGACGCTTAGAGCAACCAAACAATTTCGGAAGCGATCATCGGGTTGTCGGCGCTTTTCGCAAGCGCAAACAGATGGCCCAGCAAATGGCCGCATGCGTCTGCCACCAAAACTTCACGAAAGCGTCGCGGGATGGCAACCCGTTGCCCTCATGACAACCGCGAACCATACCGGGACAGGGAGACCCACCGCATGTTGACCCGCCGCAAGCTTGCCCTCCTGACGGGCGCCGCCACCACCACCGCGCTGCTCCTCGCCGCGCTGCCGGGCTCCGCGCTCGCCCAAGGCAAGACGGTGATCGATTTCTGGCACGGCCTGCCGCAGCCGCTGGGCGGCCAGCTGGAGCAGGTCGTCAAGGAGTTCAACGACAGCCAGCAGGCGGTCCAGGTCAACGCCTCGTACAAGGGCGCCTATCCCGAGACGATGCAGGCCGCCATCGCCGCGTTCCGCGCCGGCAACGCGCCGCACGTCGTGCAGATGTTCGAGGTCGGCACCGCCACCATGATGGCCGCCGGCCCGGCGATCAAGCCGGTCTACCAGCTGATGCAGGAGACGGGGGCGGCCTTCGACGCCAACGCCTACATCCCGGCGGTGAAGGGGTATTACTCGTCCAAGGACGGGAAGATGATGGCGCTGCCGTTCAACAGCTCCAGCACCATCATGTTCTACAACAAGGACGCCTTCCAGAAGGCCGGCCTCGACCCGAACAAGCCGCCGGCGACCTGGCCGGAGATGATCGAGGCGACGAAGAAGCTGAAGGCGTCGGGCTCCACCTGCCCGATGACCACCTCCTGGCCGGTGTGGGCGCAGTTCGAACAGCTGGGCGCCATCCACAACACTCCCTTCGCCAGCCAGGCCAACGGTTTCGGTGGGCTGAACGCCGAGCTGAAGATCGACGCGCCGCTCTACGTCAAGCATGTGCAGACTCTGATCGACATGCAGAAGGAGGGGCTGTTCAAGTATGGCGGCCGTGACAACAAGCCGGACGCCCTGTTCCCGTCGGGCGAATGCGCGATGATCCACGGCTCGTCCGGCCTGCGCAGCCGCATCCTGAAGGAGGCGACCTTCGCCTGGGGTGCCGCCCCGCTGCCCTACTGGCCGGATTTCGCCAAGGACGGGCCGAAGAACAGCATCATCGGCGGCGCCGCCTTCTGGGTCATGACCTCGCCCAAGCGCACGCCGGCCGAATACAAGGCGGTGTCGCAGTTCTTCAGCTACCTTGCCAAGCCCGAGGTGGATTCCAAGTGGCACATGGACACCGGTTATGTCCCGGTGACGATGAAGGGCTTCGAACTGACCAAGGCCCAGGGCTATTACGAGAAGAATCCCGGCGCCGACGTGCCGGCCGCCCAACTGACCCGCACGCCCACCACCGAGAACAGCATGGGCCTCCGCCTGGGCAACCTGCCGGAGATCCGCAACATCATCCAGGAAGAGCTTGAGAAGGCCTTCCAGGGCCAGCAGGACGCCAAACAGGCTCTGGACTCCGCGGTGAAGCGCGGCAACGCCGTGCTGCGCAACTTCGAGCGCGCCAACAAGGGCTGATCCACTGAAGGCTCCCCCTCTCCCCCACTGGGGAGAGGGGGGCCCCCCGAATGTGCGCCATCCAACCCACGAAAGACCATCCTTTGCAGCGTCGCGTGACATTCGACAACCGGCTGCTGCCCTATCTGCTGCTCGCGCCGCAGGTGGCGGTGACGCTGGTGTTCTTCATCTGGCCGGCGGCCCAGGCGGTGTGGCAGTCTGTGCATCTGCAGGACGCCTTCGGCATCCGCAGCGAGTTCGTCTGGTTCGAGAATTTCGAACATGTGCTGACCGACCCGAACTATCTCGACACGCTGAAAGTCACCGTCGTCTTCAGCGTCGCGGTCACCGTGCTGTCGATGGGCACTGCGCTGCTGCTGGCGGTGCTGGCCGATTCCAAGATCAAGGGTGCGCGCGCCTACAAGACGCTGCTGATCTGGCCCTATGCCCTGGCCCCGGCCGTCGCCGCGGTGCTGTGGATGTTCATCTTCAACCCCGACATCGGATCCTTCGGCCTGGCGCTGAAGTCGCTGGGCTATGACTGGGACTACCGGCTGAACGGCGGGCAGGCGCTGTGGATGGTCATCATGGCCGCCAGCTGGAAGCAGGTGGCCTACAACTTCATCTTCTTCCTGGCCGGCCTGCAGGCGATCCCGCGCTCGGTGATGGAGGCGGCCGCCATCGACGGTGCCGGTCCGGTGCGGCGCTTCTGGACCATCACCTTCCCGCTCTTGTCGCCGACCACCTTCTTCCTGCTGGTGGTCGACATGGTCTATGCCTTCTTCGAGACCTTCGGCACCATCCATGCCCTGACCCAGGGCGGGCCGGGCAAGGCGACGGAGACGCTGATCTTCCGCGTCTATCACGACGGCGTGGTCAACAACGATCTCGGCGGATCGTCGGCCCAGTCGGTGATCCTGATGGTGATCGTCATCGCTCTGACGGCGGTGCAGTTCCGCTTCATCGAGCGCAAGGTCCATTACGCATGAAGCCGACCCGATTCATCGACCTCGTGCCGCACATCGTGCTGATCGTCGGCGTGCTGGTCTTCGCCTATCCGATCTATGTGACGCTGATCGGTTCCACCTGGGATTCCGGCACCATCGGTCGCGGCGGTCTGCCGCTGTGGCCGGGCGGGGAAGGGGTGGACAATTACGCCCAGGCCTGGGCGGGCGAGGCGGGGGCGCGCGCCAAATACACGCCCGTGCGCACCATGATGCTGAACAGCCTGATCATGGCGCTGGCCATCGCGCTGGGGAAGATCGCCATCTCGATCCTGTCGGCCTATGCGGTGGCGTTCTTCCGCTTTCCGCTGCGCATGGCCTTCTTCTGGCTGATCTTCATCACGCTGATGCTGCCGGTGGAGGTGCGCATCATCCCGACCTACAAGGTCGTCGCCGACCTCGGCCTGATCAACACCTATGCCGGGCTGGCGGTCCCGCTGATCGCGTCGGCCACCGCGACGCTGCTGTTCCGCCAGTTCTTCCTGACCATTCCGGACGAACTGCTGGAGGCTGCCAAGATCGACGGCGCCGGGCCGGTGCGCTTCTTCATCGACGTGGTGCTGCCGCTGTCGCGCACCAACATCGCCGCCCTGTTCGTCATCCTCTTCATCTATGGCTGGAACCAGTATCTCTGGCCGCTCCTGGTCACCAGCAGCGGCGACATGGAAACCATCGTCACCGGCATCACCAAGATGATCGGCACCGGCGAATCGGCCAACGACTGGAATCTCATCATGGCGACGACGGTGCTGGCGATGCTGCCGCCGGTGGCGGTGGTGGTGTTCATGCAGCGCTGGTTCGTCAAGGGTCTGGTGGACAGCGAAAAGTAAGACGCGGGCGAAGGAAAGAAGAACAATGGCAACCGTTGAAATCCGCGACGTCCGCAAATCCTACGGGCCGGTCGAAGCGATCAAGGGCATCGACATCGCGATCCGCGATGGCGAGTTCCTCGTCCTGCTGGGGCCGTCCGGCTGCGGCAAGTCCACCCTGTTGCGCATGGTCGCCGGGCTGGAGGGCATCACCGGCGGCGAGATCGCCATCGGCGGGCGCGTGGTCAACACTCTGGAACCCAAGGACCGCGACATCGCGATGGTGTTCCAGAACTATGCGCTCTACCCGCACATGACGGTCTTCGACAACATGGCCTACGGCCTGAAGATCCGCGGGATCCCGAAGGCGGAGATCCGCGCCCGCGTCGACAAGGCGGCGGAAATCCTGGAATTGGGCCGCTTCCTCGACCGCCGGCCGAGCCAGCTGTCGGGCGGCCAGCGCCAGCGCGTCGCCATGGGCCGCGCCATCGTGCGCGAACCCGCCGCCTTCCTGTTCGACGAGCCGCTGTCCAACCTGGACGCCAAGCTGCGCACCCAGATGCGGGTGGAGATCAAGCGGCTGCAGGACCGCCTGCGCATCACCAGCCTCTACGTCACCCATGACCAGGTGGAGGCGATGACGCTGGCCGACCGCATCCTGGTGATGAACCATGGCGTCGCCGAACAGATCGGCACGCCCTTGGAAGTCTATCAGCGCCCGGCCAGCCTGTTCGTCGCCGGCTTCATCGGCTCCCCGCCGATGAATGTTCTGGACGGCCGCATCGACGACCGCGGCGAGGCGGTGCTGGTGCCCGGTGGCCAGCGCCTGACCCTGCCGCAGCCGCGCCCGACCGATGCCGGCCGGCCGATCAAGCTGGGCATCCGCCCGGAGCATATGGCCGCCGCAGCGGACGGCTTCTCCATCGAGGTGGAACTGGTCGAGGCGCTGGGGGCCGACACGGTGGTCTATGGCCGCCTGCCGGACGGCGAGACGCTGCTGGTCCGCATGGCCGGCATTCCCATCGTGCGCGAGCGCGACCGCCTGACCGTTGCTCCGCAGGACGGTGCCCTGCACCTGTTCGACGCGGTGACCGGCCGCCGGATGGAGTGAGAAGGAGTCCCTCAGAAATCCGAACAGCGCCCCTTGAACTCCCAGTCGCCGTAGCGGGTCGGCTCCGGTCCCTTCGGGCCGCCGATCTCGCCCGGCTTCTGCTCCGGGCCTTTCGTCTCGCTGGCGTCCGGAGCGGTCTCTCCGGTTGCCGCCTCGGTGGTGTCCTGCTGCGGCTTGGTCGGTTCGGTCATCATGTCCATCGCGAAATTGCGGGCATCTTGAACGCGGGCTCGGATAGGTCCCATATCTCGGTTCGGAGCGGGTAACCCCGCTTCGGCCCATCCTGAACCGATATGGCGATCATGACCAGCTATCTGAAGACCACCATTCTCCTTGCCGGCCTGACGGCGATCTTCATGGCGGTCGGCTTCCTGCTGGGCGGCAAGACCGGCCTGATCATCGCCTTCGTCGTCGCCCTGGGCATGAACCTGTTCAGCTACTGGAACTCCGGCGACATGGTGCTGTCGATGTACGGCGCCCGCGAGGTCGACGGCTATTCGGCGCCGGAGTTCCAGGGCATCGTCGCCCGGCTGGCGGAGCGCGCCGGCCTGCCGATGCCGCGCGTCTACATCATCGAGAACGATCAGCCCAACGCCTTCGCCACCGGCCGCGATCCGGAGCATGCGGCGGTCGCCGCCACCACCGGCCTGCTGCAGCGCCTGACGCCGGAGGAGATCGCCGGCGTGATGGCGCATGAGCTGGCCCATGTGAAGAACCGCGACACGCTGATCATGACGATCACCGCGACCATCGCCGGTGCGGTGTCGATGCTCGGCAATTTCGGCCTGTTCTTCGGCGCTTCCAGCAGCGACGAGCGCGGCGGCAACCCGCTGGGCATGGTGGGGGCGGTGCTGGCCGCCATCCTCGCCCCCATCGCCGCCACGCTGGTGCAGATGGCGATCAGCCGGACCCGCGAGTTCGAGGCCGACCGCATCGGCGCCGAGATCTGCGGCCGTCCCAGCTGGCTGGCCGATGCGTTGACCAACATCCACAACAGCGCCAACCACATCCCCAATTATCAGGCGGAGGCGCATCCGGCGACCGCCCACCTGTTCATCGCCAACCCCCTGAGCGGCGCCAGCATGGCCAGCCTGTTCTCCACCCACCCCGACATGGGCGAGCGGGTGGCGCGGCTGCGCGCGATGGCGGCCCAGGGAGGCGGTTTCAGCGGCGGCTTTGGGGCCGGCTTTGGGGGCGGCAACCACACCCCGCCGCGTGACGGCCGCTCTCCCTGGGGGGCTCCGCCGCAACAGGGCAGCCAGGGCGGCTTCATGCCGCAGAACCGCCGCGGCCCCTGGGGCTGATCTCCGGCGCGGTCGCTGGTAAAGGATTGCGCGCCGGATGGGTGGACGATTACCCTTCCGGCCAGCGCTCAACCAAGACGGCCGCCAGGGGAAGCTTGCATGTCCGAAGTCGCGAAATACCGCCTCGTCACCCGTTCCGATTTCGATGGGCTGGTCTGCGCCGTCCTGCTGAAGGATCTGGGCATCCTCGACGAGATCAAGTTCGTCCATCCCAAGGACATGCAGGACGGCAAGATCGAGATCTCCAGCCGCGACATCACCACCAACCTGCCTTATGTCGACGGCGCCCATCTGGTGTTCGACCATCATTTGTCGGAGACCTTGCGCGTCGGCGAAAAGGCGAACCACATCATCGACCCCAAGGCACCGTCCGCCGCCCGCGTCGTCTATGATTATTACGGTGGGAAGGAGCGCTTCCCCACCATCTCCGACGAGATGATGGCAGCGGTCGATCAGGCCGACTCGGCGCAGTACCAGCGCGAGGACATCCTCAACCCGACCGGTTGGACTTTGCTGAACTTCATCATGGACGCGCGCACCGGGCTGGGCCGCTTCCGCGAGTTCCGGGTGTCGAACTACCAGCTGATGATGGACCTGATCGACTATTGCCGCAGCCATTCGATCGAGCAGATCCTGGAGCTGCCCGACGTGAAGGAGCGGGTGGAGCTCTACACCCAGCATGCCGAGCTGTTCGTCGACCAGCTGAAGCGCTGCGCCACCGTGCGCGGCAACGTCGTCGTGCTCGACCTTCGCAAGGAGGAGACGATCTATGCCGGCAACCGCTTCATGATCTACGCGCTGTTTCCCGACACCAACGTGTCCATCCATGTGCTGTGGGGCCTGAAGCAGCAGAACACCGTGCTGGCCTGCGGCAAGTCGATCCTGAACCGCAGCTCGAAGACCGACATCGGCCCGCTGATGCTGCAATATGGCGGCGGCGGGCATCAGGCGGCCGGCACCTGCCAGGTCGACAACGACCGGGCCGAAGAGGTACTGGAGGCCATCGTCGCCCGCATGCGGGCGGACGGCTGACACCTCACCGACCGGGTCCTGAGCGATTGAGCGCCTTTCCTCCCTTCCCCGATGGCACCCTGTTCGACGCCGGATGGCTGTCCGCCCTGTCCGACGAGGTGCCGCGGGCCGAGGCGCTCGACCGCGCCCGCCCGGTGGTCGCCGACGCCATCGCCCGCACCGACGCGGCCGGGGCGGCGGCGCTGGCCCGCATCGACGCGCTGGTGGCAGGCGCTGCGCTCGACGCCATCCCGGCGCTGCTGGTGGCCGAGACCCATGAGTTGCCGGAGGCTGCTGCGACGGCCGAACGCTCCATCCACGACCTGATGAGCCGCGTCGCCTACAAGCGGCGGGAACTGATGCCGCTGTTCCCGGATTTGATCGAGCGCGTCGCCGCCGTCCATGCCGCGGCGGCGCTGGCCTGTGGCACGTCGCGTTGGCGGCTGATGGCGTCGCGCGCCAGGCTTCAGCCGGGCCGGCCGTCCAGTCCGATCCAGGGTTCCGGCACCCGCTATGTGAAGAGCGACCGTTTCGACGCCCGCGCCGCCGAAAGCCTGCCCGCCATCGACCGCACCCGCGCCGACCGCATTTTGAAGCGGCTCGGAGAGGCCCCGGTGCCGGACGAACTGGAACTGCGCCCGCTGGATGACGGCGATGATCTCTGGACCATCAAGGCCGGCGGGACCAGCCGCTTCATCCTGCGGGTCGAGCGCGACCGGCGGGGGCCGTTCTACATGGTGGAGGATGTCGGGCCGCAGGCGTCCGGTCAAATGCCTGCCTAGATCCCCGCCACGCCCCACAGCAGCAGCGCCACCAGCCCGACCAGCAGCAATGCTGCGACCGCTGAGAGAGCGAGCGCTCGCCCGATGTCGGCAGGGGTGACGCGGGCGCGGCCGTCGCCGATCCAGCTTTCGGTGATGACCACACCGCCGTCGCGGTGTGGGCCGCCCAGCGCGAGGCCCAGGGCGCCCGCCATCGCCGCGATGGGCCAGCCCATGTTCAGCGACGGGTGCTTGCGCGCATCGCTGCGCAAAGTGCGGAAAGCGGCGCCGGCCTTGGCGGTGCCGATGAAGGGGGCGGCGATCGCCAGCAGCAGGCCGGCCAGCCGGGCGGGCAGGGCGTTCAGCGCGTCGTCCAGCGTCGCCGCGGTCGATCCGAAGCGGCCATGGCGGACTCCGGGGCTGCCCAGTGCGGCGTCGGCGCCGTCCATCGCGGTCCAGACGAACAGGCCCGGCACGCCGAGCAGGGCATAGGCGAAGACCGGTGCCACCAGCTTGCGGTCGAAGGCGCGGGCCGCCGCCTCCACCGCCGCACGGGCGATGCCGTGCTCGTCCAGGCCATAGACGTGGCGGCGGGTCAGCGACTGGATCGCCTCCTGGCCGGGAACCACCCCGCCGCTCTCCAGCGCGCGGCGCACCGCACGCACGCGGGTCCAGGCCGCCCGACCGCGCAGGCCGCAGAGCAGGGCCAGCAGTTCCAGCATCCAGCCGCGGCCAATGGAGCCGACCCATTCGACCGCCAGCCCCGCCGCCACGGCGACGAGCAGCAGCGCCAGCACCACCAGCGCCCCGCGGAAAACCTGCGCCGAGGCGCCGCGCTCCGCCCGGTTCAGCCGGGCATCGGCGGCGTTGCAGAAGCGCCGCGCCAGCCCTGCCGGGTCGGGCAGGAGGCGGTCCAGCCAATCGCCGAACAGCGCGTCGATCCCCAGCGCCAGCAGCAGGAGAAGCAGCGGGCCGGGACCGCCGAAAGCCGAACCGAACATGGCGTCTCCGCGGTCAGACGACGGGCATCAGCGGGCGCCGGTCATCGTGCGCCGGCTTGGCGCAGCAAGGTGCCGACGCGGGCGTTGCGGCTTTCCTGCGCCCAGTTCAGCGCGGTGCGGCCGGTGAAGTCGGAGCGGTCGACCTTGGCGCCGGCCTTCAGCAGCCGCTCCACCACGTCGGCGCGTCCGGCGCGGGCGGCGACCATCAGCGGGGTCATGCCCTCGCGGTTTTCCATATCGACCTTGGCGCCCTTCTTCAGCAGCAGCTCGATCAGGTCCGGGTTGCCGCTTTCGGCCGCGGCCAGCAGCGGGGTGTTGCCGGCCTTGTCGGCGCGGTTGACGTTGGCGCCGCTGTCCAGCAGCAGGCCGGCCATCGCCGGGCTGGACCGGTCCACCGCCGCCAGCAGGGCGGTCTTGCCGTGGATGTCGGCCTGGTTGGGGTTCTCGCCCCGCAACAGGGCGCCCTTCACCTTGGCGACGTCGCCATCGTTGACCGCCTGCATCAGCCCGGTGTCCTGGAACAGGCTGATCTGGGCGAGCGCCGGGGCGGCGGAGCCGGCGGACAGGCCGGCGACGAAGAGGGTGGCGAGCAGGAGCCGCTTCATGGCGGGTGTCCTTCCTTGACAGCAGGGGTGCCGGATACTAGCCAAAAGACGGGCTACATTGCCAGATCGGCCTTGCCTGTTTTCTGTGCGCGGGCCGCATCGATCCGAGGACCGCCATGCTCCGCAACCCGCTTGCCCGTCACATCGCGCTGTTCCTGCTGGTGAAGGCGGTGCTGATCGGGCTCGGCCTCTGGTGGTTCCTGGGCGCCATGCCGGAGCCGCGCGGCATCGTGCCGCCCCCGGCCGCCGCGGCGCGCTCCTGATCGACAGCCTCATCGCAAGCACGGACGGAACCATGTCCGGAACCTTGGACCCGGTTCGCGGTTGGATCCGGATTGTACGGACATCCTGCGAAGTGAAGGGGTGGAGGCATGATCGAAAGCCGCAACCAGAATCCGGCCACAGTCGATTCCAGTGCCTGGACCGGAGACAGCGGAGGGGCGACGGACGCCACGGTGCGGGAGGCGGTGGCGATTCTCGACAGCCGCGAGTCCCTGCAGAAGGCCATCGACGACCTGACCCTGGCCGGTTTCCAGCGCCATGAGTTGAGCCTGCTGGCCAACGACGAGACCATCCGCGAGCGGCTGGGGAGCGTGCCGGCCGACGTCGGCAACCTCGCCCACGATCCCGACGCCCCGCGGCAGGCTTACATCTCGCCGGAGGACATCGGCAGCGGCCAGGGTGCCGCCGTCGGCTTTCCCGCCTATGTCGGCGCCATCATCGCCACCGGCGCCGTGCTGGCGACCGGAGGGACGGCGCTCGCCGCCGCCGCCGCCGCTGCGGCCGCCGGGGTGGGCAGCGGGGCAGCGGGCTCCTTCCTGTCGCAATGGATCACCGACAAGCGCAACGAGCCGATGCTGCAGCATCTCGACAAGGGCGGCATCCTGCTGTGGGTCAATGTCGGCGACGCCGCGCGCGAACGCATCGCGCTGGAGATCTTGAACCGCCACGCCGTCCAGCCGGCCGAAGTCCATGACGTGCGGCAGACCGGATCGGCGTGAGGGCCGGCCTCATCCCCGCCGGCCGCGGCGGACCAGGGCCTCCTCGGTGAAATCGTCCGGCTTGAGCGGGGCGTCGAACTGCGGCGGCGGCAGGCCGTTGTCCATGCCGCGCGCGACATAGCGGTCGGCGGTCAGGTCGAAGGCGAACTCCACCGTCGGGACCAGGGCCGGGACCTGCCAGTGCGGGATCGGATGCGCCTCGGCGTAGCGCAGAAGCTCGCCCTTGCCGTTGTAATGCTCCGACGCCAGAATCTGCCAGCTGTCCTCGTCCAGGTAATAGGTGCGGTCGGGCAGGGAGTGCTGGAAGTTCGGCTTCAGCCTTGCATCCACCACCCAGACCCGATGCATCTCGTAGCGCAGGAATTGCGGGTTCGGATGGCCCGGCCACAGGATGTCCCGCGCCGTCAGGCCGGGGTTGGTCAGCCTTTGGGCGTTGTAGGGCATGTACATCTCGCGCCGCGTCACCAGCGTGAAGTCGAAGCGGTCGAGCGCGCCGCTGAACATGTCCAGCATGTCGGCGGTGCAGATGCCGCCCGTCACCGGGTCGGGCGTGTCATAGGCGAAGTCGGGCGCCCGCACCACCCGGCCGCGTTCACCCTCCCGTGCCCAGGCGCGGGTCCGTGCGGCGATGGGGTCGAGCGTCGACTGGACGATCAGGCTGTTTCCTGCCTGCTCCTTCGGCTCCAGGACGGTGCGGCGGTAGAGCAGCGGCGGTGCCGTGGCGTCTCCGGCGGCGTAGGGGGAGAGGAAATCCTCGCGCAGCCGGGTCTGCGTGCGTGCCCCGTCGGCGGACTGGACCATGGTCAGGCTGGTGCGCGTCACCCGCTCGCCGCGCCAGCGCAGCTTGTGGTTCCACATCGCCTGCACCCCGTTGGCCGGGATGGGAAAGGGTACGCCGACCGCCGCATCGCGAAGGACCAGGCCATTCGCCCCCAGCGAGGCCCGGTCGGCATTCGCCATCGACGCGTCATAGATGCGTTGCGGAGCGGCGGCGCTGCGCCGGCTGAGGAACAGCGCCAGCTCGAAGCTCTCCGGGAATTTTTCCAGCAGCGCCAGTTGCCCTGCGGTCAGCCGGACCTTGTAGCGCTCGACATCGGCGGCACCGACTGTGAACCAGCGGACATCCTCGATGAAGGGATCGGGGGAGGGGCGGCCGGGCACATAGCCGCGCGGCGCCTGGGTCAATCCGCCGGTCCAGGCGGGGATCGCCCGTGTGCGGTTGCCGGCCCGCACCGCCCCGAAGGGTGTCAACTCCTCGCCCAGCCGCGGCACGCCGACATCCGCCGGTGGATTCTGGACGGTCGCAGTCTGGGCCCGCAACGGTGATGCCGCCGTTGCGGCGGCGGTGCCCAGCAGGAAGCCGAGCGCCTCCCGCCGGCTGGGGTGGCGGGTCGTCGGATCGTTCATCCTGCCGGCCTCTCCGTTTCGGCCAGCTCCTTGCCGATGGCCTCGCAGGTGACCGTGAAGCTGACGCGCAGCCGATCGGCCGCCTCCGCAAGACGGGAGAGCGGCGCGCCCTCGGCGGCGGCCTGTTCCAGGATACGGGCGGTTTCCGCCAGCGGCTTGGCTCCGGCATTGCGCGAGGAGCCTTTCAGGTTGTGGGCGCAGGCCCGCACCCAGTCACGGTCGCCGTTGCCGAGCGCCGTATCGAGATCGGCGATGATCCCGCGGCCGATGGTGACGAAGTCATCCAGCAACTCCGCCAGCATCGTCGCATCGCCGCCGCACAGCGCGCGCAGACCGCCGAGTTCGATCGGCGAATCGCCTACGGCCGGCGGGGCGGAGGTCGCCGGAGCATATTCCTCCCCTTCGGACGAAACCGGTGCCGGCGGCATCCAGCGGGCGAGAGCCACGGCCAGTTGCGACAGTTCAAGCGGTTTGCTCAGCACGTCGTCCATGCCGGCGGCGCGGTAGCTCTCGATGTCGGCGGGGGCGGCGTTGGCGGTGATCGCGATGATCGGCAGGCGGCTGCCGCAGCCGGATTTGCCGATATCCGCTTCGGCGGCGCGGATGCGGCGGGTCAGCTCGAATCCGTCGATCTCCGGCATCTGGACGTCGGTCAGCAGCAGCGCGTAGCGGCGCCGGCCCTGGCGCATGGCGTCGAGAGCGGCCAGCGCTTCCGCTCCGCCCGGCGCCATCTCCGCGGCATAGCCGAGGGCCTGCAGCTGCATCAGCAGAACCTTGCGGTTCACCGGATTGTCTTCCGCCACCAGGATCAGACGCCCCTGGGCCGTCGCCTCCTCTTCGCTGGGTGCGGCCGGCGCGGACGGTTGCGTGGAGCGGGCGCTGCGGCCGGCGGCGGGCGTGGCCGGGGCGGCGTCATGGGGGCCGGCATTGGGGGCGGGCAGGAGAACCGGACGTCCGGCAGCGGCGGCCACCGCGCGCAGCAGCACCAGCCGGCGTATCGGGCGGCTCAGCACCACGGTGCCGGGCTGGGCGCCCCGTGTGCCTGGACGGGAGGTGGCGGACGCCTCTCTCCCGGTCTCGTGGCAGAGCAGGACCACCGGCGGCCGGGGTTCGCCGCTGCGGCGGCCGAACTCGTCGGGCGCGCAGGCTGCGGCAGGAACCTGCAGCGCCTCGTCGATGGTGACGACACCGACGGCGCATCCCGCCTCCCGCGCGATGCGGGCCTGGGTCGCCAGTTCCGGCGGGGAGGCTGCGGGCAGCACGCGGGCGCCGGATTGTTCGAGGTAGCGGGCGAGAAAGCCGCGCTCGGTGTCGTCGGGCACGCCCAGCAGCACCGTCAGGCCATCCAGCCCTATGGTGTCGCTGGCATCCTCCGCCGGGGCCGGTGCCGCTGCGCGGGTCAGCGGCAGGCGCAGCCAGAAGGTGGAGCCGGCGCCGGGTTCGCTTTCCACCCCGATCTCGCCGCCCATCAGCGCCGCCAGCCGGCGGCTGATCGACAATCCCAGCCCGGTGCCGCCGAAGCGCCGGGTGGTCGAACTTTCCGCCTGGGTGAAGGGCTGGAACAGGCGCTGGCAGGTGGATTCGGCAATCCCGATCCCGGTGTCGCAGACGGCGATGCGCAGCAGCGGTTCGGCGTCGCCGTCCGAAGTCGCGGTCTCCAGCTCCGCGCGCAGGACGACACGGCCCGTCTCGGTGAACTTGATGGCGTTTCCGGCGAGGTTGAACAGGATCTGGCGCAGCCGCACCGGATCGCCCAGCAATGCCTGCGGAATTGCCGGGTCCACATAGGTCAGCAGCACCAGCCCTTTTGCCCCGGCAGCGGGAGCCAGTGTTTCGGCCACCCCTTCGACCAAGGCCGGGACCGACAGCGGCACCCGCTCCAGATCCATCTTTCCGGCTTCGATCTTGGAGAAATCCAGGATGTCGTCGATGATGCGCAACAGCGCGCTGGCCGATTCGCGCATGGTGGCGACGGTGTCGCGCTGATGCTCGTCCAGTTCCGTCCGTTCCAGCAGGCCGAGCATGCCGAGCACCCCGTTCATCGGCGTGCGGATCTCGTGGCTCATGGTGGCCAGGAAGGCCGATTTTGCCTTGGTCGCCTCCTCCGCCTGCTCGCGGCTTTCGCGCAGTTCGCGCGTGCGTTCCGCCACGCGTGTTTCGATCGATTGGATCTGGTCGAAGGCGCGCAGCGCGGCGATCACGGCGGTGAACAGGCTTTCCGCCGACAGGTCGGCCTTCGGCTTGTAGTCGTTGATGTCGTAATCGACGATCACGTCGCGTTGCGGCGCCTGTCCCGGCTGGCCGGTGCGCAGGATGATGCGGACGTCGCGGTTGCCCAGTTCGTCCCTGATCCAGCGCACCAGCTTCAGGCCGGAATCATCCTCCTCCATCACCACGTCCAGCAGGACCACGGCGATGTCGCGGCGGAGTTCCAGAACAGAACGGGCGTCGGCAGCGGTGAAGCTGCTGACGAGTTCCAGCCGCCGCCGCTGGAAGGTCACATCGGCCAGCAGCAGGCCGGTCATCGAATGAACGTCGGATTCGTCGTCCACCACCAGGATGGTCCAGGGCGGGGCGGCCGGGTCGTGCGCAGGTGCACGCTGAACCGCGGTGGCGCCGGAGCGATCCGCAAGCCCTTCCGCCTCCTCGTCGGCGAACAGGATCTCGTCGTCGTCAAAGGCGGCGCCGGTGCTCATGCGGGGTCGGTCTCCAGCGGGACGGGCGTCGGAAGGGGAAACGGCTGCGGTTGGGACTGGGGTTGCGTGGCTGCCTGCGGGGTCGCGGCGGTCCGCGGGATTCGCAGGGTGAAGGTAGTTCCATCGCCGGGAACGCTGTCAACCGAGATCCGCCCGCCGAGCGACTGGGTGACGAGGTTGAAGACGATGTGCAGCCCCAGCCCGCTGCCGCCCGACCCGCGGCGGGTGGTGAAGAAGGGCTCGAACACCTTTGGCAGATTTTCCGCCGGAATGCCGACGCCGTCGTCGGCGAAGCGGATCGTCACCTCGTCGTCCGGCATCTCGTCCACGTCGATCACCATGTGTCCCTTGCTGTCCGCCGGGAAGGCGTGGGTCAGGGCGTTCATCACCAGATTGGTCACCACCTGGCTGAGCGCGCCGGGGAAGCTGTCCATCAGGATGCCGGGCGAACAGGCGATGGCGACCCGGTGACGGCTCTTGCGCAGGGTAGGGCCGAGCGACGTCACCACCTCCTCCAGATAGGCCAGCAGGTCGAAGCGGCGCCGCTCCTCGCTGGTCTGGTCGACGGCGACCCGCTTGAAGCTCTGGATCAGCTCGGCGGCGCGGGTCAGGTTCTGTTCGATCAGGCGGGAGGATTCGCTGGCGGTGGCGACATAGGCGGCAAGCTCCGACTTCCTCATCGTCCCGCGCTCGAACGCCTCGGCCAGGGTGCCGGTCCGTCCCGACAGATGGGTGGCGCAGCCAAAGGCGATGCCGATGGGCGTGTTGATCTCGTGGGCCACGCCGGCGACCAGCAGGGCGAGCGAGGCCATCTTCTCCGCCTGGACCAGATTGGCCTGGGTCTCCTTCAGGTCGGCATAGGCGCGCTCCAGTTCCTGCATGGCGTTGAAGATTTCCTCGGCCGACCGCGCTTCCACCGTCACATCGGTCAGGGTGCGGACGAAGCCGCCCTCCGGCAGCGGGTTGGTGCGCACCTCCACGATGCGGCCGTCGGGACGGCGTCGCTTGAAGGTGAAGGGCTGGTCGATGGTGCCGGCCGGTTCGTCCGGCCCGGCGCCGGCGTGGCCATCGGTGCCGCCGATTCCGTAGCTGAGATACAGGTCGGGGTCGTCGCCCATCTCGCCGAATTCTCCCTGGCGGCGCTGAAGGGCGACCACGTCGGCGAAGCGCGGGCTTCCGGCCAGCACCTCCGGCGGGATGTTCAGCAGTTCCGCCGCGCGGCTGTTTGCCATCACCACACGCCCGTCGCCGTCGACCTTGAGGATGCCCTGGTCGGTGTTGTCCAGCGTGACCTGCAGGATGTTGCGCTCATGTGCCAGGTCCAGTTCCGCCCGCACCCGTTCGGTGACGTCGGACATGGTGCCGGTCAGCCGCCGGGCGCGGCCGTCGGCATCGCGCTGTGCGGTGGCGCGATCCTCGATCCAGGCCCAGCGGCCATCGCGCCGGCGCATCCGGTAGACCGCCGTGTAGGCCATGGCCCGGTCGCGCAGCCGGCGCCGCGAATCGGCCATCACCCCTTCCGCTTCGTCCGGATGCAGCAGCGAGGCCCAGGTCTCCGTCGTCATGGCCAGCTCGTTCGGTCCGTAGCCCAGCAGGGTGGGAAACTCCTTGGACCACCAGTAAAGCCCGGTCCGCAGGTCGTAATCCCAGACCGAGGACCGGGTGGCGGTGATGGCCAGCGCCAGCCGCTGCTCGCTCATGCGCAGGGCGGCCTCCTCCCGGCCCAGCCGGGCGAGCATGGCATTGTGGGCCTGGATCACCCGGCCGAGTTCATCCGAAGCGCGCCAATCCACCGGCTGCAGCCCGCCGCCGCGTTCCGATTCCAGGATGGAGGCGATCAGCCGCCGAAGCGGCCGTCCCACCGTCAGCCGGAGTGCCGCCAGCGCCGCCGCGATGGTGCCGGCCAGCATCAGCAGAAGGAGGACGGCGGTGTTCACCACCTCCTGCCGCAACTGTTCGCGCGCGACCTTGTGGTTGTAGTGCAGGGTGATGGTGCCGACCTGGAGATTCTGCACCCGGATCGGGCGGCGTTCGATGTTGGCGTCGCCGCTCAAGGGGCAGCTCGGTCCGGGCCAGGCGAACAGCCCGTCGGCCAGATCGTCCGTCACCTCGACGCAGACCAGCTCCCGGTTGGCGCCGATGGCCTGGATCACATTGCGGATCGCCTGGACGTCGAAGGTCCAGAGGTTGTTGGACAATGCCGCCGCATTGATGTCGGCGATGGTCGCCACCTTGTCCCGCAGGGCCGCCTGCAGATCCTGGTAGCGGTCGTAGAAGAACAGGGCGGAGAACAGCGAGACGGTGACCACCAGGCTGGGCACCAGGATCAGCAGGAATTTTGCCGATACCGCCGGCACGCGCCGCCACGCCTCAGCGATCCTGGTCATACATTGCCGTTCCGGACGTTCGTTGGTGCGGCACGCAGCGCGCGTGCGCCCCTACGGACGTTCTACCCGGTTGCGGACGGCGCGTCCATGGGGGTGAACCCGGGCTGTCGCATGGGGAAAAGTGTCGCGCTGCGGTGAAAGGCTTCTTCCTGGTGGCATCCGAGCTTGAGGGAACGCCCGGGCTTGCACTACTGTGCATAGGCAAATGCCGGGTGTTTCGCGCGCATTCGTATGAGGGCCGTCCGGGCTGCACGCCCACGGCCTCTCAGCGACCGATGGGTGAGGGAAAGTATGGATTTCAAGACGATCAGAACCGATGCGGTGCCCGAGATCCGGCTGTCCGGTCGGATGGAGTTCACCGACCACGACCGTCTGGTCGAAATCGTGACCCAGCTGCGGGATCTGGGAGGAAGCCGGGTCGTGCTCGACCTGTCGGGGCTTGAATTCATCGACTCCGCCGGCCTCGGCATGCTGCTGATCCTGCAGGAGGAGGCCGAGAGCCTGAACACCAAGCTGATCGTCCGTGGAGCGGCCGGCGACGTGAAGCGGTCGATCGAGCTTGCCCGCCTGTCAGAGATCATCACCTTCGAACATTGAACAACCGGCGGCCGGCCTGCCGCCGGCCGCACCGGTCCCTTCCACTGGGGAGATTGCCGCCATGGACGCCGCCCTTCCCGACACCCCGGCCGAACCGGCGCTCCGTTCCTTCAGCATGCTGCGCAACCGCGTGCCGGCGGACATGGCTGCCCGGATCTTCTCCCGCTTCGACGGCACCGGGGTTGGGACGGACGGCCTTCCGGACGCTGCGGTGACCGCCCGTCCGGTGGTCGAGGCCCAGTTGGTGGAGAGGGCGGACCGCGACCGGCTGCGCGCCGCCTTCGACCGCAGTTCCTTTCTGACGGTGGAGCTGGGGGAGGGAACGGACGAGTGCGAGGCCCTGCTCGACGATTGGTCGGGTGCGCCGGCGGCGGAACATCCGCGCCTGCCCGGATTCTATCTGTCGCTGACCACCGGCAGCGCCTATGGCCTGCAATGCCCGGTCCTGGTCTGCGACGAGCTGGTGCGGCGCGGGGCGCTCGATCCGCAACGCCGGTCCAACGTGGAGCTTTGCCTGCACGAAGCGGTCGCCAACGCCATCGTCCACGGCAATCTGGGCCTTTCGAGCGCGGTCAAGGGCGAGCCCGGCGGCTATCGCCGCTTCAGCGAAATGATGCGCGACCGGCTGGGCGACCCTGCCGTGGGGCGCCGGCGGTTGGACATCTTCTGCCGCTGGACCGATCACAGCATCGCCATCGCCGTGGTGGACCAGGGCGGCGGTTTCGATACCGAACTGGCTCCTGCGACCACCGGCAACAAGGCGCGGTCGGGCCGCGGCTTCGTCTTCATGCGCACGCTTGCCTCCCGTGTGACGGTGACCGACGGCGGGCGTTGCACCGTCCTGCAGTTCGACCGCTGACGGAGCCCGCATGCCCGTGCCTGGCCTGTCGCTGTCGGATTGCCGTGTCCTGATCGTCGACGACAACGAATTCAACCGCAAATCCCTTGCCCTTGTGATCCGCCGTGCCGGCATCACCGACATCGCCTTTGCCGAGAACGGGCGCGAAGGGCTGGCCGCGGTCGACCGGTTCCGTCCCGATCTCGTGCTGCTCGACGTCGATATGCCGGTGATGAACGGCTTGGAGATGTGCGAGGCATTGCGCCGCAGCGCGACGCATGAGGAGCTGCCGGTCCTGTTCCAAACCGCGCTGGACAGCGATGAGGAGCAGGTGCGCTGTTTCGAGGCGGGTGGCAGCGATTTCATCTCCAAGCCGATCAAGCCCGGCGAATGCGTGGCCCGTGTCCGCCATCAGCTGGAAAAGCGCAAGCTGTTCAACGATCTTGCCACCTTTCGGGAGAGGGTGCAGCGGGAGCTGTCGCACGCCCGCGCCATGCAGACTTCGCTTCTGCCGGAAAAACGGCGGCTGGCGGAGGTGGCCGACCGCTATGGCCTGACCCTGGACGCCCATTTCGAGACCTCCTCGGAGTTGGGTGGCGATTTCTGGGGGCTCTATCCGCTGGGCGACCGGCGGCTCGGGCTTCTGATGGTCGATTTCGCCGGGCATGGCATCACCGCGGCGATCAACACCTTCCGCCTGCACACCCTGATCGACCGCTTTCCCATGCATCATGTGGCGCCGTCGCAATGGCTGGCGCAACTGAACGCGGCGCTGAAGGACGTGCTGCCGACGGGACAGTTCGCCACCGCCTTCTTCGGCATCCTCGACCTTGCCACCGATACGCTGACCTTCGCCGCGGCGGGGTCGCCCAACCCGGTGCTGGGAACGCCGGCCGGCATGAAGGGCGACGGGCCGGACATCCGGCTGCTCGATTCGGCCGGTCTGGTTCTGGGCGCCTCGCGGCGGGCACAGTATGTCGACCATAGCTTCCGCTTGGCCCGTGGTGGCTTCCTGTTCCTCTACAGCGACGCACTGATCGAATGCGGCGGCGACGATCTCGGCCCGCTGGGGCAGGATGCCGTGCCCGACTTTGTGCGGGCCGCGCTGGCCAAGGATCGTATCCACCCGCTCGGCCCGATGATGGACAGCTTCTACTCCCGCATCCGCCTGCCGCTGCGCGACGACCTGACCGCCGTTTGGGTGGCAAGGCGGGCGTAGACGGACCGTGCGCGAGAGGTTTAGGGCGCGAACTGCTCCTTCAGGATGCGTTCCTCGAAATTCAGCTCCGGGTCGAACAGCAGGGTCAGGCCGACCTCGCGGCATTCCTGCACCTCGACCTGAAGAACCTCGCGCACTTCGGTGAAGTCGGCGACGGCGCTGACCGGGCGCTTCGACTCTTCCATGACGTCGAAGGTGATGCGGGCGGCGTGGGGCAGCAGGGCGCCGCGCCAGCGCCTTGGGCGGAAGGCGCTGATCGGGGTCAGGGCCAGGACTCCGGCATTCAGCGGCACGATGGGGCCGTGGGCCGACAGGTTGTAGGCGGTGCTGCCGGCCGGCGTCGCCACCAGGGCGCCGTCGCAGATCAGTTCCGGCAGCCGCACCACCCCGTCGATGGTGATGCGCAGCTTGGCCGCCTGCCGTGTCTCGCGCAGAAGCGAGACCTCGTTGATGCCCAGCGCCTCCACCCGCTCGCCATTCACCCTGGTGGCGATCATGCGCAGCGGATGCAGCCGGACATGCTGCGACGCCACGATGCGCTCCGCCAAATCCTCCTCACGGTAGGCGTTCAGCAGAAAACCGACCGAACCGCGGTTCATGCCGTAGACCGGTGTCGGCCGTTCGCGATCACGGGTGAGCGCCCGGTGCAGCGTTTCCAGCAGGAAGCCATCGCCGCCCAGTGCCACGATCACGTCGGCCTCGTCGGGCATGGCGTTGCCGTAGCGGTGGACCAGCCGTGTGCGGGCGGCGCGGGCCTCGTCCGTGTCGGCGCAGGCGAAGGCGATGCGCAGCGCGTCGGGCGCGGGCAGCAAGGGTGCCTGCGCATCTGCGGACTGCAAAAGGGCGGGCTGCATGGCGGCGGGATCGGTCATGGGCCCGACCATAGCGCAGTCCGGCCTACGCGCAAAAGTATCGCGCGGTGAAGAGATGATGCAAAAGAGCGCATCCGCCGCAATGGCAACAAAAAGGGAGCCGTCGACGGCTCCCCTTTTTCACGATATGGAACGGGGAGGTCGGGTTACTCGACCATCTCCGACACCATTTCCTCGTCATCGTCGCCGGACGTGCGCTTCGGCCGGCTGCCTTCGGCATACTCGAAAGCCGGCTTCTCGTCCTTCACGGTGACCTTCACCAGACCGCCCTTGCTGAGCTTGCCGAACAGCAGCTCTTCCGCCAGCGGCTTCTTGATGTACTCCTGGATAACGCGGCCAAGCGGGCGGGCGCCATAGAGCGGGTCGTAGCCCTTCTTGCCCAGCCACTCGCGCGCCTCTTCGTTCAGTTCGATGGACACGCCGCGGTCTTCCAACTGCGCCTCCATCTGCATGATGAACTTGTCGACGACGCGGTTGATGACCTCCTGCGTCAGCGGCGCGAACGGGATGATCGCGTCGAGACGGTTGCGGAACTCCGGCGTGAACATCTTCTCGACCGCTTCGATGTCCTCGCCGACCCGGCGGTCACGCTCGAAGCCGATGGCGGGCTTGGCCATGTCGGCGGCCCCGGCGTTCGAGGTCATGATCAGGATGACGTTGCGGAAGTCGACGATCTTGCCGTTGTGGTCGGTCAGCTTGCCGTGGTCCATGATCTGCAACAGGATGTTGAACAGATCCGGATGGGCCTTCTCGATCTCGTCCAGCAGCAGGACGCAGTGGGGATGCTGGTCGATGGCGTCGGTCAGCATGCCGCCCTGGTCGAAGCCGACATAGCCCGGAGGGGCGCCGATCAGACGCGACACCGTGTGCCGCTCCATATACTCCGACATGTCGAAGCGGGTCAGCTCGATGCCGAGAGTCATGGCGAGCTGGCGGGCCACCTCGGTCTTGCCGACGCCTGTCGGGCCGGTGAACAGGTAGTTGCCGATCGGCTTCTCCGGCTCGCGCAGGCCGGCACGGGCCAGCTTGATGGCGGAGACCAGCGCGTCGATCGCCTTGTTCTGGCCGAAGACCATGGTCTTCAGGTCGCGTTCCAGATTCAGCAGCGTTTCCTTGTCGTCGCGGCTGACCGACTTCGGCGGGATGCGGGCGATCTTGGCGACCACCGCCTCCACGTCCTTCACGCCGATCTTCTTGCGGCGCTTGTTCTCCGGCAGCAGCATCTGCGCCGCACCGACCTCGTCGATGATGTCGATGGCTTTGTCGGGCAGCTTGCGGTCGCCGATGTATTTGGCCGACAGCTCCACCGCGACGCGGATGGCGTCGTTGGTGTAGGTGACCTTGTGGTGCTTCTCGTAGTAGGGCTTCAGGCCTTGCAGGATCTTCACCGCATCCTCGACCGACGGCTCGTTGACGTCGATCTTCTGGAAGCGGCGGACCAGCGCCCGGTCCTTCTCGAAGTAGCTGCGGTATTCCTTATAGGTGGTCGAGCCGATGCAGCGCAGCGAACCCGACGCCAGGGCCGGCTTCAGCAGGTTGGACGCATCCATCGCCCCGCCCGAGGTGGCGCCGGCGCCGATCACCGTGTGGATCTCGTCGATGAAGAGGATGGCCCCCTCCGTCGCCTCGAGTTCGGACACGACGGCCTTCAGCCGCTCCTCGAAATCGCCGCGGTAGCGGGTGCCGGCCAGCAGCGAGCCCATGTCGAGCGCGAAGATGGTGGCGTTGCGCAGCACCTCCGGCACTTCCTGCTGGACGATGCGGCGGGCGAGGCCCTCGGCGATGGCGGTCTTGCCAACACCGGGGTCGCCGACATACAGCGGGTTGTTCTTCGAGCGCCGACACAGGATTTGGATGGTCCGTTCGACCTCCTGCTCCCGGCCGATCAGCGGATCGATCTTCCCGCCGGACGCCTTCTTGTTCAGGTTGACGCAATACGCGTCGAGCGCTTCGCTGCCTTTTTTCACGACCTTCTCCGCCGCCGCCTCGTCGTCAGCGCCCGAGACACGCTTTGTTTCCGAGCGGCCCGGAGCCTTCGCGATTCCGTGAGAGATGTAGTTGACCGCGTCGAACCGGGTCATCTCCTGCTCCTGCAGGAAATAGACCGCGTGGCTCTCGCGTTCAGAGAACAAGGCAACGAGCACATTTGCTCCCGTCACCTCCTCACGTCCCGACGACTGGACGTGGATGGCCGCACGTTGCAGAACCCGCTGGAAACCAGCCGTCGGCTTGGCGTCATCGGGCCTGTTCGTGATAAGGTTCGCAAGTTCGTTGTCGAGGTAATCCGACAGTTCCGCGCGCAGTCGGTCGAGGTCGATCCCGCAAGCGCGCAAGACGGCGGTAGCATCGGAGTCTTCGGTCAACGCGAGAAGCAGATGTTCGAGCGTCGCGTATTCATGCCTGCGCTCGTTCGCGTGGGCCAGGGCTCGGTGCAGCGTCTGTTCCAGGTTACGCGACAGCATGTGTGGGTCTAATCCTTTTCTAACGTGCATTGCAGCGGGTGCTGGTGCTGGCGCGCAAAGTCCATCACCTGCGTGACTTTCGTCTCCGCCACCTCGTAGGTGAACACGCCGCACAACCCCACACCCCGCCGGTGCACATGCAGCATGATCTGTGTCGCTTCCTCCCGCGATTTGCTGAAGAAGCGTTCGAGAACGAGAACGACGAACTCCATGGGAGTGTAATCGTCGTTCAGCATCAATACTTTGTACATCGACGGCTTTTTGGTCTTCGGCTTGGCCTTTACGACCACGCCGCTGTTCGTGCCGTCGTTGCCCTGCTTGTCAGAGTCGGCCATGGTCCCAGTCGAATGTCATCGCGATGCACTGTCAATGTGAATGATATGGTCATTTCGGTCGCGGTGGGAAGGGGCCGTTTTCAGTCTCCCTCCATTTGGCAGACCCTCCTTTGGTCCACCGGCCCTCCCGCTACCCCGGAATAGGAGACATCGCTTTTGGCCGGACCGCAATCGGCGGAAAACCCTAGCCCCTTTCCGCCGCACCCCGGCATTCGGTGGGATGCGAACGCAAAACGGCCCGGCACCCCTGTTCGGGGTGCCGGGCCGTCGCAATGCGGACCTGACAACTGGGAAGGTCGGCAGGCCGGTCAAGGCCCGGCCGCCTTCGCCGATCAGGCGGCCTTCTTCGACAGAACCTCGACCGTGGCGTTGACGCGGGCGCTCAGCGGAGCCAGCGCCTCGTTGGCGATCTTGACGGTCAGTTCCTGCATCTTGGTGCTTTCCGACACCAGGGCGTCGATGCTGGCCTTGGTGTAGGCGTTCTGCAGCTCGATCAGTTCCTGGATCGTCTTCACCGCCAGCAGGGCCTTGGCGTTCGACACGCTCTTCTCCAGCGAGGACTGGGTGAAGGCTGCGACCTGCTTGCCGGCCTCTTCGGCGCCCTTGGCGACGACGGTGCCGGACTTCACGAAGGCGTCGACGTTCTGCTTGGTCAGCACGGTCAGATCGTCATAGCCCTTCAGCACCTGGGCGGAGGCCTTTTCGATCTGCTCCTGCTGGGCCTTTACCAGGCCTTCCAGGTTCTGCTTGGCAGTGGCGATGGCGTCTTCGACGGACTTGGTGACGGCGGTGATCTGGTCGGACATGGCTATGCTCCTCGCGCTCTCTCAGGGGTCAACCGCGCGGCCCCGACGATGCGGCGACCGGGTGCGGAGTGGGTTGAAACCCTCGGACCCCGGCAGGGCGGGCGCCCGAGATATGCTGCACTGCAACATAGCTTGGAATGTAGGGAAAGCCAGGCAGGGAGTCAATGGATATTGTGCACTGCACAATAAAACCTGGCATGCGAGGCAAACCCCATTCGCATGCAAAACGGCCCGGCAACCGCGTGGGGGTTGCCGGGCCGTTTGCGAAGCCGGGAGCCAACGCTGATTCCCGGCCTTACCGTTCGATCGGATCGGACCGATCAGGCGGCGATCGGCTTGGAGAAGGTCTCCACCGTCGCAGTGACGCGGGCGTTGAGCGGGGCCAGCGCCTCGTTCGTGACCTTGGTGGTCAGTTCCTGCAGGCGATTGGTCTCGGCCAGCATCGCGTCGAAGCTGGACTTCAGGAAGTCGTTCTGCAGCTCGACGACTTCCTGCAGGGTCTTGGCGGCCAGCAGGGCCTTGCCGGTGGTGATCGACTTGTCCAGCGCCGACTGGCCATAGGCGACGACTTCGCGTCCCAGATCCTCGGCACCCTTGGCGGCGATGGTGCTGCTGGCGATCAGCGCTTCGACATTGGCCTTGCCGGTGGCCTGCAGATCCTCGTAGCTCTTCAGCAGCTGGGCGGCGGTCTTCTCGAACTGCTCCTTGGCGGCGGTCGCGGTCTGTTCGAACTGCTTGACCGTCTGCTCCTGGCCGGCCTTCACCAGACCCTCATACTGCTCCTTGGCCTGGGCGGCGACGGTTTCGAGCGACTTCGGCGAGAACTGGTTCATGACGCGCGTTCCTTCCTGGCTGATGCCGACGTTTGGACGATGACCCCTGCCGCTGCGGATCGAGGCTGGAAGCCTGCCGGCAGTGGTTTGCGTTGCGTTTATACGTTGCGCATCCGGTTCCCGATGCCACGAAGAGGCTTGGGAAATGTTGCGCTGCAATATGAGAATTTTATGGGCTAAGCAGCCGGCGCTGTCAACAGTACGTTCGGCATGTGTCCTGCCTGGACTTTCGCGCCGCAACATACCCCCATTGCGTGAAAATCCGATGAATGCGCAATCGTCGACATTGCCGCCGCGTGCTGGGATCGCGGTGCTGGCGGCAAACCCCTGACGGAGCAACTCCTTAACGAAGGATTTACCAGCGGTGGGACAAGTGTAGCGTGGCCGCGGGCGCGTTTCGCCTCGGCCAATGGTCAGGTGCGGCGCTTGGACGCGGCGCTCCCGGCCCTCCGCTCTCCAGGCCGCATCTTCGGGACATTTTCGATCATGACCTATTGCCTTGGCATCAAGACACGCGACGGCCTGATCGGTCTGTCGGACGGCCGCATCACCAGCGGGTCGCAGCTTTCGTCAGCCCGCAAGGTGACGATGATGGGCAGCGGCGGCGACCGCTTCTTCATCATGAATTCCGGCCTGCGGAGCGTGCGCGACAAGACGCTGGCCTATCTTCGCCGCGACATGCAGAAGCGCCGGGGAGAGGCCTATACGACCATGTTGGACGCCGTGTCGGCCTTCACCGCCTGCCTGCGGCAAGTCGCCGCGGAGGACAAGGAGTCGCTGGAGGCGTCGAAGCTGCACTTCAATCTGCACGCCATCATCGGTGGCCAGTTGTCCGAGGACCGGGAGCCCTACATGTTCCTAGTCTATCCGGAGGGCAATTGGATCGAGGTGGACGAACGCACGCCCTACCTGTCGATCGGCGCGACTGCCTATGGCAAGCCGATCCTGGACCGGGCCCTGACCTACGGCACCGACATGCAGACGGCGTTGAAGCTGGCCTACCTGTCCTTCGACAGCACCCGTTTTTCCAGCAACGATGTCGGCTTTCCCATCGACATGGTGTCCTACCATGCGGAGTCGCGCAGCTGGCGGCAGTCGAACTACGATTATGACGACCTCAGCGAACAGCGCCAGTGGTGGAACCGCAATCTGACGGAACTGGCCCGCCGCATGCCGGACGGTCCCTGGGTCGAAACCCTGGTGCCCGACAGCCTGCGTCCGCGCCACACTGCCGAGGAACCGGCCTGACGGGGCCGGTGAGGGGGGCGCGAACGGATCAGTCCGCCGGAAGGGCGCTGAGCATCAGCGCCCCGAAGGGGGCGGTCGGGCCGACCAGTCCATAGTGGCCCTGACCGTCGCGGCCGACCTGGATTTCGAAGAAGACGCCGCCGTCCGCCACCTCGCCGGAGGAGGGCAGGGTGCGCGGCGCGTCCTCCGGTTCCGGCAGTCCGGGAAAGGCGACTCCTGTCGGGTCGATGCTGCGCAGCAGGTCGGGGAAACCGGCATCGGTGAAGCGGCTGGACGGGTAGGGATAGGCGGTGAAGAACCATTGCCCGGAGCGGCAGCCGTTGATCAGCCAGTAGAATCCGTTCGACGGAAGCCTCAGCCCATTGGGCGGCGGGTCGAACGCCCCGTCTTCGCGCAGGCGGCCGATGAAGCTGGCATACTGCGCGGCGCTCAATTCCAGCGTCGCCTTGCGGCCGCGGGCGGCGGAGAAGGGGTCGGCCGGCGTGATGCGGGCCAAGTCGGTTGCCTCGATCACATGGGCCTCCACCGCGGCACCGCCGCGCTCGGGATCGCCGACGACGTCGTAGGTCCGCACATGGCGGTTGTAGTCTGCGTTGAAGACCAGGCGGAAGCGGTCGGTCCCGTCCTTGCCGCAGCGCATCCTCAGATCGTCGCCGTTGAGATAGCTGAACCAGGTCAGCTTGCGCGCCACCGGATTGTCCGTCGGTCCGACGGAGGTGCAGCCGGCGAGCGCCAGCAGGCCTGCCGCCATGGATATCGCCACACGGGCCGCGGTTGCACGACGGGCGAGGCCAGGGCGAGGGCCGTCGGGGGAAAAGGTGTCGGTCGGAACGCTTGTTCCCGGTGCGCTTGTCTCCGGGGTGCTTCTTTGATGACCACGGCTCATTGTCGCTTGCCTCGCGTCGGCGGCCCCTGGTAGGTGGAGAACGCAGGTCGCGGCGGCAAGCCCGGTCGCCGGGTCCCGGCCGATCGGAGGGCGCCGGTAATCCGTATGCCCCCGTGCCATAACCCCACCGCTTGCGTGCCGTTCTCCGCCTCTTCCCCGTCATCCTCCGTCAGCCAGGACCTGCCATTTTGGTCACAGACACTGCCAAAAGCCAAAGCAAGAAATTAACGAATTCCTGCTAGACACTGATTTCGCACGAATTTACCATTGAACCAAGCACCAAAATCTAGCGGTTGGCGGGGCCATCATGAGTGTAACGCGCAACACCGTTCGTAACGGATTGTTTCCGTTCGCCTTTCGCGCAACGGACACGACCGGCGGGCGGCGTTCGGCGGGTATGGGGCGCCATTTCCTCGCGGCTGCCGCGCTGCTTGGCCTGGCGGCTGTCGGGTCTGGCCTCTCGGCGGCCGAAGCGTTGGCGGCGAAGGCCGCGGCCATCGTGGTCGATGCCCGGACCGGGCAGGTGCTGATCGACCAGGACGCCGACGCCATCGTCCATCCGGCGTCGCTGACCAAGATGATGACGCTGTATCTCGCCTTCGATGCGCTGGAGGACGGCCGCCTATCCCTCGACCAGCAGTTGCCGGTTTCCTCCTTCGCGGAGAGCATGTCCCCGACCAAGCTCGGCCTGCGCGCCGGTCAGACGCTGAAGGTGGAAACCGCGATCCTCGGTCTCGTCACCAAGTCCGCCAACGATGCCGCCGTCGTCCTGGCGGAGGCGCTGGGCGGCACCGAGTCGCGCTTTGCCGAGATGATGACGCGCAAGGCGCGCGAGCTGGGCATGCGCCGCACCGTCTACCGCAATGCGTCCGGTCTGCCGAACATGGAGCAGGTCACGACCGCCCGTGACTATGCGATGCTGTCGCGCGCCCTGATGCGCGACCACGCCAAATATTATCCGTATTTCAGCCGCCGCAACTTCGTCTATGGCGGCCGCACGCTGGCCAACCACAACCGTCTGATGTCCCGCTACGAGGGCATGGACGGCATCAAGACCGGCTACACCGTCGCGTCGGGCTTCAACCTCGCCGCATCGGCGGTGCGGGATGGGCGCCGTCTGGTCGGCGTGGTGATGGGCGGCAAGTCCGCGGGATCGCGCGACAACAAGATGGAGGCGCTGCTCGACCAGGCCTTCGGCCGGCCCAGCCGTGGCCGCGACGACGGGCCGGTGATGGCCAGCCTCGACACCACGCACTCCGATCCAGCCGACGGCGAGGGGGATGACGATGACGAGCCGGTGGTGAAGGCCAAGCCGGTCCGCGCCGCCGTACAGATGGCCGCGGTTCCCCCCGCTCCGTCGCGCGAGAGCAAGGCCACCCGCGAGGCCGGATCGCATTGGGGCGTTCAGGTCGGCGCCTTCTCAAGCCGGGCTGCCGGCAACAAGGCGGTCAGCCAGGCGGTCAAGCAGGCCCCCTTCATCCTGCGCGCGGCCAAGCCCAACGTGGTGGAGGCCAAGGCCGGCAAGGACACCGTCTATCGCGCCCGCCTGACCGGTCTTGACGAGAAGGATGCGCGCAAGGCCTGTGCGGTCCTGACGAAGCACGGTCATCATTGCGTGGCCGTTTCCCCCGGCGAGCGCGGCTGACCGTCGCCCGGCCCGCGGGAACGGTCCGGGGGATCACCCCCGCGCCCCGGTGACGCAACGATCCAGAAAGGCCAGCGCCGGCGTCAGCGAATCGGAGAGGTCGGCCATGCGCCGCGGCAGGTCGGCAGCGCCGCCGTTCTCCAGATCCGCCTCCAGCTTTCGCGCGGCGCGGCGCAGGGCAAGGCAGCCATATTGGCCCGATACGCCGGCGATCTTGTGCGCCATCGCGCCGGCAGTCGTCAGGTCGCCATTCCGCAAGGCTGCGCCGAGCGTCTGGTTATGCTGGCTCAACACGGCTGCCGTCTTGCCGATCAACTCGTCGGCACGGGCGGCGGGCAGCATGTCCCGCATCGTCGCTATGGCGCTTTCGTCGAAGTCCGGCTCGTCCACCGGCGGCGTGGTTCGCGGCGAGCCGGCCAGCGCGGCGGTCAGAGCGTCAAGTCGCAAGGGTTTTGCCAGGATGCCGTCGGCGCCGCAGCCGGCGCAGCGGTCGCGGCCGTCGGAGGTGATGCTGGCCGTCAGCATCAGGATTCGCGGGGTGCCGCCGCCGGACCGGCCGCGGATGGCACGGACGGCCTCGTCGCCGGGCAGGCCGGGCAATCCCAGATCCATCAGGATCAGGTCGAAGGCGATCTGCGCGGCGGCCGCGACGGCGGCAGGGCCATCCTCCACCGCCACCACCCGATGGCCGGCGCGCTCCAGCAGGGCGCGGGCGGCAAGGCGGGTGACCGTCTCGTCTTCCGCCAGCAGGATGTGCAAGGGGGGCATGCCGGTCCGCTCTTCCCGGTTGATGAGAGGGAGGCAGTCTAGCCGCTTCTTCCGCGGCGCGCACCCACACCATGAGACAGCGTCGGATGGATGCGGTGTCACACCGTGGGAGAGGCCTGGGAGAACATCGGATCCTCGATCCGGTGCAGGCGCCCGGCGCCGGTCATCGCCGCGCGCAGGAGCAGGGTCTTGCGGCGGGCCGCCGCCAGCTTGGCAACCGGCGCCTCGCGCAGGATCTCGGCACCATAGGCGTCGGCGACCATCAGTCCGCAATCCTCCGGGATCAGCTCGGTCGGGAAACCGTCATCGACGGCGAAATAGAAGGCATCGCACCATTCGCGATACTCCTGCCATTTCTGGTCTGACCGGAAGTCGGGAACGCCACTCTTCACCTCTACGATCAGGATGCTGCCGGACTCGTCGATGCCCAGCACGTCGGCCCGCCGTCCGCTCGCCAGGCGGAATTCAGTCAGGGTGGCATAGCCGTGCGTCGCCAGCGCCCGCCGCACGCCGCGGAAGATCGTCAGCGCTCCGCCGGCGGACGGGGCTGGGTCGCTGTCGGAAGCGGAAACGGCAAGGTCGTTGCTCATTGGCGCAGTGCCACCATCAGCAATGGGAACGGTTCGGGAACGTTGGCAACAGAATGCCGCGTCGGCCGATCGGCGCCAAGGGGCAAAAAGGGTATGGCGGGCTTCTGCCGCTCCGCAAACGCCTCAGCTTGGAATGACGATCGGGGGCAGGGGAACCGGCCGGCACCGGTCGCGCGGCAGGCTGCGCTCGGCGGGGAACACCAGCACGGCGGAGGTCCCGACTCCCGGCTCGCTGGTCAGCTCCAGCCGGCCGCCATGCATTTCGGCCAGCCGCTTGACGATCGGCAGGCCCAGCCCGGTTCCTTGGGAATTGCGGGCGATGGTGGAGTCCTGGAGCTCGAAGGGGTGGAGGATGCGGGGAAGCTCGGCGGTCGGGATGCCGACGCCGGTGTCGGCGACCATCAGCCCGATCCCGCCGTCCGGCATCAGCTGCGCCGTCAGCACCACTTGTCCGCCCGGCCGGGTGTGGGTAACGGCGTTGGACAGCAGATTGGTTAGCATCTGGGTCAGCGCCTGGGCGTCGCCTTGCAGAAGCGGAAGATCGGCCGGCACGTCGCGGTGCAGGCGGACCTCACCCTCGGCCGCGACCTCCTGCAGCGCCTCGATGACCTTGAGCGACAGGGCGTCCAAATCCACCCCCTCCTCGGCCATCGGCATGATGCCGTCCAGGCGCGACAACTCCAGGATATCGTCGATCAGGGCAAGAAGATGGCTCCCGGCATCGCGGATGTCGCCGATATAGCTGCGGTAGCGCGGGTTGCCCAGCGGCCCGAACGGCTCCGACAGCAGCATTTCGGAAAAGCCGAGGACGGCGTTCAGGGGCGTCCGCAATTCGTGGCTCATCTGCGCCAGGAAGGCGCTCTTGGCACGGCTGGCGCTTTCCGCCTCGCTGCGGGCGGCACGCGCCTCGGCTTCGCGGACGCGCATCCGCTCCTCGTTCAGCTTCAGCGTGGTGACGTCCGTGTAGTGGACCAGCACGCCGCCGGGAACCGCATGTTCGCGGCTGAGCAGCCAACGTCCGTCGGGCAGTGGCACGACCACCGGCGGCTCCAGCCGGCGATGCCGCTCCAGCCGCACCCTCAGCCAGGTCGCGCGCTCCTCCTCCGTGGTCAGGCGGGGGTCGGAGAGGGCGAAGCTGCGGGCCAGCTCTTCGAACGGGATGCCGGGCACCAGCCGGTCGGCCAGCGCGGGCAGGTCGCTTTTCAATCGGCTGTTGGCGTGGACGAGGCGGTCGTCATGGTCGAACAGGGCGAAGCTCTCGGCGCTGTGTTCCAGCGCAGCGGTCAGGCTTTCGGCCAGCGCTTCGGCCACGGAGGGGGCTTCCGGACCGAGGTCGGTCAGGATCGCGCTGAGACCGCCGGGGGCCGGGGCCGCCACCACCCGCCAGCGCACGGGAATGCCGCCGCACCGTGCCGCGACCGTCCGCTCCACCGGTTCATGCAGGCCATCGGCCAGCACCGCGAACAGCCCGGGGCAGGCGGCGTCGGTCGCGTCACCGCGCAGCCGGCGGCCGGCCAGAGGAGAAGCCCCCAGCAGCCGCTCCGCCGCCAGGTTGGCCGACCGCCATTCCAAATCGGTCAGCGCGCCCTGGCAATTGTGGTGGGCTTTGAGAAGGGCGACGGCGACCGGCAGCCGCATCATTGCCGACAGGTAAACATCATCGGGCAGGACTTCCCCGGGAGTCGCCCGCCCGCTTTCGCCATCCTCACAAGTCTGCGCGTCGCATTCCATCCGGCCATCATTGCGGCCTAATCCTAAAAAACGCTGAAGGCCGAGCCTGAATTGACGGCGATTATTTGTCGAAATGTAACAGTAAGCCCGCTATGCGGATGGTTTTTGTCGAGTTTATCGAAAAAGCGATAAAATCCTTGATTGTTCGATGTCGCGCAATCTTCGCGTGGTCTCTGCCCAACGGCGGGCTTTGCAGCGGGCGATGGCTTCCATACTGTGGGAGCTCCACAGCGTGATCGGTGACGGGGCGTTATGGCTTGGATGAAGGTGTCGTCATGAACGGCAGCCAGGATGGTGCCGTCGGCTCGGCGCCGCCGATTCTGGTGTTCGGCGCCGACGGACGGCTGGCCGACTGGTCTCCAGCGGCCGAAGCCTTGCCGTGTCTGGCCGGCTGCCTTGCGGCCGGCATGCCTGCCGCCGATCTGGAGGTGCAGGTCGGGCCGGGGCGGGTGGTTGTCCCGCTGGCCGGTGGCGGGGCGGCATGGCAGCTCGCCGGGCTCGTCTCCCCCATCTCCTCTTCCGTGTCTGCGGACACGCCCGCCCCTGCGCCCGCCGCACAGCCGATGCGCGACCCGGCGGGGCGTCTCTTCGCAGCGGCAAGCCATGATCTGCGCCAGCCCCTGGCGGCATTGTCGTTGCTGATCGGCACACTGGACGGCCGGTTGCAGGAGGGGCGTACGGGCGTTGCGGAACGGTCGGGACGCGACCTGCTGCACTCGATGGCCCAGGCGGTCGAGTCCATGCGCAGCATGGTCGACGGCCATTTCGATCTGGTCCGGCTGGAAAGCGGTCTGGTCGATCCGGACATCCGCATCCATGCCGTCAACGGTGTCCTGATGCGGCTGGCGCTGGACGTCGCGCCGCGCTTTGCCGACCGGGGCGTGCGATTCAGCGTGATGCCCTGTTCGGCCATGGTGCGGACCGACTCCGCCCTGCTGGAGCGGCTTCTGCACGGGCTGGTCGCCAACGCGCTGCGCGTCACGGTGCGTGGCCGGGTTCTGGTCGGCTGCCGCATCCGCGGCGATCGCCTGCGGATCGCAGTGTGGGACAGCGGCCGCGGTATGTCCGCTCAGCGGCTGGAGGCATTGAGGGCGGAACTGGCGCGTCCGGCCGGGGAGGGGGCCGGTGCGCTGGGCCTGGACCTGACGCTGGTCCGCGGACTGGCACGCAAACTCGGGTTGGGTCTGGAGGTGTGTGCGGAGGAGGGGAGGGGCACCGTTTTCGCGGTGATCGTCCCGCGCTCCGTAGAGCTGGCCGAAAGCGCCGGCAAGGAGGAGCCGTCTGCCGCAGCTGCGCCTGACAGCGGCGGGGCGGATATCAGCCGGACCCGCATCCTGGTGATCGAGGACGATCCGATGGTGCTGGCGGCATTGGAGGCGCTGCTTGGCCAATGGGGTTGCAGCGTGGTGGGAGCGGACTCCTATGATGCCGCCGTCGAACGGATCGGCCTGCGGCCTGACCGCTTCGACCTCATCATTTCCGACCTGCGGCTCAGGGGCGCGGCGAATGGCATCGTCGCCATCCGGCAGATTGCCAAATTGTTCGACCGTCCGGTGCCCGGCATGATCCTGACCGGGGATACCGATCCGAAGCGGCTGCGCGAGGCGCGTTTGTCCGGCTATCCGCTTCTCCACAAGCCGGTTGCGCCGCTCGCTTTGCGCGCGGCCGTCATCCGCCTGCTCGGGCTCGATCCGCTCTGATAATAACGAGTCTAAATAAACGGCGGGATGGACAAAGTGGAGGCGTATTTTCTGGAGGGGTTGCAGTCATTTCTGCACCGCAATGAAAATTCTGAAACACAGGTGGCGCCAATGCGGCAAAATGATACGGAGACCTCTTAATAATTGCCTGCTTCAGTGCGGCCTGATCCTCCAATGGTTAGATCTGCCTCCCTCTTTCGTTTGATATGGATCTTTAACATACCCATTTATGTCTTGCCCTCGCTATTATTGAGTTGGGTGGGACGGAGGGCTATCGGATGAACCGGCGATATCTGGGGGAGGCGCGGGCGGGCAGGGCGATTGCAACCATCGTCTTTGCCGGCCTTTTCCTGTCCCTCAGCGCTTTCCTGCTGATCCGTGCCGCAACCAGCGATGCTGAGCATGCCTTGGCCGACCGTCAGGCCATCCAGCTCCACGATGAACTCAAGACCCGTTTCGATCACCAGAGCGTCCTTCTGCGCGCGCTGAGCGGCCCCATGACCGGGCCGGCGCCGGTGACGGAGGCGAGCTTTTCCTCGGCGGTCGAACCCCTGATTCCGCTCTATCCGAATCTTCGCGCCATCGTCTGGTCACGGCGGATTGCAGCACGCGACCAGACGCTGCTGGAGCGGGCGATGCAGTCGGCCGGTCACACGTCCTTCATCGTCCGCAATGCCGCCGAGGATGCGGACCTGGAACCCGGCGCCGACCGGTTCGTGAATGTGCTCGCCGAACCCAAATCGGCGACGGGCCTGATCGGTCTCGATATGGCCAGTCTGCCCGGTCAGCGCGACGTGCTGGTCCGCGCCTGCGCCGCCAATCGCGTGGTCGCAGCCGAAAACGAGCCGCTGCGTGCGGAGTTCGGCCAGAATTCCGCGCTGATCTATCTGCCGGTTTATTCGCGCGACGTCGATGCCGGGGAGGGGCGGTCCGCCGTCCGGACGCTTTGCGACGTGGTGACCGGCTTCCTGTGGACCAGCTTCGACGTCGGCCAGCTGCTGCGCGATGCGGTTCTGCGGGTTGGGCTGACCGTTGGCGACGCCTACCTGCTGGACCCGAATGCCGAGGCACCGCGTCTGCTTGCCGCCGAAGGGGCGCTGAGCCGTCCCGGTGAGCTGCCGCATCCTCCGATCCGGCCGCTGACGGTGGATCAACTGACCGGGGAAGTGGCAACGCGGGCCATCGTCCGCGACATCGCCTATGGCGGGCGGGTATGGCGGCTGTATGTGGTGCCGGTGCCGGTGCGGCTGTTCAGCGCCGACGACCGGCTGGCCTGGACCATGCTGATCGGCGGGCTTCTGCTGACCGCCGGTGCCGCCGCCTATGTGCTGCGCGAGGCGCGGACGAAGCGCCTGCTGCGCACCGAGGCGCGGGCCCGCGCCGCCATGGCCCGAGCGCTGCGCGAAAGCGAGGAGCGGTTCCGGATGGCCCTGCGCCATTCCAAGGTGACGCTGTTCACCCAGGACCGCGATCTGCGGCACTTGTGGGTCTACTGCCCGCAGCCGGACTTCCGTCCGGAACGCATGATCGGCCGCACCGACGCCGAACTGTTCCCAGAGGATGCCGAGCGATTGATTTCGGTGAAGCGATCGGTGGTCGATCGCGGCATCGGCGCGCGTTGCGAGGTGGAGATGACCTATAACGGCACCCGCCGCGCGCTGGACCTGTCGGTGGAGCCGATGCGCGACGACACCGGGGCGGTCAGCGGCATCATCTGTGCCGCCGTCGACATGACGGAATCGGTGGAAATCCGCGAGGCTCTGGCCCGCGCCCACGCGGAGGCGGAGCGCGCCAACCAGGCCAAGAGCCGCTTCCTGGCCGCCGCCAGCCACGACCTGCGCCAGCCCTTCCAGGCGATGAGCCTGTTCCACCATATCCTGTTGAGCAAGCTGGACGATCCCCAGCAAATGGAGGTGGCGCACAAGCTGGGCGAGGCTCTGAGCGCCGGCAATATGCTGCTGTCCACTCTGCTGGACACCTCCGCGCTGGAGGTCGGCAACGTGAAGCCGCGGGAGGTCGAGTTCGACGTGCAGGACATCCTCGGCCGGCTGTCCGTGGAGATCGGCGATCAGGCAGCCGACCGTGGGCTGGAATTGAGGATGGTGCCCTGTTCCGCACGGGTCCGCAGCGACCCGATCCTGTTGGAGCGGATGGTGCGCAACCTTCTGGTCAATGCCCTGCGCTACACCACCGAAGGGCGGATTCTGCTGGGTTGCCGGCGCCGCTGCGACAGCGAGGGCGGCAACCGTCTGTCAATCGAGGTGTGGGACACCGGCCCCGGCATCGCCGAAGCGGAGATGACGGCGATCTTCGAGGATTTCTACCGCTGCGGCACCGACCAGCGCGACAGCGGGCGTGGCCTGGGGCTTGGACTGTCGATCGTCCGCCGCATGGCCGAGATGCTGGACCATCCCGTCACCGTCCGGTCGCGGGTGGGGCACGGCACCGTCTTCGCCGTCAGCGTCCCGCGTCTCGTCCGGCATTGCCCCTGCGAGGCCGCCGCGGACTGAGCGGACGGCCGCGCATCCGCACTCGGGTCATCGCCGTCACGCCGGCCCTGCCGCAGTGCGCAATGGTGGCGGTTTTGCCGGCGGGTTCGCTTTTCCCATCCGCGGGCGCGCAAGTTTCGGTTATGCTGCGCCTGCTCACTGCTCTGAAACGAACCCAGTAACCCAGCTGCAACAATAGCTTGGCAACTTTATTGATGTAGGTCATTGGGCTCCCTGCCCATGGGGGCTATTTCTTTCGCACAAGCACACTCCTTGGAAAATCCTTGGGGAGCGAAGGTTCCGCTTCGGCGGGACCCAACAAGACGGGTTTCGGCCCGCTGCCATCGGCCTGTCCCAACGGGCGCCGGGGCACGGGAACCGGGATCGGGAGGATACGGCCTGCCGCGGCGACGGGTGCCCAATCCCAGGGTATCCGTCCCCGTCTCCGGCATATGGGTTTGCCGACGGATCTCCGTCCGTCCGGCGGCCTGTTGGTCGGGCGCCGCGATCCTTTTGAGGAGCTTTGAGATGGACACCGTCACCGTCGCCCTCTCCGCCGTTCCGGCGGACCGCAGCGGCATCGTTCCGACAGGCAAGAACGGCAGCCCCATGATCGAAAACGTCACGTTCGAGGAAATCCGCATCGGCCAGCAGGCCAGCCTGTCGCGCCGGCTGACCATGTCCGACATCGAGCTGTTCGCCACGGTGTCCGGTGACCTCAACCCGTCCCATGTGGACGAGAACTACACCGCCGACCACAAGGTGGTCGGGCACGGCATGTGGTCCGGTTCGCTGATCTCCGCGGTTCTCGGCACGCTGCTGCCCGGTCCCGGCACCATCTATGTCCGTCAGGATCTGCGCTTCGAGCGCCCGGTCCTGCTGGGCGACATCGTCACCGTGACCGTCACCGCCAAGTCCAAGGATGCGGAGCGCAAGACGGTCGTCTTCGATTGCCTCGCCGCCAACCAGGACGGCAAGACGGTCGCGGCCGGCGTTGCCGAGGTGATCGCCCCGACGGAGAAATTCTGCCGCGCCGCGGCGGAGCTGCCCCAGGTGCAGGTGATCCGCCATGACGGCCACGAGTTGATGCTGAAGAAGTGCGAGTCGCTGCCTCCGGTGCCGACCGCCGTCGTCCATCCCTGCGACGAGAGCTCGCTGCGCGGCGCCGTCGAGGCGGCCGAAGCCAACCTGATCGACCCGGTTCTGGTCGGTCCGGAAGCCAAGATCCGCTCGGTTGCCGACGCTTACGGCCTGGACATCTCGCGCTATCGCATCGTCGATGTCGCCCACAGCCATGCCTCCGCCGAAACCGGTGTGCGGCTCGCCCGCACCGGCGAATGCGAGGCGGTGATGAAGGGTAGCCTGCACACCGACGAGCTGATGGGCGAGGTGGTGCGGAAGGAGACCGGCCTGCGCACCGGCCGCCGCCTGAGCCACGTCTTCGTGATGAACGTCCCGACCTACCCGCGGCCGCTGCTGATCACCGATGCGGCGATCAACATCTACCCGACGCTGGAGGACAAGGTCCACATCGTCCAGAACGCCATCGACCTCGCCAAGGTGCTGGGGGTCGAGGTGCCGCGCGTCGCCATCCTGTCGGCGGTCGAGACCATCAACACCAAGATCGCCTCGACGCTGGAGGCCGCCGCCCTGTGCAAGATGGCGGACCGCGGCCAGATCACCGGCGGAATCCTCGACGGCCCGCTGGCCTTCGACAACGCCATCAGCCGCGAGGCCGCCATCACCAAGGGCATCAAGTCCGAGGTGGCCGGGCAGGCCGACATCCTGCTGGTCCCCGACCTGGAAGCTGGCAACATGCTGGCCAAGCAGTTGTCCTTCCTGGCCCATGCCGACGCCGCCGGCATCGTTCTGGGCGCCCGCGTGCCGATCATCCTGACCAGCCGCGCCGACAATGTCCGCACCCGTCTGGCGTCCTGCGCCGTGGCCGTCCTGTCGGCCGCCGCCCGCCGCCGCGGTGCCGCAGCCGCGGCCGAGTGAGAGAAAGCCTGACGCCATGTCCAACGCGATCCTCGTCATCAATGCCGGCTCCTCCAGCCTGAAATTCTCGGTGTTCCGGGATCATGGCGACGGGGATCCGGTGGTTACCATCAACGGCCAGATCTCGGGCATCGGCACCCAGCCGGTGTTCGAGGCCAAGGACGCCCAGCGCCGCCCGCTCGCCGGAAAGACCTGGGGGGCGGGCGAGGCCAGCGACCGCACGGCGCTTCTGTCCTATCTGCTCGACTGGATCGAGGAACGGCTGGAGGGGGCGACGCTGATCGCCGCCGGCCACCGGGTGGTCCATGGCGGCGTCCGCCATGCCTCCCCTGTGCTGCTGACCTCGGCCGTGCTTGATGAGCTGGACGGTCTGGTCCCGCTTGCCCCGCTGCACCAGCCGCACAACCTCGCCGCCATCCGCGCGCTGGCCGAGGCGCATCCGGAGCTGCCGCAGGTCGCCTGCTTCGACACCGCCTTCCACCGCAACCAGCCCTGGCAGGCGCAGACCTTCGCCATCCCGCGGGAACTGACGGAGGAGGGCGTGCGCCGTTACGGCTTCCACGGCCTGTCCTACGAGTACATCTCCCGCCGTCTGCCGGAAATCGCGCCGGAACTGGGCGATTCGCGGGTGGTGGTCGCCCATCTCGGCAGCGGCGCCAGCATGTGCGCCATCCATGGCGGGCGCAGCGTCGACAGCACCATGGGCTTCACCGCGCTCGACGGCCTGCCGATGGGCACCCGCTGCGGCACCATCGATCCCGGCGTGCTGATCTACCTGATGCGCAAAGGCATGGACGCCGGCGCCATCGAGAAGATGCTGTACAACAAGTCCGGACTGCTCGGCGTGTCGGGCATCTCCAACGACATGCGTGCCCTGCTGGAGAGCAGCGACCCGCATGCGCAGGAGGCGGTGGAGCTGTTCTGCTTCCGCATCGCCAAGGAGACCGGCGCGCTGGCCGCCTCGATGGGCGGGGTTGATGCGGTGGTGTTCACCGCCGGCATCGGCGAGCGCTCCGCCCCGGTGCGGGCGCGGGTCGGCGACAAGCTGGCCTGGATGGGCGTGGAGATCGATGCGGCGGCCAACGAGGCCAATGCGGCGAAGATTTCTACTCCGGGAAGCCGCCTGCCGGTCTATGTCATCCCGACCGACGAGGAACGGATGATCGCGCTGCACACCCGCAAGGTGCTGACGGGGCGGTGAGTGTTTGTGGGGGTGTCTGCTTCGGGTGCCCCCTCCCCATCCCCCCACCTTCGGTGGGAGAGGGGGTAGGAGCTTTGTGGGAGAGCGGCGGCAGTTCCCTCTCCCGTCAAAGGCGGGGGAGGGTTAGGGAGGAGGCATCGTCAGCCGACCCCCCCCCCACATCCCCCTGGAGCCCACCCGCCATTCGGTGCTAGCACGCCCCTGACACCCAGCATCGACCGGGGAGCCCGTGGTCCGCCCCTATCTGCCGCTGAACGCCCTGCGTGCCTTCGAGGCGTCGGCGCGGCATCTCAGTTTCACCCGCGCCGCCATCGAGCTGTGCGTGACCCAGGCCGCCGTCAGCCATCAGGTCAAGCTGCTGGAGGAGCGTCTGGGCGCCAGCCTGTTCCACCGGCTGCCGCGCGGCCTTGCCCTGACCGACGAGGGCCGGGCGCTGCTGCCGACGCTGGAGGAGGCGTTCGACCGCATCGGCGGGCTGCTCGACCAGTTCGAGGGTGGGCGGTTCCGCGAGGTTCTGACGGTCGGCGCGGTCGGCACCTTCGCTGTCGGCTGGCTGCTGCCGCGGTTGACGCGCTTCCGCGAGGCGCATCCCTTCGTCGATCTGCGCCTGTCCACCAACAACAACCGCGTCGACATCGCGGCGGAGGGGCTGGACTACGCCATCCGCTTCGGCGACGGCGCGTGGCACGGCACCGACGCGGTCCACCTGTTCGACGCGCCGCTGTCGGTGCTCTGTGCGCCGGAGATCGCCCGTCGTCTGCGCGACCCCGCCGATGTCGGCCGCGAGACCCTGCTGCGCTCCTACCGGGCCGACGAATGGCCGGGCTGGTTCGCCGCCGCCGGGATGGAGCCGTCGGCCATGCCCCCGGTCAAGGGGCCGGTCTTCGATTCCTCCTCCCTGATGGTGGAGGCGGCGATCCAGGGGGCCGGGGTGGCGCTGGCCCCGGTATCGATGTTCCGCCGGCCGCTGGCGCTCGGCCTGATCGAGCAGCCCTTCGCCGTGACCGTGTGCAAGGGCGCCTACTGGCTGACCTCGCTGAAGTCGCGGCCGGGGACGCCGACCATGCGTGCCTTCCGCGACTGGCTGTTCGCCATGGTCGCGGAAGACGGCACGGACCGAGCGGTCAGGGCAGGGTGACGCGGCGCGGCGCCTGTTGCCGTTCGTCCCGACGCTGCCAGAAGCGCAGGCGCATCCGCGGCGCCATGAACCAGGCGATGGGGGCCGCCAGAACGATGCTGACGATCACCACGGTCGGCATCAGCGTCATCGCCTGCTCGGAAAAGCTGGGGACAGCCAGGACAAGGACGGTGCCGATGCCGAAGACCACACCCTGGATCATGCCGTAGATCAGGATGGCGAGGCGCAAGCGTGTGGGCATTGGGTCGCTCCGGTGAAGAGGGGTGGATTGAACTGTTCGTTTTCCAACGCTCTTGGAACACGGAAAGTTGCGCATTTTTCATTGAGACAGCATATTCTCGGAATGAGAGTAATTTCGGATTACCACTTCATTGTTAGGAGATTGCATGAGATGGTATTTCGCGATATGTTAGACGATGCGTGCCGAATCGTTGATAGATCAAGAATTCAGATCGGCAAGAACATCTTTTGATTTTTCGCTCTTTTAAGATTTATCGAAGAGGAACTCAGAAAGAAATGGCAAATTATACAAACAAAGCGGAAATATTAGCAGAGATATTCTCTATTCTTAACAAAAAATGCTCCGACATTCCAGGATTTGGTAGAACGCTTCTTCAGGCGTGGTCGGAGGTTCTTGGTGGAGATGGTAGGGATGACTATGATGTAATATTGAACATTTCAAAAGTTCGGTCTGAGCTTTATAAGCTCAGAGATCAGATAGAGTATAGCAGAAAATTTAATAACCACCAAAAAATTTGGGCTGTTAGTGTCGTCTCTCAGTTTAATGATCTTTTTGATTTTGGGAATTTTGGGAAATTTTCGAATGAATTCAAAAAAATATGTTCTGATACCAGTTGTGGAGCTTTGGGAGTGGTTGGGCATAGCTTGGGAGAGGAGTTCCGGGAGGCTCGAATCCAAGAAGCTGATGCCATTGAACTTGTAAAAATGCTTGAAGAAATAAGATCTATGCTTGAGACAAGTAGTATTTCTTTGAGTTTGAAGTATAACCTAAAAAAACACTTAAACACCATGATATGGTGGCTTAGTCATCCAGAAATCACCAACTTGCAGGATGTTTTTGAAACGGTCGGCTCTGCGATGCTCATTGCAAAGCAGATGGAGGAATACACTACGGAAGAATCTGGAATTGAGAGAGAATCTGAGAAGAAGATTGTAGATCGTGTTGGCGATGTGGCTAAAAAAATCGGCGGGATCATAGGTGTTGTTGCGCGCGGTGCGGAGGATGTTGAAAGGATTACGGATAGTGCAAGAAATCTTATTGGTGGCATCGGCCAATAAATGAATCTTTGCAAGATTCAGAGGCCGCAGTCCATATTTGAATTATCTTAGATATGTATGTAGAGAACTTAAGAGGAGGAATATTCATTTTGCATGGCCACTGCTATCGGCAGCGGCCATGCATAGAATACTAACTTAATTCTACCGGTGCGCCCGCCACCACGCCATCAGTCCGGTCGTGGAGCTGTCATGCGCTCCCTCGGCCGGACCGGCCTCCAACTCCGGCAGGATGGTGTTGGCCAGCTGCTTGCCCAGTTCCACGCCCCACTGGTCGAAGCTGTTGATGTCCCAGACGATGCCCTGGACGAAGACCTTGTGCTCGTACAGCGCGATCAGGGCGCCCAGCGTCGCCGGGGTCAGGCTTTCGATCAGGATGGTGTTGGACGGGCGGTTGCCGGGGAAGACGCGGTGGGGGACCAGGGCCTCGACGTCCTCGGGAGATTTGCCGGCCTTGGTCATCTCCGCCCGCACCTCGTCGGCGGTCTTGCCGCGCATCAGCGCCTCGGCCTGGGCGAAGACGTTGGACAGCAGGATGCGGTGATGCGCCCCGGCCTCGGCCCCGATCGGGTTGTGGGTGGTCGCCGCCGCCACGAAGTCGCAGGGGATCAGCGAGGTGCCCTGGTGGATCAGTTGGTAGAAGGCGTGCTGGCCGTTGGTGCCGGGCTCGCCGAACAGCACCGGGCCGGTCTGGTAATCCACCGGCTCGCCGCCGCGCGTTACCGACTTGCCGTTGCTCTCCATGTCCAGCTGCTGGAGATAGGCGGGGAAGCGGTGCAGATACTGGTCGTAGGGCAGCACCGCATAGGACGAGGCGTCCCAGAAATTGCGGTACCAGACGCCGAGCAGGCCCATCAGCACCGGCATGTTGCGCTCCAGCGGCGCGGTGCGGAAATGCTCGTCCATCGCGTGGGCGCCGGCCAGAAGCTCGGCGAAGCGCTCCGGCCCGATGGCGATCATGATCGGCAGGCCGATGGCCGACCACAGCGAATAGCGTCCGCCCACCCAATCCCAGAAGCCGAACATGTTGGCCGGGTCGATGCCGAACTTGCGCACCTCCGCCTCGTTGGTGGAGACGGCGACGAAATGCTTGGCGACATGCGCCTCGTCCTTCGCAGTCTCCAGGAACCAGCGGCGGGCGGAATGGGCGTTGGTCAGCGTCTCCTGCGTCGTGAAGGTCTTGGAGGCGATGACGAACAGGGTCGTCTCCGGGTCCAGCCACTTCAGCTGCTCGGCCAGATGGGTGCCGTCGACGTTGGAGACGAAATGCAGGGCGACATGGGCATGGCCGAAGGGCTTCAGCGCCTCCGTCGCCATCACGGGACCGAGGTCGGAGCCGCCGATGCCGATGTTCACCACGTCGGTGATCGGTTGGCCGGTATAGCCGCGCCATTCGCCGTCGCGCACGGAGGCGGCGAAGGCGTCCATCCGCTCCAGCACCGCGCGGACGGCCGGCATCACGTCGCGGCCATCCACCGTCACCGGACGGTCGGAGCGGTTGCGCAGGGCGGTGTGCAGCACTGCGCGCTTTTCGGTCAGGTTGATCGGCTCGCCGCCGAACATGCGGGCGCGGGCACCCTCGACATCCTGCTGGCGGGCGAGGTCGAGCAGCAGGCCGACCGTATCCCGCGTGATGCGGTTCTTCGAATAATCGAGGAACAACCCCGCGGCCTCCAGCGAGAAGGCTTTGAACCGGCCGGGGTCGGCAGCGAACAGGTCACGCATGTGCGTGCCGGCCATGTCCTGGCGATGTTGGGCGAGAGCGGCCCAGGCGGGGGAACGGGTCAGCGCGGTCATGATGCTTTGGACTCCTTGACGTCAGCGGTCCTTTGACGCGGCCCCTCTCCGGGGCGTGCGGAGCCTAGCACCGACAACCGGCAACGGCCACGGGCCAAAACGCGGCAGTCGGCGCGGTCTAACGGCCTATGCGGGGCGGCCAGTGGTGCAACCGGGCGGGAAGGGGCGAATGCTTGGGCGGAAGAGTGGCGGCGGTCCCTCCCCCGCCCGGTTCTCGCACAAAGCCTCGCTTTGTGCTGACGCGGCAGGCGGACCATAGGTCCGCTCAGAGTGGGGGAGGTTCGGTGGGGGGAGGACGCCGATGGATCGGCGGTGCCTCAGCTCCCCCCCTCGACCGTCCGCGTCGGCGACACGCCTTCGGGCTTGCCCACCAGCACGGTCAGCAGCTTCGCCGGGTCGAGCAGGCGCTGGGCGACGCGCTTGATGTCCGCCTGCGTCACCCCGTTGATGTAGCGGTCGCGCTGGTTCAGATAGTCGATTCCCAGATCGTCCCGCTTCACCTGCAGCAGGATGCGGGCGATGGCCTCGGTCGAGCCCAACTGCAGCGGGAAGGAGCCGGTCAGATAGGTCTTGGCGTCGGCCATCTCCTGGTCGGTCAGCCCGTCCTTCGCCATCCGTGCCCATTCCTGGCGGATGATGTCCAGTGCCTGTCCGGCCTTGGCGTTGACGGTGGAGCCGCCGGCCATCACCACGGCGGCATGGTCCATCGGGATCAGATAGCTGTAGACGCCGTAGCTCAGCCCGCGCTTCTCCCGCACCTCCTCCATCAGGCGGGAGCCGAAGCCGCCGCCGCCCAGCACATAGTTCATCACCGTGGCGGCGTACCAGTCGGGATCGTCGCGCTTCACCCCCGGCTGGCCCATCAGCATGACGGTCTGCGCCGTCGGGCGCGGCAGCAGGATGGTTTCGCCCAGACCGGTCATGGTGACGTCCGGGATCGGCTTCGCCTCGCTCTTCGCCGGCAGGGTGCCGAACAGCGTGTCCAACGCCTTGCCGAGATCCTCCGGCGAGATGTCGCCGGCGGCTGCAACCACCAGCCGGTCGCGGCCGAACTGCCCCTTCGCGAAGGCGCGCAGGTCGTCCGGCGTGATGGCAGGCAGCGTTTCCAGCGTGCCGCGCACCTCGCCGCCATAGGGATGGCCGGGGAAGGCGGTGGCGTAGAACTGGCGGCGCGCGACATAGTTGGGGTCGGCGAGGTCCCGCTTCAGGCTGGCCATGATCGACGCCCGCATGCGGTCCAGCGCCTCGGGCGCGAAATGCGGCTCGGTCAGCGCCAGCCGGGTCAGCTCCAGCGCTTCCCCGCGATTCTCGGTCAGGGTGCGCAACGAGCCGCTGAACCCATCACGCCCGGCGTCGAAGCCGAGGGAGATGGCCTTGTCCTGCAGCCGTGCCTGGAATGCCTGCGAGTCATAGGGGCCGGCCCCTTCGTCGAGCATGGTGGAGGCGAGGTTCGCCAACCCCTCCTTGCCCTTGGGGTCGGAGCCGCCGGCCCCGTCGAAGGTCCATTCGATCGCCAGCACCGGAACCTTATGGTCCTCGACCAGCCATGCCTCGATGCCGCCGGGGCTGACCACGCGCTTGATGTCCATGGCATGGGCGGGGGAGAGGAGAGCCAGCACCGTAACAAAGAATACCGCAGCAATCAGGCGCAGATCCCCTCTCCCCCCTGGGGAGAGGGTGAGGGGGAGCCGCGGCGAGGAGATGGTTTTCGGCATGCGCTTCGCCAATCGGGAAAAGCCACGCAGTGCATCCCCCTCACCCCGACCCTCTCCCCGCTCTCGGCGGACCAAAGGTCCGCCTGCCGCGTCAGCGCAAACGAAGTTTGCGCGTGAGCGGGGGGGAGAGGGGGAAGAAAGTCGATGGAAATGGAGTATGCTCATCCTCAACTGTCCTTTCCGGTCGGGGGCAGCAGCAGGCCGGTGACGTGGTTGGTCTGGCTCAGCACGGCGCGGGCGGCGGCGTTGACCCGATCGGCGGTGACGGCGTCGATGCGCACCGGCCAGCTTTCCACATCGTCCAGGCTCTGGCCTGTGGCGAGCGCCGCGCCCAGCGTCTGGGCCGGGCCGGTCAGGCTGTCGCGGGCATAGGCCGCGGCGGCCAGCATGCGCTTGCGGGCGGTGGCGACCTCCTCCTCCGTCACGCCGGATTTCAGCAGCTTGTCGATCTCGGCCCACAGCGCCGATTCCAGCTTGTCCATCGGCACCCCGGCGGCCGGGCTGGCACCGACGCTGAGCGTCGCCATGTCCCAGGCGGTCGCTCCATAGCCGAGCCATGCCGAGGTCGCCACCTTCTGGTCCACCACCAGGCTGCGGTAGAGGCGGGAGGTGGTGCCGCCGCTCATGATCTCTGCCAGCACCTGCAGCGCGTAGGCCTGACCGTCAGGATCGACCCGGTAGGACGGCGCGATCCAGGTCCGGCGCACCGACGGCTGCCGCACCTCCTCGTCACGCAGGACCACCTGCCGCGCGGCGCTCATCGGCGGTTCGCTCACCCGCTTGCGTTCCGGCACCGGACGGGCGGGGATGGCGCCGTAATAGCGCTCCGCCAGCGGCTTCAGCTCCGCCGCGGTGACGTCGCCGGACACCACCAGGATGGCGTTGTTGGGCGTGTACCAGGTCTTGTAGAAGCGCTCCGCCATCTCGCGCGTCAGCGCCGACATCTCCTGCGGCCAGCCGATCACCGGGGTGCCGTAGGGGTGGTGGACGAACATGGTGGCGTTGATCTGCTCGCCGATGCGGTCGGCCGGCTCGTTCTCGACGCGCTGGCGCCGCTCTTCGATGATGACGTCGCGTTCGGGATAGACCACCGCGTCGGTCAGCTTCAGGTTGGCCATTCGGTCGGCCTCCATCCGCATCACCATCTCCAGCCGGTCGCGGGCGACGTTCTGGTAATAGGCGGTGTAATCGTAGCTGGTGAAGGCGTTGTCGCGTCCGCCATTCTTGGCGACGATGCGGCTGAACTCGCCGGGCGGAATCTGCTCCGTCCCCTTGAACATCAGGTGTTCCAGGAAATGGGCGATGCCGGACTGGCCGCGCTCCTCGTCGGCGGCCCCCACCTTGTACCAGACCATGTGGGTCACGACCGGGACGCGGTGGTTGGGGACGACCACCACCTGCATGCCGTTCGACAGGGTGAAGCTTTCGGGGAAGAACACCCCCTTTTCCGCCGCAAGGGCGGGCGGCGCGGCAATCGGCGCCGGCATCAGGGGGGCGGCGACGGTCATCGTCAGCGCCAGGAATCCGGCCGCGGCGAGGCGGCGGGCTGGGAAGTAGGCGGGCATGGGGGCTCCCGGATCAGGAGGTCCGAATCGAAAGGGGCGTCCTTCGCTGGGAAGGACGCCCCCCGAAACTGGTGTGATGTCGCGCCCGGGACAAGGTTTGAACCGTCTGGTCACACGGGCCGGGGCGGTGAAGGAACCCGCTTAGAACAGGCCTTCCAGCGGAGCCTTGCGCTTGCGCTCGATCGTCGGGGTGGCGGAACCGTCCACCGACTTGCCCTGGGCCTGGGCCTCGCGCAGACGCTGCTGTTCCTTGGCCGGATCGACCACGGAAAGAGGCGGCTCCTGCGTCTGCCAGAACAGCAGCGAGTCGATCCAGCTCTTGTCGGCGATGATCAGCTGGGTGGTTTCCTGATCGACCTTGGTGCGGATGTTGGGGTCGATGCCGTCACGCGCCGCGGCCTGGGCGACCAGCGACTTCTCGCCTGCGGTCGAGCCGGCCGCCGCCTTGGCGCCGCGCGCGGAGCCGCCGAAGACGGCACCGGCGGCCATCTGGGTCGGCGTGCTGTCCTGCGGACGGGCGGCGCCGGGACGGGGCTTCGGCAGGTCCTGCAGGCTGGGCGGCAGGGTCAGCGGAGCGCGGGAAACGACGGAGAATTCGTCGGGGCTCTGGCGGTCGAGACCGATGGAGCGGCGAACATCCGAGCAGCCGGCGAGCGTCAACGCCGCAAGCGCCAGCCCAAGCAGAGGAAGCCGAGTCCGGGGGAAGGAGAGGGCGGAGGAGATGCTGGTCACGTTCGGAGGATCCCGTCGTCTGTCACGTCGTAGCGACCCGGCCCGGAGGTCGAGGCCGCATGGTCAGCGCTCGCCGGCGGTTATAACGCCACCGGCGACGGAACTCTTACGACTTTTCGCGGTCCGCGAACAGTCCGTCGATCAGCAGCAGGACCACGCCGACGCTGATTCCGCTGTCGGCCACGTTGAAGGCCCAGAAATGCCAGCCGGCGTAATGGAAATCGAGGAAGTCGACCACCGCCCCGTGCAGAAGCCGGTCGGCCACGTTGCCGACCGCGCCGCCGATGATGAAGCCAAGCGCCAAAGCCGCCAGCCGGCTTTCGGCCTGCCGCATCCACAGGACGAGGCAGACTGCGATCACCGCCGCGATTGCGCTCAGGACATAGGGCATCAGCGCCCCGCCGCTGGCGAAGGTGCCGAAGCTGACGCCGTAGTTCCAAACCAGCACGAGGTTGAAGAAGGACGTCACCTCGATGACATGCGGCACCGGCTGCATGACATGTTCGAGGATCCACCATTTGCTGCCCTGGTCGAGCACCACCACCACCACGGCGACGATCAGACCGAACAGCCAGTAGGAACGGGATTGGTTGGCGACGAAGGCGTTCATGTGAACTCCGGAAGCTGCCGCCCCCTGCCCCCGACCCTCCCCCGCTGGGCGGGGGAGGGGGATTGGTCGTCGGGCGGCGGAGTTCCCTCCCCCGTCCAACGGGGGAGGGTTAGGGTGGGGGTGATGCCGTGCCGGCCTCATGCCACCGCGTCGGCGCAGCGGACGCAGAGCGTCGGGTGGTCTTCGACCGTACCGACCTCCTCCAGGACCTTCCAGCAGCGTTCGCACTTCTCGCCGTCGGCAAGCGCCGGGGCGACGGCGATGCCGGGAACGTCCGGCAGGGTGAAGGCCCCCTCCGGCGCCGCCGCGTCCGTCACCTCGATGGCCGAGGTGATGCAGACGTCCTGAAAATCGACATCGGCCAGCAGGGCCTTGGTGGAAGCATCGACATGGACGGTCGGGTCGGCCTGCAGCGACGAGCCGATGGTCTTGTTGGCGCGCTCAAGCTCCAGCGCGCCGGTGACGACTCGGCGGACGTTGCGCACCGTCTCCCATTTGGATGCCAGCGCGTCGTCGCGCCACTCGGCCGGCACTTCCGGGAAGCCGCGCAGATGCACGCTTTCCTCGGTCCAGCCGAGACCCTGCGTCAGACCCTCGGGGCGCGCCAGCCACGCCTCTTCCGCAGTAAAGCAGAGAATCGGGGCGAGCCAGGCGGTCAGGGTGGAGAACAGATGCTCCATCACCGTCCGCACCGACCGGCGGCGCACCGAATCGACCGCGTCACAATAGAGGCTGTCCTTGCGGACATCGAAGTAGAAGGCCGACAACTCCACGGCGCAGAAGTTGTGCAGGGCGACGAACAGGGCATGGAAGTCGTAGGCCTCCACCTTCTCGCGCACCAGCGCGTCCAGCTCCGACAGGCGGTGCAGGACCCAGCGTTCCAGCTCCGGCATCTCGGCGGCGTCGATCCGCTCGGCCGGGCTGTAGTCGGCGAGCGCGCCCAGCAGGTAGCGCAGCGTGTTGCGCAGGCGGCGGTAGAGGTCGGCCTGGGTCTTGATGATCTCCTTGCCGATGCGCAGATCCTCCGAATAGTCGGAGTTGATGATCCACAGCCGCAGGATGTCGGCGCCATACTGGTCGCAGACCTCCTGCGGGGCCACCACGTTGCCCAGCGACTTGGACATCTTGCGGCCCTGCTCGTCGAGCACGAAGCCGTGGGTCAGCACCGCATTGTAGGGCGCCCGGCCGCGCGTGCCGCAGCTTTCCAGCAGCGAGGAGTGGAACCAGCCGCGATGCTGGTCGGAGCCTTCCAGATAGAGGTCGGCCGGCCAGGCCAGCTCCTCCAGCCGCTGTTCCAGCACGAAGGCGTGGGAGGAGCCCGACTCGAACCAGACGTCGACGATGTCGCGGACCTGCTCGAAATCCTCGGCGGCATAGCCGTTGCCGAGGAAATCCTGCGGGTCGCGGGCGAACCAGGCGTCGGCGCCCTCCTGCTGGAAGATGTCGGCGATGCGGGCGAACACCGCCTCGTCACGCAGAACCTCGCCGGTCGCCTTGCGGACGAACAGGGCGATCGGTACGCCCCAGGCGCGCTGGCGGCTGATGCACCAGTCCGGACGGCTCTCGATCATCGAGCGGATGCGGTTCTCGCCCTGCGACGGGACCCAGCGGGTGTCGGAGATCGCCTGCAGCGCCACCTTGCGCAGGTCGTTCGTCTCCATCGAGATGAACCACTGCGGCGTGGTGCGGAAGATCAGCGGCGCCTTGGAGCGCCAGCTGTGCGGATAGCTGTGCTTGATCCGGTTGCTGGCCAGCAGCGACCCGACCTCCCCGAACGCCTCCAGCACCGCCTTGTTGGCAGGGCCGGGCTTGCCCTGGTCGGTGTAGACGGCGAGACCGGCGAACAGCGGGACATGGGCGTAATAGCGCCCGTCCTCGCCCACCGTCTGCGGCACCTCGATGCCGTTGGCCTGGCCCAGGCGGAAGTCGTCCTCGCCATGGCCGGGGGCGATATGGACGAAGCCCGAACCGGCGTCGGTCGTCACGAAGTCGCCGGCCAGCAGCGGCACCTTGAAGTCGTAGCCCTTGCCGTTCAGCGGGTGACGGCAATAGGTGCCTGCGAGCCGCGAGCCGGGGAAGCGGTGCAGCTGCTTCCACTCGGTGATGCCGGTCTCCTGAGCCACGCTCTCGGCCAGCGCGGTGGCGAGCACGAGGCGTTCACCGACCACCGCCTTGGCTCCATCGGCGACCGCCGTGACCTTGAAGGTCGCGTATTCGATCTCGTCGCCATAGGCGATGGCGCGGTTGCCCGGCAGGGTCCAGGGGGTGGTCGTCCAGATGACGATGCTGGCCTCGTCCACCTCCGGCGCCGCGGAGCCCCAGACGGGGAAGCGGGCGAAAACGGTGGTGGAGGTGTGGTCGTGGTATTCGACCTCGGCGTCGGCCAGCGCGGTCTTCTCCACCACCGACCACATGACCGGCTTGAAGCCCTTGTAGAGGCCGCCGTTCAGCGCGAACTTGTGGATCTCGCGGACGATCTGCGCCTCGGCCGGGAAGGTCATGGTGGCGTAGGGTTGCTTCCAGTCGCCCTCCACGCCCAGCCGGCGGAACTCGGCGGCCTGGATGCCGACCCACTCCTCGGCGAACTGGCGGCATTCGGCGCGGAACTGGATGATCGGCACGTCATCCTTGTTCTTGCCGGCCTTGCGGTACTTCTCCTCGATCTTCCATTCGATGGGCAGGCCGTGGCAGTCCCAGCCTGGGACATAGTCGGCGTCGAAGCCCTGCATCTGGCGGAAGCGGACGATGACGTCCTTCAGGATCTTGTTGACGGCGTGGCCGATGTGGATGTTGCCGTTGGCATAGGGAGGGCCGTCATGCAGAACGAACTTCTTGCGGCCCTTGGCGCCGGCGCGCAGCTTGCCGAACAGGTCCATTTCGGCCCAGCGCTTCAGCAGCTCGGGCTCCTTCGTCGGCAGGCCGCCGCGCATGGGGAAGTCGGTGCGGGGCAGGAAGACGGTCGATTTGTAATCGCGGGTCATATCGGATCCCTGGGGGAAAGCATCACCGTCGGGCGGCGGCCGGCAGGACTGGCCGTGGCGCCGCCCGGAACACAGCAGGTCTCTATCCCGGCCCTCCTCAGAGAGCCGGGCCGGTAATTCGCGCGCGATGCGCCGGAGCGCACATCATCGGGATCCGCAGTGAGACGTCCATGGCGCGGGATATTAGCGGCGTGTGCGGTGCGGTCAAGGACGGCTCACGCCGCTGCGGAGCGCGGCAGGGTCCGAAAAATCCGCTGGTCATGGGAGTGCCGCAAATCTAGGGTGTCACCGCCGGGGTATCCGGCACAGGGAAGTTCGCGGCACGCGTAAGGGCATCGGCGGGCATGATCGATCCACGGACAAGCGATTTCCTGGCCGAATATCTCGCTTCCGCCAACGGGGATCCCGCGACTCTCGACCGATTCCTCCTGTACGGACCGGACCACGGTAGCCGCAGCATCCGGCCTCGGCTGAAGATCGCCTTCTTCGACTTCTGGCCGGAGTTCGATCCCTCCACGAATTTCTTCGTCGAGATCCTGTCGAGCCGCTTCGACCTTTCCGTCGTCGAGAACGACTGCGACCTCGCCATCGTGTCGGTGTTCGGCACCCGCCATCGCGAGGCGCGGACGGCCCGGTCGCTGTTCTTCACCGGCGAGAATGTGCGTCCCCCGCTCGACGGCGTCGACATGTCGGTGTCGTTCGACCGCATCGACGATCCCCGGCATTTCCGTTTGCCGCTCTATGTCATGCATGCCTGGGAGCACAGGCGCGAGGGGGCGACGCCGCATTTCTGCCATCCGGTCCTGCCGCCGGTGCCGCCGACGCGGGAGGAGGCGGCCAAGCGGAAGTTCTGCGCCTTCCTCTACAAGAATCCCAACTGCGCCCGCCGCAACGACTTCTTCCAGAGGCTCTGCGCCCGGCGCCATGTGGAGTCGGTGGGCTGGCTGCTGAACAACACCGGCAGCGTCGTCAAGATGGGCTGGCTGCCGAAGATCCGGGTCTTCTCCCGCTACCGCTTCGCCTTCGCCTTCGAGAATGCCTCGTATCCCGGCTATCTGACCGAGAAGATCCTCGACGCCTTCCAGGCCGGCGCGGTGCCGCTCTATTGGGGGGATCCCGGCGTGTTGCGCGATGTCGCCGCCGGCAGCTTCATCGACATGTCGCACTATTCCTCCGACGAGGAGGCGATCGACGCCATCCTGGCTGTCGACGACGATTACGACACCTACCGCCGCTACCGCAGCACGGCACCCTTCCTCGGCACGGAGGATTTCTACTTCGATGCCTACCGGCTGGCCGAATGGATCGAAAGCCGCCTGTGAGCGACGCGTGTGGAAAAGCCGCCTTGCGGTGGCGGGGGAGCGGGCGATGAAGCGGGTGCTGCTGAACTATGCCGACGGTGCCTTCACCACGGCCCAGAAATACAACGGCAGGACCGGGCTGGAGGTCGGCGGCTTCGACGAGGTGGCGATGATGGGGCGGGGCCGCATCGATGCCGCATTCGCCGCCCGCAACCGGCATATCCTGGAGCAGCCGCGCGGGGCCGGCTATTGGCTGTGGAAGCCCTATTTCATCGACCTCATGCTGCGCAAGCATTTGCAGGACGGCGACATCCTGTTCTATAGCGACAGCGGAGCCCATTTCGTCCACAACGCCGAGCCCGTGATCGAACTCTGCCGTCAGCGGCGCGATCTGCCGGTCCTGCTGTTCACGCTGGATGACCATCACAGCAACCGGGCCTGGACGAAGCGCGACTGCTTTCATTTCATGGGGCAGGACCGGCCGGCCTTCACCGACGCGCCGCAGATCCTCGCCAGCTTCATCGTTTGCGAACGCGGGCCGGAAAGCATGGACTTCGTGTCCCAGTGGCTGCGCTATGCCCAGGACGCCCGGCTGATCACCGACGCGCCCAACGAATGCGGCCTGCCGAACTATCCGGAGTTCCGCGACCATCGCCATGACCAGAGCATTCTCAGCCTGCTTGGCCGCCGCCACGGCGTGACCGCAATCCCCGACATCTCGCAATGGGGGGACGGCCGCCGTCCGGCCGAGATTCCCCGCATCCTGGAACACACGCGCTGGCGCGCCTAGGGCCGGCTATGGCAGACAACGAGCCGGACCCATCCCCGTCAACCGTCAGTAGCGATCGGCAGCGCATGACCAGCTTCACCCGCGCCGTGGCCGCGGAAAACAGCGGCAATCTCGAGGAGGCGAGGGCCCGCTACCTCGAAGTTCTGCAGGCCGAGCCGCAGAATCCAAGGGCCTTGCACCGGCTGGGTATGGTCGAATTGCGGCTGGGCCGCCCGCGCGAGGCGGTGATCCTGTTCCAGAAGTCGCTCTCCATCGCCAAGGACCTGGAGGTCTATCTCGATTTCGGCGCCGCCATGGCCGCCATGGCCCGCTGGGATGCGACGGCGGCGGTCTATGCGGCGGCGCTGCGGGTCGCCCCGGCCTCGGTCGATGCCCATTACGGGCTTGCGCTGGCGCTCCACCGGCAAGGCCGCCCGCAGGATGCCGAGCCCCATTACCGCCAGGTGCTGGCCACCCATTCCCACCTTGGGGAGGTCCACAACAACCTCGGCGTCGCCCTGCAGGATCTCGGTCGTTTCGCGGAGGCCGCTGCCGCCCACCGCGAGGCTGCGCGGCTCGATCCTGCAGATGCGGCGGCCTGGTCCAAGCTGGGGGTGGTGCTTCACCGGATGGGGCAGGGTGTCGAGGCGGAGGCCGCACTCCGCAAGGCGGTCGGCTTCGCCCCCCAGGATGCGGACAACTGGCACAACCTGACCGGACTGCTCGACGCCGCCGGCCGTTCCGCCGAGGCGTTCGCCGCCGGCCGTCTTGCGGTGGCGCTCGATCCGGCAAGCGCACGGAACTGGCTGGCGCTGGGCAACGCCGCCCGTGCGGGGGAGCGGCGGGAGGAGGCATGGCGCGCGGCCTCTGCCGCGGTCCGGCTGGAGCCGTCCGACCCGGCGGCACGCAACAATCTCGCCAATGCCCTGCGGGACCTCGGCCGCCTGCGCGATGCCGTGGCCCATTACCGCGCCGCGCTGGACCTGCAGCCCGATTTCCCGGTGGCCGAGATCAATCTGGCGCTGCTGCTGTCGAGCCTGCGCGATGCCGACGGTGCGCTGGCGGTTCTCATGGCTCTGCTGGCCCGCCAGCCGGACAATGGCGAGGCGTGGCGGCGGCTGGGCGGCGTGCTGGCCGAGGCTGTCCGTCCCGATGCCGCCGTCGCCGTCCTGCGCAAGGCCGTCGCCCTCGGCCCCGGAGAGCCGGATGTCCATGCCGATCTGGCGATGGCCGCCGCGATGGCCGGCTGGAGCTCGGTATCGGTGGACGCCTGCCGCCGGGTGCTGCGGCTGGTTCCGGACCATGCCGCGGCCTTGGGCCAGCTCGTCCACCAGCAGAGGCTTGTGTGCTACTGGCGCGATCTGGACCGGCTGGAGGAAGCGCTCCTCCGGCGCGTTCGCGCGGGGGCGGAGGGTGTGTCGCCCTTCGATGTCCTGTCCTGCGCTTCGACCCTGGCCGATCAGCAGTCGGCTGCGGCCCGATGGGCGGCGGCGAAGGCCCGCGGTGCCGTTCCGGTGGCCCGGCCGGCTGCGGTCGTGCGCGACGGGCGCCTGCGGATCGGCTATCTGTCGGCGGATTTCCGCGAGCATGCCATGGGCCACCTGATGGTCGATGCCCTGGAGACGCATGATCGCTCCCATTTCGCCATCACCGCCTATTCGACCGGCATCGACGACGGCAGTGCACTGCGCCGGCGGTTCGAGCGGGGGATCGAGCGCTTCGTCGAGCTGCGCCGCCATACCGACGCCGATGCGGCGCAGGCGATCACGGCGGACGGCATCGACATCCTGGTCGACCTGACCGGTTTCACCACCTTCTCGCGCACCTCGATCCTGGCGGCGCGCCCGGCCCCGGTGCAGGTCAATTGGCTGGGCTATCCGGGCACGTTGGGGGCGGAGTATGTCGACTACATCGTCGCCGATCCCACGGTGATCGCTCCGGGCGAGGAGAGGAACTTCACCGAGCGGGTGGTGCGGCTGCCGGACTGCTACCAGCCCAACGACCGCCGGCGCTCCATTGCCGAAGCCACGCCGACGCGCGCGGATTGCGGACTGCCGGCCGACGGCTTCGTCTTCTGCTGCTTCAACAGCGCCTACAAGCTGACTCCCGCCCTGTTCGATGGCTGGGCGCGAATCCTGGCGGCGGTTCCGGGCAGTGTGCTGTGGCTTTATGCAGGGAATCCCCAGGTGATCGCCAACCTGCGCCGCGAGGGCGAGGCCCGCGGTCTCGAGTCCAATCGGCTCGTCTTCGCCAAGCCCTTGCCCCATGCCGAGCATCTGGCGCGGCACCGGCTGGCCGACCTGTTCCTCGACACTCTTCCCTACAACGCCCACACCACGGCCAGCGACGCCCTGTGGGCGGGCCTGCCGGTGCTGACGCGGCGCGGCACGACCTTCGCCGGACGGGTGGCGGCCAGCCTGCTGCGGGCGGCCGGACTGCCCGACCTGATCGTCGACGATCAGGAGGCGTATGAGACCGCGGCGGTGGACCTCGCCCGCTCGCCCGACCGGCTCCGCGACCTGCGGCAGCGGCTGGCGCGCAACCGGCCGGACTGCCCGCTGTTCGACACGCCGCGCTTCACCCGCCATCTGGAGGCGGCCTACCGGGCGATGTGGGACATTCGTCAGGGCGGCGGTGCGCCAAGGCCGATCACCATCGCGGCCGGCGACACCGGCGGTCCGAAATCCGCCATACAGGGAGAAGGGGAGGCCAGATGACGACCGGCGACAACGCAGGCAAGCGGCTCCACATCGTCGTCCCCTACCGGGATCGCGAAAGCCATCTCCGGCAGTTCGTTCCGCGGGTGAGCGCCTATTTCGACCGGCTGGTCCCACGGATCGATTATCGCGTGACCATCGTGGAGCAGGAGGCCGGGCTTCCCTTCAACCGGGGCGCCCTGAAGAATGCCGGCTTTCTGCTGGGCGAGGAATGGACCGACTACACCTGTCTGCACGACGTCGATTACCTGCCGGTCGATGCCGACTATTCCTGGGCCGACTGCCCCACTCCGATCCTGTGGTACGGGGCCGAGCAGAGGCCGGTCGCACCGGGACGGTCGGACCGCACGGTGACGACCAACCTGGAAAGCACGATGGGCGGCGCACTGTTGATGCCGAACGCGGTGATGCGGCAGGTCGACGGCTATTCCAACGCCTTCTGGGGCTGGGGCTACGAAGATTTCGATTTCTCGCTGCGCATCCGGGCGCGCCGCATCCCGACCGGCCGGCGCAAGGGGCGTTTCCAGCCGCTCGACCACGACAATGACGGCTTCACACCGGATGCGGCGCCGTCTCCCATTTCCCTGGTCAACCGCCGTGTCTTTCAGGAGCTTTGGTCCGGCGGCAAGATTCCGGCGGGCGACGGGCTGTCCACCCTGTCCTTCGACCTGCTGGACCGCCGCCCCTGTGCGGACGGCACCGCAGGGGCGCAGGGGCGTTGGGAAATCGTCCGCGTCAGGTTCAATCATCGTCCACGGCCGGAGCAGGAGGCGGCCGACGCCGCGCACGGCGCCTCCGGGGGCGGGTGAGGGGGGCGGTACATGAGGTGGCTTGTCTTTTGGCAGATAGCGGACTTTGAGATCGATTCCGGCCGAAGGACCGGTCAATTGAAAGCGGGACAAGCATGAGCGACGCGCCTGTAGACAGCTTGCGCCCGCGGACGAGACTGCCTGCACCTATCTTGCGGTGGCTCCACGCAACTGGCAGCGGCTGTTCACCCGCGACCGGTCGATGTTCCGCTATTCGGAGCTGTTTCCATGCTATGGCGTCGTCCCACGCGGGATCGTCCATATCGGTGCGCATGAGGGCGAGGAATACACGCAGTATGTCGAGGCCGGCTGCCGCCGGATTCTGTTCGTGGAGGCCGATCCGGACACCTATGCCCGGCTTGCGCCGCGCTTTGCCGGAAATCCGGACGTCACCTGCATCAACCGCGCGGTGTCGGATCGTGCCGGACGGCTTCCCTTCTCGCGAATGAGCGGCAGCCAGTCCAGCTCGCTGCTGCCCCCGAAGGAGCATCTGGACGTCTATCCCGGCATCACGTTGACCGGCACCATCGAGGTCGATGCGGCTCCTCTGCCCGACCTGCTGAGGGAATTCGCCATCGATGCCGGCGGCTACAACGTGCTGGCCATCGACACCCAGGGGGCGGAGCGGATGATCCTGGCCGGCTGCGGTGCCCTGCTCGGGCGTTTCGACGCCGTATCCGTGGAGGTGAACTATGCCGAGCTTTACGAGGGCTGCGGCCGGATCGCCGACATCGACGATCTGCTGTTCCCCCATGGCTATGACCGGGTGGAAGAGATCAGCCCCTTTCATCACAGCTGGGGCGACGCCTTTTACGTTCGCCGCCGCTGACGGCGCTCCATAGAGGGGACGGGGGCGGCTGTCGCCACCCCCGCCAGCGATCACATGCTCGACTTGCCGCCATGGGCCGACGACCAGCCGACCGGGTCGTTCAGGAATTTCTCGACCTCGGACAGGGTATTCTCGTCGAAATAGCGGTTGTCGCGGGCGACCTTCAGCACGTCCCACCAGGTGCACAGCGCGTGCAGGCGCACGCCGATGGCGTCCATGTTGACCTTCGACTGCGGGAAGATGCCGTAGTGGAAGATGACGAAGGTGTCGGTCACCTGGGCGCCGCCGTTGCGCAGCGCGGTGACGAAGTTCTCCTTGCTCTTGCCGTCGGTCGCCAGATCCTCGACCAGCAGGACGCGCTGCCCCTCGGTCAGCAATCCTTCGATCTGGGCGTTGCGGCCGAAGCCCTTGGGTTTCTTGCGCACATACTGCATCGGCAGTTCCAGCCGGTCGGCGATCCAGGCGGCGAAGGGAATGCCGGCGGTCTCGCCGCCTGCCACCGCGTCGATGGCCTCATAGCCGATCTCGCGCTCGATCGTGGCGACGGCGAAATCCATCAGCGCCTTGCGGGCGCGCGGGAAGGACACGATGCGGCGGCAGTCGGTGTAGACCGGGCTGGCCCAACCCGAGGTGAAGATGAAGGGCGTCTCGGCGTTGAAGTGCAGCGCCTTGATCTCCAGCAGGATCTTGGCCGCGGTGGCGGCGATGGTGGCCTGATCGGGCAGGGACGACATGACGGGGGCTCCGGGAAAACGGTGATCGCCGCCCTGTGTAGCGGGGGAGGGCGCGATTCGCAATTCCCGACGATCCCCCGCGGCGGTGCCCCGCGCCGCCGTGCTCAGGCGGTCCGCACGCTGAGGATATAACTGTCGACCTCCGTCCGCAGCCGTTCCATCTCCCGGCGCAGCTCGGTCGCGACGGCGGCCAGTTCGCCGGCGGTGCGGTCGGTGCCGACGATGGTGTCGTGAACGCCGGCCAGCTTGCCGGAGATCGCCGTCACCGCGCCCGAGCCGTCATTCATCGCTCGCAGGATGCCCCGCGCCGCGTCCGACTGGCGCGACACCGAGTCGGCGATGGCCGCCCCGCTGTCGCGAACCGCCTCCACGGTGCTCGACACCCCCTCCATGGCATGGACCGCGTCGTCGACGATGGCCTGGATGCCGGCGATCTGGCTCTGGATGTCCTCGGTGGCGCGGGCGGTCTGGCCGGCGAGAGTCTTCACTTCGTTGGCGACGACGGCGAAGCCCTTGCCGGCCTCGCCGGCGCGGGCCGCCTCGATGGTGGCGTTCAACGCCAGCAGGTTGGTCTGGCTGGCGATGGAGTTGATCAGACCGACCACGTCGCCGATCCGCCGCGACGCGTCGGCAAGGTCCCTGACCCGGTGCGCCGCCTCGCCGGTTTGCCGGACGGCGTCGGCCGTCATCCGGGTGGCCTGCCCGCTGTGGCGGCCGACCTCGTCGATCAGGCCTCCCAACCCGTCGGCGCCGGCCGCGGCATCGCGCACGATGCGGGTGGCGGTGTCCGCGTGCCCGCGCAGGTCGCCGATCTCGTCCGCCGCGCGTCCGGCATCCTCGGACATGGTGCCGGCGGTGGATTGCAGTTGCTCGCTGGTAGCGCCCAGGCCGCGCAGGATGGTCTCGGTCTGGTGGGTGAACCGGTCGGTCGCCTCGCCCAGGGTGGCGAGTTTGCACAGATCCCTGGCCTGCCGCTCCTCCTCCTCCGCCCGGCGGCGGTCGAGATCGGCCGCCTGGCTCTGCATCAGCATCACGGCGGCGGTGACGCGGCCGATGGCGTCATCCACCGGATGATGCAGGGCGATGTCGCGCCGCCCTTGCCCGATCCCGGCGATTCCATCGGCCGCGCGGTCGAGCGGGCGGGCGATGGAGCGGCTGATCGCCAGCGCCATGATCGCCGAACCGGTGATGGCCAGCGCGGTCACCGTGCCGATCAGCACATAGGCGGCGATCGTCGAGCTGTCGGATGCGCTGCTGTTGGACTGGTTTTCCGCGCGGATCATGGTGGACAGGGCGTCGTTGCGGTCCTCCAACTGGTGGAAAAGCTCCAGGAAGGCGGGAAGCTCGGCCTTCGCCTTCACCACGTCGCGCAGTGCCAGGTCGACCAGCCTTTCCGCCCCGCGGATATACTCCTCCATCGGGCCGCGCAGCTCGGTCAATCCGCTGCCGATGGCCGGGCTGAGGACAAGGCGCCGGTTGGCGTTCAGCACCTCCCGGAAGGTCTCGGCATGGTCCTTCAGCTCCTTGCGCACCTCCTCCCGGTCCGTCTCGGTTCCGTCCGGCCCGACCAGCAGGGCGGCGAGCACGTCCGCGCGCAGGGCGTCGTGCATCATGTCGCCGGTCTGGTGATTGGCCAGGGCTTCCCCCGTGGTCAGAACCTGATCGTTCGCTCTCTCGACCACCCAGAGCGCCGAAATGCCGACGCCCCCCACGATCAGCAAAGCCAGAGCGAAGGACAAAGGCAGCAAAGAGAGTTTTCGGGACAGTGTCAGAACGGACATTCGCACAACCCTTCATTGGTGCACAAAACGGGTTTGGCGTATCATCCGTTCATCATAGGCAATTTTATGTGTGTTTCTCCATAGGGGTTTTTCGGGATGTTGCGCGAGCGCCCGGCCGCTCGCGCACCATCGATCAGACCGTGCCGCGAACGCTGCCCAGGAAGCGGTCGACCTGGCTGCGCAGCAGCTCCGCCTGCTTCGACAACTCGCCGGAGGAGGAAAGCAGGCGCGCGGCACCGCTGCCAGTCTCCGAAGCCGCCTGGAGGACGCCGCCGATCGAGGAGGAGACCTCGTTGGTGCCCGCCGCCGCCTGCTGGACATTGCGGGCGATCTCCATGGTGGCGGCGTTCTGGCCGTCGACCGCCTGGGCGATGGTGCCGACGATGTCGTTCACCTCGCCGATCGTCGCCGCGATGCTCTGGATCGCCTGCACCGCATCGGCGGTCGCGGTCTGGATCTCCGCGATCTGCTGCGAGATGTCGCCGGTCGCCTTGGCGGTCTGGTTGGCGAGGCTCTTTACCTCGCTCGCCACCACGGCGAAGCCCTTGCCAGCCTCGCCGGCGCGGGCGGCCTCGATGGTGGCGTTCAGCGCCAGCAGGTTGGTCTGCCCGGCGATGGAGCTGATCAGGTTCACCACGTCGCCGATCTGGTTCGCCTTTGCCGACAGACCGTCGACGATGCGGTTGGTGCCGTCCGCCTGATCGGCCGCGTGCTTGGCCTTGCGGCTGCTCTCACCGATCTGCCGGCCGATCTCGGCGATGGAGGCCGCCAGCTCCTCGGCCGCGGCGGCGACGGTCTGGACATTGACCGACGCCTGTTCGGACGCGGCGGCGACGGTGGTCGCCTGGGTCTCGGTGTGGTCGGCGGTGGTCGCCAGCGACTGCGCCAGCGTCCGCACCTCGGTCGAGGAGGTGGAGACGCTGTCGACCACGCCCTTCACCTGGCTCTCGAACCGGTCGGCCAGTGCCGCCATCTCTGCCCGCTTGCGCTCCTCGGCGGCCTGCTCCGTCTCGGCCTGCCGGCGGCGGAAGGCGTCGGCCTCGACCGCATTGGACTTGAACACCTCGACGGCGCCGGTGATCTGCCCGATCTCGTCCTTGGACTCGGACGCCGGCACCGTCACGGTCAGGTCGCCTCTCGCCAGCGTCAGCATCGCGTCGGTCAGCCGGCGCAGCGGACGAAGGGCCGCCACCGTCCACAGCCCGAAGCCGGCGGCCATCAGCAGGGCGGCGCCGCACAGCGACAGCATCAGCGTCTGGAAGCCGCTGGCGACCACGCGCGCGCGCGCGGCAACCTGCTGGTTCTTGTGCTCCTGCAGGTCGATGAAGGCGTTGATGCGCTTCAGCCATTCGGTGAATGCAGGGCGGGCGTCCTGCATCAGCGCCTTCTGCGCGCCGGCCATGTCGTTCGCCTTGCGGGCGGCGACGACCGCCTTGAGCGCCGGCAGTCCCTTGGCCTCGATCTCCTTGATGGCTGCAAGCAGCGACCGCTCCTCCGGCTCGATGTCGGACATGCTCGTGAACATGGCGTCGAGCGGCTTGGCGGATTGTTCGTAGAAGGCGGCAAGCCGGTCGATGTCGGCAAGCGCCGCCGACAGGGTCGCCTGATCCGTGGCCAGCACCACGTCGCGCAGCGCGATGGCACGGTCATGCACGCTGCCGCGGAAATTGATGGCGTAGCGCTGCTTGACGCTGTTCACCTCGTTGATCCGGGTAAGGTCGGCATCGATCTTCCGCACCTCCCGGACCCCGATGATGGTCAGGCTGATAAGGAGAAGAAGCACCACGCCGAAGCCGAGGAACAGCCTCGTGCGGATCGTGGCGTGCCGGGAAAGGAACATGTCGGCGCATCCCGTCGAATATGGCCCGGTGGGCAAGGAGCCAAACCTACCCGAAAGAGATTAAATTTTCGGTAGGCGGGAGACCTGGGGCAGAGCGCTTTTGACAAGCCTGCCGCCAACATTTCGCCGGCATGGGGCGGGTTGCGGATCGGAGTGGTGGCCGCAATATGCGGCGGGCCAGCAACCGTTCGGGAGTTTCCGTCTTGGATCCGTCGATGCCGCCCCCATCCCAGTCCGTCCGGCCGCCGCGGCGGCTCCGGTCCCCATCCGCCGGACTGGTGCTGGCGTTTCTGCCGGCCCTTCTGGCGCCGGTCGCGCCCGCTTCCGCCCCGGCCCAGGATAGGAGCGAAGCGGCGGATGCCGCCAAGCCGGGCGCCCGGGCAGACGAGCGCAAGCCAGACGAGCGTAAGCCAGACGAGCGTAAGCCGGAGGATCGCAAGACGGACGACCTGCAAGGCTTCGATCCGCAGCGCAGCGTAACCCGGCACAGCCTGCCGCTTCCGGGAGGGGCGCTGGCCTATGGTGCGACGGCGGAGTTCCTGCCGCTGCGCGACGGTGCCAGGGAGGAGTTGGCGGCCCGCATCTTCACGGTGTCCTACATTGCCGAACCGAGAAGCCCGGCGGATGGGCCGCGGCCGGTGACCTTCGTCTTCAATGGCGGACCGGGTGCCGCGTCGGCCTACATGCATCTGGGTGCGGCGGGACCGAAGGTGGTCGCCTTCGGGGCCGACGGCACCCTGCCGCCGCCGCCCGCCGCGCTCGTCGACAATCCCGACAGCTGGCTGGCCTTCACCGATCTGGTCTTCGTCGATCCGGTCGGGACGGGTTTCAGCCGGGCGGTGAAGCCCGACGAGACGGAGAAGCGCCTGTTGTCGGTGGACGGCGATGCGCGGGCGATGGCCGAGATCGTCCGGCTCTGGCTGACCCGCCAGGGCCGCTGGTCGTCCCCCACCTTCCTGGCCGGGGAGAGCTATGGCGGATTCCGCATCGCCAAGATGGCCGACGAGCTGATCGATCAGGTCGGGCTTGCGGTGAACGGGCTGATCCTGGTCTCGCCCGTGGTCGATTTCGCCGCCATCGACGAGGACGGCATCCTCGGCCCGGCGTGGAAGCTGCCGTCGATGGCCGCCGCCGCCGCCGCGCTGGGGCGCAGAACTGGAACGCCGGAACAGGCGGCCGAAGCGGCGGAGCGTTTCGCACTCGGTCCCTACCTCACCGGCCTGGCCGGGCTGGACTATGGCCGGCTCGATGCAGGGCAGGACGTCTTCGCCGAGGTGGCGGGCATCACCGGTCTGCCGGTGGAGATCGTGCGGCGACAGCGCGGACGTGTGCCGATGGGCGTCTTCACGCGCGAACTTCTGCGCGACCAGGGGCGCATCCTCAGCATCTATGACGGCACCTTCACCGCGACCGATCCCGATCCGGGAGCGGCCCGCATTCCGTTCGATCCCTTCCTGAAGGGCACGGTGCCGACCTACAGCACGGCCTTCGCCGCCTATGTCCATGACGCCCTGGGGGTGCGGACCGACGTGCCCTACCGGCTGCTGAGCGACCGTGTGAACCGGAGTTGGGAATGGCCGCGGATGTCGGTGCCGAGCGCCGTCGACGCCTTGCAGACGGCGCTGACCCTGCAGCCGGCGCTGCGGGTGCTGATCGTGCATGGCCGCACCGATCTGATCACCCCCTACATGGCGTCACGCTGGGTGGCGTCCAGACTGGAGCTGCCGCCGGGCGGGCGCGATCGGGTGGCGGTGACGGTGCATCCGGGCGGCCACATGATGTACACACGTCCCGAGGGCAGGGCCGCGCTGGCCGCCGATGCCCGCGCCCTGATCGAGCAGGTGCTGCGCCGGCGCTGACGAGGCGTCCTGGAAAGGCGCATCGGCAAGGTCCGGGATGTCGAATCGAAAAGGGGCGCCCCGGCGGGGGCGCCCCTTTTCGTGTGTCCGTCCTTGGTGCGGCTTAGAACAGACGCAGGATCGACTGCTGCGACTGGTTGGCGAGCGAGAGGGCGATGGTGCCGAGCTGCTGACGGGTCTGCAGCATCAGCAGGCTGGCGCCTTCCTCGTTCTGGTCGGCCAGCGTCAGCTTGCTGGCGCCTTCCGTCAGCACGTCGCTGAACTCCTTGGTGAAGCTCTCGCGGGTCGTGATGATGTTCAGGTTGGTCGACAGCTGCTGCGAGGCGGAGCGGATCGTCGACTTGGCGTTGTCGAGACCGGCGACCGCCTTGTCGATGTCGGCGCGGTCCATCCAGTCATTCTGAGCGCCGTCCAGCTTCAGACCCTGGCCGCTGGTCGACAGGTTGACCGCGGTCACGGTGATCGAGTTGGTGTTGCGCTCGTTCAGCTGGACCGTGATGTCGTTCGACGTGTTGGCGTCGGAAATCTGCTTGGTGACGATGTTGGCCGAGCAGTTGGCCGAGGCCGCCTGCTTGATGGTCTTCTCGTCGATGGCCAGGCGCACGGTGCCGCTGTCGAAGGTGAAGGACTGTTCGCCGCCGCTCAGCTTGCCATCGCCGCGGGCGTTCATGGCATCGCGGGTGACCTGGGCGCCGTTGGAGTTGGTGACCTGGATCTGCAGATCGACCTTCTTTTCGATGACCGAGACGCCGTTGCCCTGGTTGTTCGCCGATTCCAGCAGCTTGCGGTCGACGGTGAAGGTCACCACCGTGCCCGACGCGAAGCTCTCCGAGATCTTCTTGGTCAGCGCGTTGGTCGTGCTGGAGGTCACGGTGAAGTCGCGGGTCGTGCCACCCGGCGCGGCACCGGTCAGTTGGATCGTGCCGCTGGAGCCGAGCGCGACGGAGGCGACGTCCTTGCCCTGCAGGCGGCCGCCGGAGATGGCGGTGTTGATCGAGTTCGCCAGCCGGGTCGCGACGTTGACGGAGGCGGTCTGGCCGGTGGCGACGTCGCCCGAGGTGGCGGTGTAGCTGAAGGTCTGGCCTTCGACGGTGATCGAGAAGATGTCGCCTTCCTCGATGGTGCCGCTGACGTTCACCGTGGAGATCTGGGCGACACTTGAGGTGCCGGCCCGTTGCAGGCTGGTGCTGGTCGTCTGCGTGTTGTCGAAGTAGGAGATCGTGCGGCTCTCATTGCCGTCGGTCACGATGAAGTCGCGGGTGCGGCCGTTGGCGCCGCGGACTTCGATCTGGACGTCGGAGAAGCTGCCCAGCGTGTTGGACATCGTGCCCGACAGCTTCAGACCGACGAAGCCGTGCGCGTTCTCCGCCTTGGCGATGTCGGCAGCCTTGCCTTCGACCGAACCGTCGCCTTTGATGCGGATCGCATAGGTGTCGGGGGCGATGACGTTGGTGACGCGGGCATTGTCGACGCCGACGATGGTGTTGACGGCGGCACGGGACTCGCTGGTGCTGTCCATGCTCATGCCGTTGCCGTTGATCAGGTTCTTGCCCTGATAGCCGCTGTCGGCGGCCAGCTTGTCGATCTGGTTCTTCAGCGTGTTGAACTGGGAGGCCAGCGATTTGCGGGTGGCGACCGAGGCGGCGTCGTTGCCCAGGGCGGCGTAGGCCGCGGTGGTCAGGCCCTTGGCCTGGTCGACCAGCGAGTCGATCGAGGTCAGGCCCTTGTCGGCGGCCTGAATGGTGCTGATCGACTGACCCATCGCGTCCTTCAGCGAGGACAGGTCGCCGGCACGCTGGTTCAGGCCCTTGGCGGCGAAGAAGGAGGTGGGACCATCCAGAGCCGAATTGATCTTGTTGCCCGTCGACAGGATGTTCTGCTTCTTGTCGATCTGCGACTGCGTGTTCTGCAGCTGCAGCAGGTTCGTGCGCATCGAGGCGGTCAGGGTCACATTTCCGGCCATGGTCCTAGTCTCCTTCTGAGGCTGTCCCCGCCCTTGGTCATTTGACCGGCGAGGCAACGTGCGTTTTCCTGACACCACTGTTTCAAGCGCCGTGCCAACTGCGATGCCATGCAGCAAGCTATTGATTTTATTGATTATTAAAAACTGATCGGCAAAAAGGGCAGGGCTCGGCCGGCTCCGGCTGGAAGGGGGGCCGAAAAAGATTCCGGGAATCTTTTGCCGATGACGGACGGTTCTGCCGATGCGGGGGGCGGCAAGAATCTTCCCACCACCCGGCCGGCACGGCTATGGTCGGGCTCCAAACCACGTCCCAAACATCGAACGCATGGCCCGCTGTTGGCCAAAGCAGGGAAGGGAGAAGCATCATGACCGGTCGGATCGACGCGCGCCTGGCGGAACTGGGCATCGAGTTGCCGCAGGCCGCCGCCCCGGTGGCGGCCTATGTGCCCTACACCCGTTCGGGCAACACCCTTTACATCTCGGGTCAGGTGACCGTCTGGAACGGCGAGCGCAAGTTCGTCGGCAAGGTCGGCCAGGACTTCACGGTGGAGCAGGGCAAGGAAGCCGCCCGCCTGTGCGCGTTGAACATCCTGGCCCAGGCCAGGGCGGCGCTTGGCGGCGACCTGGACCGCGTCACCCGCGTTCTGCGGCTGGGCGGCTTCGTCAACGCCGGAGCGGACTTCCACGACCACCCGCTGGTGATCAACGGCGCGTCCGAACTGATGCGCGACATCTTCGGCGAGGCCGGCCAGCATGCCCGTGCCGCGGTCGGCGCTCCGTCGCTGCCGGGCAACGTCGCGGTCGAGGTCGATGCGATCCTGGAAGTGGCCTGATCCGCTTCACGGCAGCCCTGACGGCGGCGCCTTGCCGCAACGCGACATGAGGCTTACCTCCTTGCCATCGGTTCAGGGAGATGCATGCATGCCCGACGGCAACGACGCGATCACCGTCAAGGTTCTGACCGGGATCGGCGAGGCGGACCAGCAGGGCTGGGACGCCTGCGCCGGTCCCGGCAACCCGTTCCTGTCCCACGCCTTTCTCCTGGCGCTGGAGGATTCGGGGTCGGCGGCCGGCAAATCCGGCTGGCAGCCCAGCCATCTTGCCGCCTATGACGGGTCCGGGCGGATGGTGGGCGCGGTGCCTGCCTACCTGAAAAGCCATTCCTACGGCGAATATGTGTTCGACCACGCCTGGGCCAATGCCTATGAGCGGGCGGGCGGCAGCTATTACCCCAAGCTGCAGGTGGCGGTTCCCTTCACGCCGGTGCCGGGTCCCCGGCTGCTGGTGGCGCCGGGGCCGCAGGCCGATGCGGTCGCCGACGCGCTGATCGCGGCTCTGGAGCAGGTGGCGGAGCGCTACGGAGTATCTTCCACCCATGTCACCTTCCCGGAGCGCGCGGATTGGGACCGGCTGGGCAGGGCCGGCTGGCTGCAGCGGACCGGCGTGCAGTATCATTGGCACAACCGCGGCTATGGCAGCTTCGAGGAGTTCCTCGATGCGTTGAATTCCCGCAAGCGCAAGGCCATCCGCAAGGAGCGGCGCGAGGTCGCGGACAGCAGTGTCCGCCTGCACACCCTGACCGGCGGCGACCTGAAGCCGGAGCATTGGGACGCTTTCCACCGCTTCTATCTGGACACCACCGACCGCAAATGGGGCGGAGGCTATCTCAACCGCCGCTTCTTCCAGCTGCTGGGCGAGACGATGGCCGACCGGGTGGTTCTGGTGATGTGCGAGGATGGCGGGGAGTGGGTGGCGGGGGCGCTGAACCTGCTGGGCGACGATGCGCTGTACGGCCGCAATTGGGGTTCGGACGGGCGCTACCGCTTCCTGCATTTCGAGGCGTGCTATTACCGCGCGCTGGATTTCGCCATCGACCGCGGACTGGCGCGGGTCGAGGCCGGGGCACAGGGCGAACACAAGATCCAGCGCGGCTATCTGCCGGTGCCGACCTACAGCGCCCACTGGATCGCCGATCCCGGTTTCCGCCGCGCGGTGGACCGCTATCTGGCTCAGGAGCGGCCTGCGGTGGAGGCGGAGATCGAAGCGCTGGGCGAGGAGTTGTCGCCCTACCGGCGGGAGGGCTGAGCGCTACTTCCAGCCGGCCAGCACCGCAGCGACGTCGCTTTCCCGCAACGGCGCGCGCTCCGGCGGCGGGGCGCCGTCGACGCGCAGGCCCATCAGCGTTTCCACCAGCGGTTCCGGTCCGTCCGTGACCCGGACTTGCCCGCGCGCGGCGACGTGAGGGTGGGCGTGAATTTCCGCCAGCTCGGGCAACGCCTCGAAACAGCAATCGACCGGGTCGAGCAGGGCTTTCCACTCCGCCAGGGTCCGCGTCGCGAACAGCGCCTCCAGCTCCGCCGTCAGGGCGGCCTGGGGTAGCGGGTCGTCCTGGCGGGCGATCCAGTCGGGGCGGCGGACGGCCTCGCAGAAGCCATGCCAGAATTTGGGTTCCAGCGCCGACAGGGTGGCGAAGCGGCCATCGGCGGTGCGATAGATGCGGTAGCAGGCGGCACCGCCCGACAGCAGCGCCTCGGCGCGTTTCGGCATGGTCCCGCGCGCCGCCGCGGTCAGGTTCAGCCCCTGCCAGCCCAGCACCGTTTCCATGATCGACAGGTCGAGGAAACAGCCGTGGCCCGAGCGTTCCCGCCCGAACAGAGCACCGGCCACCGCCAGCGCCGTCTGCTGGGCCGAGGCGAAGTCGGCGACCGGCAGGTAGCTGATGACCGGCCGGTCCGGCAGCCCGGAGGCATCGAGCCCGCCGCCGACCGCCATGTAGTTCAAGTCGTGCCCGGCCCGCGTGGCATAGGGGCCGTCATAGCCCCAGCCCGACAGGCTGGCATGGACCAGACGCGGATTGAGCCGCCGCAACCGTTCGCGCCCCAGCCCCAGCTTGTCCATCACGCCCGGCCGATAGCTCTCGATCAGCGCGTCGGCCTTCTCCAGCAGCCCTTCCAGCGCCTTGCGCCCGTCCGCCGATTTCAGGTCGAGGCGGATGACGGTCTTGCCGGCGTTCAGCAGCTTGTAGGCGGCGGTGGTGCCGTCGCTGTCGGTGGGACCGAGCCGGCGCAGCGGATCGCCCGCCGGCGGCTCCACCTTCACCACCGTGGCGCCCAGGTCGCCGAGAAGCTGGGCCGCATGCGGCCCCGGCAGATACTGCCCGAGGTCGATGACGCGCAGGCCGGTCAGGAAGGGCAGGGGCATGGCGGCCTCAGCCCCCTGTCACACTCATATGCCGCCCCACCGCCGGACCCTGGTGGCGGCGGTCGATGATGAAGTCGTGACCCTTGGGCTTGCGGGTGATCGCCTCGCGCACCGCGTCGATCAGCGGACCGTCCTCGTCGCTGACGCGCAGCGGCGTGCGCAGGTCGGCGGCATCTTCCTGGCCAAGGCACATGTAGAGCGTGCCGGTGCAGGTCAGCCGAACGCGGTTGCAGCTTTCGCAGAAATTGTGGGTCAGCGGCGTGATGAAGCCGACACGCTGGCCGGTCTCCTCCACCCGCACATAGCGGGCGGGGCCGCCGGTGCGGTGATCGCTCTCGGTCAGCGTCCAGCGCTTCTGCAGCTCGGCCTTCAGCATGGTCAGCGGCCAATACTGGTCCATGCGGGCACCTTCGCCGATGTCGCCCATCGGCATCACCTCGATGAAGGTCAGGTCGAAGCCCTGCTCGCCGCACCAGGCCACCAGCCGGTGGACCTCGTCGTCGTTGACGCCCTTCAGCGCCACCGTGTTGATCTTGATCTTCAGCCCGGCGTCCTTGGCCGCCTGGATGCCGCCCAGGATCTTGTCGAGCTTGCCCCAGCGGGTGATGGCCTGGAACTTGTGCGGGTCCAGCGTGTCGAGCGAGACGTTGATGCGCCGCACCCCCGCCTCGTAGAGCCCGTCGGCATGCTTGAACAGCATGGTGCCGTTGGTGGTCAGCGTCAGCTCGTCCAGGTCGCCCGACTCGATGTGGCGGCCGAGCGAGCGGATCAGCCGCATCACGTCGCGCCGCACCAGCGGCTCGCCGCCGGTCAGCCGCAGCTTGCGCGTGCCGAGCTTGACGAAGGCGCTGCACAGCCGGTCCAGCTCCTCCAGCGTCAGAACCTCCGCCTTGGGCAGGAAGCTCATGTCCTCCGCCATGCAGTAGACGCAGCGAAGGTCGCAACGGTCGGTCACCGACACGCGCAGATACTCCACCTTCCGGCCGAACGGGTCGATCAGCGGAGCGATGGCTGCTGGCGATTGGGCTTCGGACACAGGATCGATCATCGGTGGACTCCACGGGCGGCCGCTGGCGGGCCGCCACAGTATATGTTCGCTACACATACGATGCGCAACGATCGCAGGAGCGTATTCCACATCACGGTATGCCGACTTTGACGGCGATCAAGGGTTCCTGGCGTCACATCAGCTTTTGTCGCACTGCCGCCAGTTGTGCGTGCTGCTGGGCTTCCTCGCGTTCGCGCAGGTCGTCGTCGGTGGTGCGGGGCACCGGCGGGCGGCCCAGGGCGAAAGGCTCGTTGCCGCGCTCGAACTGGTCCCGGACGCGGCAGTCCTCGCACATGCGGATGCGGTTGGCGGCCTCCGGCGTCGCGAACATCGAATGCTTGCCCGCCAGCGCCGTCACGATCTTCTCGATCGCCGACCTGGCGGCGAAGGGCTTGCCGCAGGAGACGCAGCAGAAGGGTTCCTCCTCCTTGATCACCGCCGCACCGCGCGCACGGTCGCGGAAGTCGATCTCCGGCACCAGCGAGATGACCTTCTCCGGGCAGGTGGTCTTGCACAGGCCGCACTGCACGCAGGCATCCTGGGCGAAGGACAGCATCGGCTTGTCGGCATTGTCGAGCAGCGCACCGGTCGGACAGGCGCCGACGCAGGACAGGCAGAGCGTGCAGCCCTCCACATCGACCGAAACCCGGCCGAAGGGGGCGCCCGGCGGCAGCGGCAGCACCTCCACCGGGGCGGGGGCGACCTTGTGCAGGTGGCGCAGCGCCAGCATCGTCACCGTGCGCTTCGGTCCCATCGGCAGGAACATCCCGGCCTCAACCGGGTCCGCCGGCAGGGCCCACAGTTCGTCCGCCACTGCGTCCGGATCGGCGGCGTCGATCACCGCCACCCGGCCGGAGCCGTAGCCGAGCCCGCTGAAGGCGGCCTCCGCCAGCCCGACCTGCGAGGCCAGCCCTGCGGTCTCCCCCTCATTCCCCGGACCGGTCAGCACGCGGACATGGGTGCAGCCATAGGCGAGCGCCAGCGCGAACAGGTCGATGCCGACCTGCGTCACCTCGTGCAGGGCGAAGGGCAGCAGTCGGGCCGGCAGGCCGCGGCCATAGCGCGACATCATTCCGACCAGCTCGTCGCCGTGGCGCGTGTCGTGGATCAGCAGTGCCGGAGCGGTGCCGCCGGCCTTCCGGTAGGTGGATAGCAGCGTGCGCAGCCGCTCATAGACGGTGATTGCAGGTGGCAGGGCATAGGTGGCGGCCCCGGTCGGGCAGACTGCGGCGCAGGACCCGCAGCCGGCGCAGACATGCGGGTCGATGGCCACATGGTCGCCGTTGGGCGTGACCGCACCGGTCGGACAGACGTCGAGGCAGCGGGTGCAGCCGGTTTTGCGGCTGCGCGAATGGGCGCAGAGGTCGGCCTTGAAGTCGACGAAGCGCGGCTTCTCGAATTCGCCGACCAGATCGGCGATCTCCAGCAGCGCGTTGGCCACCTGGACCGCGTTGTCTGGATCGGGGCGGATGTAGCCGTCGCGGCGCTTGTGGTCGGGGAACAGCGGCGTGCCGCCGGTCAGGTCGAGGATCAGGTCGCAGCGGGCCGACGCCCCCTGCCGCACCGGCTCGAACCCCAGCGTTCCGCGCGAGGAGGGCAATGCCGGTGCATAGTCGTCCACCACGATCTCGAAGGCGCCGACCCAGCCGCGCCCGCTGCGGATGCGGCCGCGGAAGATCGCGACATCCATCACCTGCGGCGGGGCGATGTCCTTGGGGTTGGACAGCAGGATTGTGACGTCCAGGTGCTTCGCCAGTTGCCGCCCGGCCTCGATGGCGCGCTCGTCGGTGCCGTAGACCAGGCAGGTGCCCTGGGAGGTCAGGGTCAGGGCGCCGGTCGGCGGGATCGGCAAGGCGGCCTCGGCCAGCAGCGCGGCGATCTTCGGCAGCGCCTGGGCGCCCTCGTCCGACCAGCCGGCGCGCTCGCGGATGTTGGTGAAGGTCAGCGCGGTGTCCGGCGCCACCTCCGCCGCGACCTCGCTGAACAGCGGTGCCTCCTGCGTGCAGGCGACCAGCAGCGGCTGGCCGTTGGCGACCGCCTTCTCGAAGCGGTCGAGCTGCGCCCGGCACAGCTGGGTGTGCACGGTGACGGCGCTGCCGTCGCCGCAAGCCTTGCCCAGCGCTGCCCCGTCCAGTGCGATGCTGTGCGCGCAGTCGCAGACGAGAACCGTCCGATCGCCGATCTTCATCGTCCCAAAAACTCCTGTCGCTTGGGGCTGACGCCCCTGGCCTGCGACACTCATATGGGGGAATGCGGCGCGATGGGAACGGGAATCTTATCGGGATCGATCCGGACAAACGCTGTTTGGACCGTTCTTGCGACCCTTGCGGATCGTCAGGGTCGCAAGAAAGCCCCCGCCTTACGCCCCCGGCTCGTTGGCGTTGGGGAAGAACAGCTGTTCGCCGTTGATGGTGTAATCGGCGATGGCCTTCTGACCCTCGGCCGAAACCAGCCAGTCGACGAAGGCCTGCCCGTCCGCCGCCTTGACGTGGGCGAACTTCGCCGGGTTGACCAGCATCACGCCATACTGGTTGAACAGGCGCTTGTCACCCTCCACCAGCACTGTCAGCGGGCCGCGGTTCTTGAAGTTCAGCCAGGTGCCGCGGTCGGTCAGGGTGTAGCCGTTCATCGCCGCGGCGGTGTTCAGCGTCGGTCCCATGCCCTGGCCGATGGAGCGGTACCAGCCGCCGTCGGCCTTGGCCGGCTCGAGGCTGGCGGTCTTCCACAGCGCGAGTTCGGCCTTGTGGGTGCCGCTGTCGTCGCCGCGCGACACGAAGGGAGCCTTGGAGGCGGCGATCTTCGAGAGGGCGGCGGCGACATCCTTGCCGCCCTTGATGCCGGCCGGGTCGGCGGCCGGGCCGACGATGACGAAGTCGTTGTACATCACCGGCTTGCGCAGGGTGGAGAAGCCTTCGGCGACGAACTTCTCCTCCGACGGCTTGTGGTGGACGAACAGCACGTCGGCGTCGCCGCGCTTGGCGAGGTCGATGGCCTGGCCGGTGCCCTTGGCGACGACGCGCACTTCGATCCCCGTCTTGGCGGTGAATTTCGGAAGGATGGAGCCGAACAGGCCGGAATCCTCGGTCGAGGTGGTGGAGGCCACCGTGATGAAACGATCGGCAGCGGATGCGGCCGACGGGGCGGCGGCCTGGATCAAACCGGTCAGGGCCGCGGCAGCAGCGACCCCCAGCACGAATGAACGGCGCAGCATCGCGTCACTCCTCCAACAGGCGTTGTTTCCTGAAAGGCATAGCGCGGACCGGCCGTCCTTGCAAAGACTTGCCAAGCTTCCGTCGATTTTGCCGCATACCGGAGCAATCGGCTCCGGTCATGCGCGCCCGCCCGTCTCCTTCAGCAGGGATGCGGTGAGGTTGACGGCCAGCGACAGGGTCATCAGGACGAGGCCGAGCGCCAGCGCCATCGGCAGGTCGCCCTTGCTGGTCTCCAGCGCGATGGCGGTGGTCATGACGCGGGTGACATGCTCGATGTTGCCGCCGACGATCATCACCGCCCCGACCTCCGCCGATGCGCGGCCGAAGCCGGCGAGCACGGTGGTGACGAGGCTCCAGCGTGCCTCCGCCAGCAGGGTGGCCAACGTCCGGAACGGCCCGGTGCCGGTGACGCGCAGCAAATCGTCATACTCGATCAGCAGATCCTCGACCGTCTGGCGGGACAGCGAGGCGACGATCGGCACGATCATCACCGTCTGGGCGACGATCATCGCGGTGGGCGTGAACAGCAGCCCGAGAACGCCGAAGGGACCGGAGCGCGACAGCAGCAGATAGACCACCAGCCCGACCACCACCGGCGGCAGCCCCATCATCGTGTTCAGCAGGATGGCGACGGCCCGCCGGCCGGGAAAGCTCAGCGCGGCAACGGCGGCCCCCAGCGGCAGACCGATCAGCGTTGCGGCGGCGACGGCGGTCAGGCTGACCCGCAGCGACAGGCCGACGATCTTGATCAGCCCCGCGTCGAGCGTCGCGATCATGGTGAGGGCCAGCGCCATGGCCTGGGAAAAGTCGTGCATCGGCTCCAGATCAAAAATGGAATAGCTCGGGACGGGGCTTGTCCGAAGGACGGCGCTCGCCCACACTCGCGCGCATGAGCCCTACCATGAGTCTTAAGACCTTCACCATAGCGCCGGACCCGGCGAACCCCAAGCTGACGGAGCGTGTCCGCGGCCTGGACCAGGACGGCCGCGGGATCGAAACCGCCGTCACGGTGGAACGGCCGCTGACCCTGTACCTGAACGGGCAGGAGATCGTCACGATGATGACGATCGGCGACTATCCCGACTGTCTGGCCGTCGGCTATCTGCTGAACCAGAACATGCTGCGGCGCGACGACCGCATCACCGGCATCGACGTGGACGAGGAAACCGACACCGTCGTCGTCCGCACCGAACGCGCGACCGATTATGAATCCAAGCTGAAGAAGAAGACGCTGACCTCGGGCTGCGCCCAGGGCACTGCCTTCGGCGACGTGATGGAGACCTTCGAGTCAATCCATCTGCCCGCCGACGTCCGGCTCCGCACCTCGTGGATCTATGCGCTGTCGAAGCAGATCAACCTGCAGCCCAGCCTGTATCTGGAGGCCGGGGCCATCCATGGCTGCGTTCTGTGCCAGGAGGACCGGCCGCTGGTCTACATGGAGGATGTCGGCCGCCACAATGCGGTGGACAAGGTCGCCGGCTACATGCATCTGAACCGCATTCCGGCCGGGGACAAGATTTTCTACACCACCGGGCGCCTGACTTCGGAAATGGTCATCAAGACGGTGCAGATGGGTATTCCGATCCTGGTATCGCGCTCCGGCTTCACCGCCTGGGGCGTGCAGCTGGCGCGGCAGGCCAACCTGACTCTGGTCGGCCGGGCCAAGGGCAAGCGCTTCATCGCGCTGGCCGGCACCGACCGGCTGGTCTTCGACGCCGATACGGCCGCGACCGCGGACGAGGACCGCCGGCATGGACGCAAGGGAAGCCGCGATGACGACTGACACAGCGCACCCCGATATTGGCGGCGTCCTGCTGGCCGGCGGCCTGTCGCGGCGGATGGGCGGCGGCGACAAGTGCCTGCGCCCGCTGGGCGGCCAGACCATCCTGGAACGGATCGTCGCCACCGTCCGGCCGCAGGTCGGCCCGCTGGTGCTGAACGCCAACGGCGACCCGGCCCGCTTTGCCCATCTCCATCTGCCGGTGGCGGCGGATGTGGTCGAGGGCTATGCCGGCCCGCTCGCCGGCGTGCTGACCGGCATGGAGTGGATGCGCGGAACCGCCCCCGGCATCGGATGGGTCGCCAGCTTCGCCACCGATGCGCCCTTCATCCCGCGCGATCTCGTCACCCGCATGGCCGCGGCGTTGGAGCGGGAGGGTGCCGACCTCGCCTGTGCCCGGTCCGGCGGGCAGGAGCATCCGGTCTTCGGGCTCTGGCCGATCCGGCTGGCCGGCGATCTGCGCCGGGCGATGGTGGAGGAGGGCATCCGCAAGGTCGATGCCTGGACCGCCCGCTACCGGCTGGCCGTCGCCGATTTCGACGTCGAGCCGGCCAATTCTGTGGATCCCTTCTTCAACACCAACCGGCCGGAGGATCTGGCCGAGGCGGAACGCCTGCTGGCGTCGGGACGCGCATGATGACGGAACCTCTCGGCACCCAATCGCTCGAGCGCATCGAAACCATGCCGCTGGGCATCGTGGTGGAGCGGCGCCGCGGCGTCACCGCCTGGGCCGAGTGGAGCTGGCGCCCGGTGTCGGTCATCCCCGGCGCCGGCCCGGTCGATCCTCCCGGTCGCGTCCTGATGGAGGGCGAGGGCTGGACCCACAGCCATGCCGTCACCCTGACGCTGGAGCTGTTCCGCACCGACACCGAGGGGTATCGCCTGAACCTGTCGCAGGACCCGCCGCGCCTGTGGGTGGTGATGCGCCCAGGTCCCGACGGAGAGGAGCTGGTGCCCTTCACCGTCACCGCGTCGGCCCATGAAGGGGAGGGCTATCAGGTCGGCGCCGACGTCGTGGACACCGTGCCGATGCCGGCGGAGGTGATCGCGCTGGTGCGCGATTTCGTCGAGCAGCACCATGTCGACGTCCCCTTCCACAAGCGTGAACGCAAGCGCCACTTCGAGAAGGATGACCGGCGGCAATGAGCGGCGAAGCCTTCCTGTCGCGCTGGTCACGCCTGAAGCGCACCGCCGTCAAGCCGGAGCCGGACGCCGTCGACGTTCCGCCGCCCGTCGAGGACGCGGCGGCCCTTCCGGTCGCGATCGCCGACGAGGCGCCGGCCGAGGCGGCGCAGCCGGACGCTCCGCAGGACGCGGATGACGAGGCTGACGACCCGCTGAAGGATCTGCCGCCGGTCGAGGAACTGACCGGGGAGTCCGATTTCACTCCGTTCCTGCGCGCCGAGGTGCCGGAGGATCTGCACCGTCAGGCTCTGCGCAAGCTGTGGACCTCCGACCCGATCTACGCCAACGACGACGGGCTGAAGGACTACGCCGACGACTATGCCAGCCTGTTCACCGGCAACGTCCCGGTGAAGACCCTCTACCGCGTCGGCGAGGGCTTCCTGAACATGTTGGACGAGGCTGCGGAAGGGGCGAAGACCGCAGAGCCCTCTCCCGTCCCGGGAGAGGGAGGGGACCCACGAAGTGGGGAGGGTGAGGGGCAATCCAAGAGTCCCGAACTTACCTGATCCTTGCGCCACCCCTCACCCTTCCCACCGCTATGCGGCGGGCCCCTTCCCTCTCCCGGGGCGGGAGAGGGAGGATCCTTCCCCCTCGCAAATTTCCTCTCGAATTGCGGCTGATCGTCACGCCGGATCAAACCCCTTTAAAGCCAAGGGGCGCTCTGTTAGCGCGAGCATAGCGCGGAGACAAAGTTTCATTTGTCTCCACTTCTGGACGTGTCCTTGGTTGACAAAAGGATAGGTTCAGTCCTTCTATTATCTGTCTGTGCAATGCTAAGCCACTGTAAGGCAAAGGCTTTTCGCAGGTGCATCAAAATTGGTTTAGGACGGGGCCAACGGACGGCGCGCGGTGTGATCGCGGACGCCGGCATCCCCGTCTGTGTGTCCGGGAGGAGTTTGCGGCGTGTCCAGGGCCGTCGGTCATACCGGTTCCCCCGCGGTCGCGGAGGAGGAACTGCTGCGTGCGCAGGTGTACGGCCTGCTGGCCCGCCTGCTGTCGCGCGCGCCCGACGCGGACTTCCTGGCCGCGCTGGCCGGCGTGGCGGGGGAGGGCGGCGAGTTCGGCGCGGCGCTGAACCAGTTGGCCGAAGCGGCGCGCGGCAGCGACCCCGCCGCGGTGGAGGAGGAGTTCACCACTCTCTTCATCGGCGTCGGCGGCAGCGAGCGCACTCCCTACGGCTCGTACTATCTGACTGGATTCCTGAACGAGAAGCCGCTGGCGGAGCTGCGCGTCCACATGGCGCGGCTGGGCATCGCCCGCGCCGACGGCGTGACGGAGCCGGAGGATCACATCGCAGCGCTGTGCGAGATGATGGCCGGCCTGATCGGCGGCGAATTCGCGCCGGAGGACGGCGGAACGGTCGATCTCCAGGCGCAGCGGGCATTCTTCGACCGCCATGTCGGCTCCTGGGCCGGGCGGTTCTTCGCGGATTTGGAAACCTCGCCGTCGGCCCGCTTCTACCGGGCGGTCGGCGCGGTCGGACGAAGTTTTCTGGCGGTCGAGGCGCGCGCCTTCGACCTTGCGGCGTAAAGGTGAGGAGCGAAGCCATGACGCGGAATGCGGTCAAAGCCAAAGCAGAAGCAGCCAAGCAGAACACGGACCCCCAGAACATCGACAAGGCGCTCGCCCGGCGCGACCTGTTTCGCGTCGCCGGCCTGGGCGTCGGTGCGCTGGGCGCCGTCGCCGCCGGGGTGACCGCCACCGGCGGGACCGCGGAGGCCGCCCCGGCGGAGACGACCACCTCCACCGGCTATCGCGAGACCGACCATGTCCGTCGGGTCTACGAACTGAGCCGCTTCTAAGAGGAACGCCCCGATGCTCATCAAGAAAAGCTCGGCCACCTCGGGCGGCCGTCACCTTGCCCGCACGCTGACCCAGACGCTGGCCTCCGCCACCGGCGTGACGGTCGACCGCCGCGCCTTCCTGCGCACCTCCGGCATCGCCGCCGGCGGTGCCGCGCTCGCCTCCGCGATGCCGTTCGGCATGGTGAAGAAGGCCGACGCCGCCACCGCGGCGGCCATCGCCGGCGCGCCCGTCAAGCAGGTCAAGTCGATCTGCACCCACTGCTCCGTCGGCTGCACGGTGGTGGCCGAGGTGCAGAACGGCGTCTGGATCGGGCAGGAGCCCGGCTTCGACAGCCCGATCAACCTGGGCGCGCACTGCGCCAAGGGCGCCTCGGTACGCGAGCACGCCCACGGCGACCGCCGCCTGCGCTATCCGATGAAGATGGTCGACGGCAAATGGACCCGGATCAGCTGGGACCAGGCGATCGAGGAGGTCGGCTCCAAGCTGCTGTCGATCCGCGAGCAGTCCGGCCCGGATTCGGTGTTCTGGCTCGGCTCCGCCAAGCACAGCAACGAACAGGCCTATCTGTTCCGCAAGTTCGCGGCCTTCTGGGGCACCAACAACGTCGACCATCAGGCGCGCATCTGCCACTCCACCACCGTGGCCGGCGTGGCGAACGTCTGGGGCTACGGCGCCATGACGAACAGCTACAACGACATCCAGAAGTCGCGCGCGCTGTTCTTCATCGGCTCCAACGCCGCCGAGGCGCATCCCGTCGCCATGATGCATGTGCTGAAGGCGAAGGAGCAGAACAACGCCCCGCTGATCGTCGCCGATCCGCGCTTCACCCGCACCGCCGCCAAGGCCGACGAATACATCCGCTTCCGTCCGGGCACCGACGTGGCGCTGGTCTGGGGCATCCTCTGGCACGTTCTGCAGAACGGTTGGGAGGACAAGGACTACATTGCCAAGCGTGTCTACGGCTTCGACGACATCCGCGCCGAGGTTGCCAAGTGGACGCCGGAAGAGGTCGAGCGCGTCACCGGCGTTCCGGGCTCGCAACTGCAGCGCGTCGCCCGCACTCTGGCTTCCAACCGTCCGGGCACACTGGTCTGGTGCATGGGCGGTACCCAGCACCACATCGGCAACAACAACACCCGCGCCTATTGCGTGCTGCAGCTGGCGCTGGGCAATGTCGGCGTGGCCGGCGGCGGCACCAACATCTTCCGCGGCCACGACAACGTGCAGGGTGCGACCGACTTCGGCGTCACCTCCGACAGCCTGCCCGGCTATTACGGTCTGGCCGAGGGGGCGTGGCGCCATTGGGCGCGCGTCTGGGACGTGCCGTATGACGAGGTTCTGGCCCGCTTCAAGGACAAGAAGCTGATGGAGGCCACCGGCATTCCGGTGTCCCGTTGGTTCGACGGCGTCCTGGAAGCCAAGGAGAACCTGGACCAGCCGAACCCGGTCAAGGGCATGGTCTTCTGGGGCCACGCGCCAAACAGCCAGGTCCGTCTGCCCGACATGAAGAAGGCGATGGAGACGCTGGAGCTGCTGGTCGTCGTCGATCCATTCCCGACGATGACCGCCGTTCTACCCGACCGCAAGGACAACTTCTACCTGCTGCCGGCCGCCACCCAGTTCGAGACGGTCGGCTCACGCACCGCGTCCAACCGCTCTGTCCAATGGTCGGACAAGATCATGGAGCCGCTCTTCGAATCGAAGGTGGACCATGAGATCATGTATCTGTTCGCGAAGAAGTTCGGTTTTGCCGGACCGCTGTTCAAGAACATCAAGGTCGAGGGCACAGTCCCGGTGATCGAGGACATCACCCGCGAATGGAACCGCGGCATGTGGTCCGTCGGCTACACCGGCCAGTCGCCTGAACGTCTGAAGCTGCACATGCAGCATCAGGCCACCTTCGACAAGACCACGCTGCGCGCCGTCGGCGGCCCGTGCGACGGCGAGTATTTCGGCCTGCCCTGGCCCTGCTGGGGCACGCCGGAGATGAAGCATCCGGGCTCCGCCAACCTGTACGACACCTCGCTGCCGGTCGCCCAGGGCGGCGGCGCCTTCCGCGCCCGCTTCGGCGTGGAGCGCAACGGCGTGACGCTGCTGGCCGAGGGCTCCTATCCGGAAGGGTCGGAGATCAAGGACGGCTATCCGGAAGTCACCATGGCGATGCTCCAGAAGCTGGGCTTCGACGCGGACCTGACGCCGGAGGAACTGGCGGTCATCCAGAAGATCGGCGGCGACAAGATCGGCACGGTGTCCTGGACCACCGACCTGTCGGGCGGCATCCAGCGCGTGGCGATCAAGCACGGCCTGAACCCGCCGGGCAACGCCAAGGCGCGTTGCGTCGCCTGGAACTTCCCGGACCCGGTTCCGATCCACCGCGAGCCGCTCTACACCCCGCGCCGCGATCTGGTCGCCAGCTATCCGACCTACAAGGACACCAAGTCCTGGCGCGTGCCGACGCTGTACAAGTCCATCCAGGACCGCGACGTGTCGAAGGAATACCCGATCATCCTCACCTCCGGCCGTCTGGTCGAGTATGAGGGCGGCGGCGACGAGACGCGGTCCAACCCCTGGCTGGCCGAGCTGCAGCAGGACATGTTCGTCGAGATCAACCCGTTCGACGCCAACAATGCCGGCATCAAGGACGGCCAGCTGGTTTGGGTTGAAGGCCCGGAAAAGGGCAAGGTGAAGGTCAAGGCCATGGTGACCGAGCGTGTCGGCCGCGGCGTCGCCTTCATGCCCTTCCATTTCGGCGGCGTGTATCAGGGGCAGGATCTGCGCTCCAAATACCCGGCCGGGGCCGACCCGATCGTGCTGGGCGAGGCCGCCAACACGGCGACCACCTACGGCTACGATTCGGTGACCCAGATGCAGGAAACCAAGACCACCCTTTGCCGCATCCAGGCGGCCTGACGCACAGGAGTTTGAACCATGGCCCGGATGAAGTTCCTGTGCGACGCCGAGCGCTGCATCGAGTGCAACGCCTGCGTCACCGCCTGCAAGAACGAGAATGAGGTGCCCTGGGGCATCAACCGCCGCCGCGTCGTGACCATCAACGACGGCAAGCCGGGCGAGCGGACGATCTCGGTCGCCTGCATGCATTGCTCCGACGCGCCCTGCATGGCGGTCTGCCCGGTCGACTGTTTCTACCAGACCGCCGAAGGCGTGGTCCTGCACAACAAGGACCTGTGCATCGGCTGCGGCTATTGCTTCTACGCCTGCCCGTTCGGCGCGCCGCAGTACCCGCAGGCCGGCAACTTCGGCACCCGCGGCAAGATGGACAAGTGCACCTTCTGCTCCGGTGGCCCCGAACCCGACAATTCGGAAGCCGAGTTCAAGAAATACGGCCGCAACCGTCTGGCCGAAGGCAAGCTGCCGCTCTGCGCCGAGATGTGCTCGACCAAGGCGCTGCTGGCCGGTGACGCCGACAAGGTGTCGGACATCTACCGCGAGCGCGTGACCGCCCGCGGTTTCGGCTCCGGCGCCTGGGGCTGGGGCACCGCCTACCAGACCAAGTCGGGTCAGGAGCGCGGCCAGCCCGGCGGCTCGCTGTTCCAGGGCACCGGCGGCGGCGCCGGTGGTCTGCCCGTGCAGAAGCAGGGGCTGTGACGGTGACGATGGTGGGGACGCGCATTGTCCTGCTGGTGTTTGGCGCTTCGCTCCTCCTGGCCGGGTGCCAGGAGGATGCGACCCCGCGCCCGATCCATCTGGACAAGGGCGTCTACCGGGGCGCGGCCGACACGCCGCGCACCGCGGACGAGGTGCGTGCGCTGGAACGGCGCACCGCCTATCAGGGTGTGCGATAGGGAGCGTCCGATGGAAGGTCATCGCATGAAGGCGGCTATCGCCGCTCTGCTGCTCGGGATCGGCCTTGCCGCCGGCGCGGCATCGCCGGCCGGCGCCCAGTCCAGCGTCCGCCTCGGCGGTCCGGCCGATCAGCAGGCCAACACGCAGCAGATCGACCGTGACGCGCCGCCGGTGCCGACCCAGGTTCCGGGGAAAAGCGTGGCAGAGAGCTGGCACGGCATCCGGCTGGGCGAACGGGGAACCGTCTCCATCCCCAACAAGCAGGCCGGCGTCCTGATCCAGTCGGAAGGTGAGGCCTGGCGCGCGGTGCGCAACGGACCGCTCAGCCAGTACGGCTCGTGGGTGCTTGCCGGCATCATGGCGTTGCTGGTGCTGTTCTTCCTGGTCCGCGGCCGCATCCGCATCGACGGCGAGAAGACGGGCAGGACGATCGAGCGTTTCAATGCCTTCGAGCGCGGCGTGCACTGGCTGACCGCCAGCAGCTTCGTCGTGCTGGCCATCTCGGGCCTGAACGTTCTGTACGGCCGCTACACCCTGCTGCCGCTGATCGGCCCGGAGCCCTTCGCCGCCTTCACCCATTACGGCAAGCTGGCGCACAACTTCCTGGGCTTCACCTTCATCGTCGGCGTGGCGCTGATCTTCGTCATGTGGGCCCGGCACAACATACCGTCCCGTCATGACCTGACCTGG